>NZ_JAUZMY010000014.1:0-184977 GCF_036327455.1 Nocardiopsis codii | reverse complement strand
GGCCCGGGGGGGGCCCCCCCCCCCCCGGGGGGGGGGCCCCCGCCGCCTTTCGGTCCGGAGGTCCGGGAGGTCCGGCCCGGGGCGGGAAGGCCGGAACCGGCCGGGAACGCTCCCCTCCTTCCCCTTGACCCGGAGACGGCGGGGACCCAGAGTCGTGGTGTAGGCGCCGCTGCCAGGGGGAGACATGGATTCGCGCACGGAGCACGGTCGAACGCGCGGGGAGCGGCCGACCGCCCACCACGACCACGAACGGCGTTTCCAGAGCCCGGCCATGCGCCGGACCCGGGAGATCCTGTGCGCCGGGGCACGGGGGCACACGCTGGAGGTGGCGGTGGGCACGGGCAGGAACCTGCACCACTACCCGCCGCAGGTCCAGCTCACCGGGATCGACCCCGACCCGGAGATGCTCGCCGACGCCCGGAGGAGGGCCGACGAACTGGGGATGCCCGCCCGTCTCGTCGAGGGCGACCCCCAGGACCTGGACTTCCCCGACCAGACCTTCGGCACCGTCCTGTGCACGCTGGCCCTGTGCTCCGTGCCGGACCAGCGCCGCGCCCTGGCGGAGATGTACCGGGTCCTGGTACCGGGCGGCAGGCTCCTGATGGTCGACCACATCGAGTACGCGCGCCTGCCCGGACGGCTCGTGGAACGGCGCCGCGAGCACCCGCGCCGCCTTCCCAGGGAGGTCGCCGCCGAGGTCGGGTTCGAAATCGGCCACCACGACCGCCTGCTCATGGGGCTCGTCGAACGCGTGGTCGCCCACCGGCCCTGAGTGCGTGCGGTCCGGACGGCCGGGGCGTGCTCCGTCCCGGACCGCGCGGGCGGCCCACGAACTCCTCCCCTGCCCAGCGCATACCCTGGGAGGGAACGTGTCCGCCGATCCACGACCCAGGTGATCCCATGATCCGTCCAGCCCGACCGGATGACGTGCCGGTCATCCACCAGATGATCCGGGAGCTCGCCGAGTACGAGAAGGAGCCCGAGGCCGCCGTCGCCGCCGAGGACGACCTCCGCACCGCCCTCTTCGGCCCGGACGCGTCGGTGTTCGCACACGTCGCGGAGCGCGTCGGCACGGACGGCGGCGCCGCTCCCGTCGGGTTCGCGCTCTGGTTCCGCAACTACTCCACCTGGACCGGAAAGCACGGCGTCTACCTGGAGGACCTCTACGTCCGCCAGGAGGCGCGCGGCGAGGGCCACGGCGTGGCCCTGCTCCGGACCCTGGCGGAGATCTGCGTGGAACGCGGCTACTCGCGACTGGAGTGGTCCGTGCTCGACTGGAACGAGCCCTCGATCCGCTTCTACGAGTCGCTCGGCTCCACGCCCATGAACGGGTGGACGGTCCGCCGCCTCGACGGCGACGCGCTGGCCGCCCTGGGCACCCCCCGGCCCTGAGAAGCGCCGGTCGTCCTGCGTTCGGACCGGATCCGACGGACACGATCCGTTCTCCCTGCGTCAGTGGCAGGGTGAAACGAGATACATTGCTTTCAAGCGGCAACCTCGCCCCCCGAAGGAGGGACGTGACCGAAGAAACCGCTGTGCCCACGGCCGACGCCATTGGCGTCAGGGACGCTGTCACCGTCAACATGCCCGCGGACAGCGCCTATCTGTCCGTCTTGCGGACGGCGACCGCCGGCCTGGCCGCGCGACTCGATTTCACCCTCGACGAGATCGAGGACCTGAGGATCGGTGTCGACGAGGCCTGCGCGATGCTCCTCTCCCAGGCATTGCC
Source organism: Nocardiopsis codii (assembly GCF_036327455.1). Lineage (NCBI taxonomy): Bacteria > Bacillati > Actinomycetota > Actinomycetes > Streptosporangiales > Nocardiopsidaceae > Nocardiopsis > Nocardiopsis codii. The sequence goes on along the minus strand of NZ_JAUZMY010000014.1, from coordinate 183,248 downwards.
CGGCACAGAACTGACCACGGAATTCGAACTCACCCCCGAGGGAATGCGCATCTCCGTCTCGGTCCTCACCGCAGACGGACGCCTTCCCGCCCGCGACACCTTCGCGTGGACCGTACTGTCCGCTCTGGCGGGCGAGGTCGACTCGGGGGCCGGACCGGACGACCGCGTCTACATCGTCCTGTACAAACGCCGCGGCACCCTGGAGTCGGCGTGAGCGAAAGGGGGCCCGCTCTGACAGCGAAGACCGAACACGCGGTGCCCGACCGGGCGCGAGCGAGACTGTTGTTCGAGCGCCTTAACGAACTCGACGCGGACTCCGACGAGCGCCGCCGGATCCGCGACGAACTGGTGGAGCTCCACCTGCCCTTGGTGGAGTACCTGGCCCGCCGTTTCAGGAATCGCGGCGAGTGGCTGGACGATCTCACCCAGGTGGCCACGATCGGGCTGATCAAGTCCATCGACCGGTTCGACCTGGAACGCGGGGTGGAGTTCTCCACCTACGCGACCCCGACGATCGTCGGTGAGATCAAACGGCACTTCCGTGACAAGGGCTGGGCGGTGCGGGTTCCCCGCCGCCTCCAGGAGCTGAAGCTCTCACTCACCAAGGCGGTCAGCGACCTGTCGCAGCGGGAGGGGCGCTCCCCGACCGTCGCGGAGCTCGCCGTCCACCTCCAGATGACCGAGGAGGAGGTGCTGGAGGGCCTGGAGTCCGCCAACGCCTACTCGACGGTGTCGCTGGACGCTCCCGACAGCGGCGACGAGGACGCCCCCGCGGTGGCCGACTCGCTGGGCATCGTGGACGAGTCCCTGGAGGGCGTGGAGTACCGGGAGTCGCTCAAGCCTCTCCTGGAACAGCTCCCGCCGCGGGAGAAGCGCATCCTGCTGCTGCGCTTCTTCGGCAACATGACCCAGTCGCAGATCGCCCAGGAACTGGGGATCTCGCAGATGCACGTGTCCCGTCTGCTGGCACGGACCCTGGCGCAGCTGCGCCAGGCGCTGACCACGGACGACTGACCGGGCGACGGTCGCCGCGGGCGGCCGCGGAGCTACCTCCCCCGGTCCTCGGGGAAGAGCACCGCGGTCGTCGGCGGCGACAGCACAGCGGCGGAGGCGCAGACGGCCACGCCCAGGAGCACCGCCCCGAGCGCGTACTGCTCGCTGGTGAACATGTAGTAGGACACCACCGCGAGGAAGAGCTGCGTGACGAACACCGGCGTCCGCGCCCACTCCCTGAGCTGCCAGAGTCCGCGCGCGACGAACACGAGCAGCGCGCCGACGCCCAGCCCCAGTGCGGCCAGCGGGATCGCGTTGGTGAGGTCGCCGGCCCGGCCCGTGACGGCGGTGGCGAGGCTGTAGAGGCCGCCTGCCGCCGCGGCCAGCCCGATCAGGGCCTCCAGCGCTGCTGCGACGACGACGGTGACGGGACGAGAAGACACCCGACGAGCCTATACGCGCTTCCGGCCGACCGCCCCCCGGCCCTGGTGTTCCGTGTCCCGCGCACCGCGGAACGGGGCTGAGCGCGGCGCGACGGTGGATACCGACAAGTAACCCTTGCGGGGTACGGCGGGTTCCGCACCCCCCGAACGCCTACACTGAGCGGGTGCGCGCCCTATTCATCGTGAACCCCCAGGCGACCACGACCACGTCACGGACCCGTGAGGTGATCCTGGGCGCCCTGGCCTCGGAGCTGGACATCACCGTCGCCGAGACCGAGTACCGCGACCACGCCGTGGTCCTCGCCCGCGAGGCCGCGGCCGACGGCCACGAGCTGGTGTTGAGCCTCGGCGGCGACGGCACCGTCAACGAGGTGGTCAACGGTCTCCTGGCGACTCCGGAAGGACTCAAGCGCCCCCGCTACGCGGTGATCCCCGGCGGCAGCGCCAACGTGTTCATCCGTGCCCTCGGCGTGCCCGGAGATCCGGTCGAGGCGACCGGGGCGGTGCTCGAAGCGGTCCGGGAGGGGCGCGAGCGCGAGATCAACCTCGGGCGTATCACCAGCGATCAGGACGACCGCTACTTCACTTTCTGTGCCGGTTTCGGCTGGGACGCGGATGTGGTCCAGCAGGTGGAACACGAGCGGGCGAACGGCCGCAAGGCCACCCCGGCCCTCTACGCGGAAGTCGCGGTAAAGCTCTTCTTCCAGGGCGATATCCGCGATCCGTCACTAAGCGTGGTCAGTCGCGGAAGGACCCTCGAAGAGGTGTATTTCGCGCTCGTCACGAACACCACACCGTGGACGTACGCGGGCGCCCTGCCCCTTCAGCCGACGCCCGCTTCCCGTTTCGAGCTGGGACTGGACGCTTTCGCTCTCACGCACTCGTCACATGCGCTCACTGGCTGGGTACTTTCCCAAATGTTCTTCCCCAAAGGGCTTCCGGCGCGCGGTGACGGCTACGCCACGTGGCATGACCAGGACTCTCTCCTCATCTCGTCGTCGCACCCCAGGGCGTTCCAAATCGACGGCGAATACCTGGGAGAGCGAGAGCAGGTCAACTTCCACTCTGTACCGAAGGCATTACGAATCGTCTGTTAATTGCGTCGATAGAGACCATTAGCAAGCACTGTGACGCACCCGACACGCCGATCAGGACCTTCGGCCTCGGCACCTCTTGCATGGCCCGGGGAACCCTGGCACGCTCAAGATATCGCCGCGAGTTACGGGCGAGTTAATTTGGGCGCTTCCCACATGGCCGTGGGGTGAAACCTGAACCACCTCGGCCTGGACATCCTCCGATGGGACCCATCCATCGGGCGCCCTTCGCACAATCCGCACACGCGCACGATCGTGAAAAGCTTCACAAGCCACGATCGCCTCACCGTGAGGAGTGGACCGCATGGACTGGCGCCATGACGCAGCCTGCCGTGACGAAGACCCTGAACTCTTCTTTCCCATCGGCAATTTCGGCCCCGCACTGATCCAGATCGAGGAAGCGAAGACGGTCTGTCAGCGCTGCCCCGTCAGCTCCGCCTGTCTGAAGTGGGCGCTGGAGAGCGGTCAGGACGGCGGCGTCTGGGGCGGCACCAGCGAGGACGAGCGCCGCCTGCTCAAGAAGCGCCGCGGCTCCCCGCACCGCTCCATGGTCCGCAGCTGACCCACCTCCCGCCGCACCCACGGCACCGGCGGTACACCGCCGCACCGGTACACCCCCTCCGGTGACACCGGCGGATTCCCCGCGGCGGAACCCGCCGCGGGAGGCACGTCCCAGAGACGACGCACCCCGTACGGACACGGGGAGCACGTGAGGTCCCCGCGGCGCGGCGGGGACTGCGCCCCCGCCACCTCCGGGACGCACGCCCTCAGGGCACCTCTCCCTCCTCGCGCTCCAGCGGAAGGCTGATGGCGACCTCGGTCCCACCGCTCTCCATCGGCTTGATCGCCAGGGTTCCCCCCAGCTCGCCCACGATGAGGGTCCGCACGATCTGAAGGCCCAGGCTCGTGGTGCCCTCCAGGTCGAAGTCGAGGGGCAGACCGCCGCCGTCGTCGGACACGGCCAGCTCCAGGCTCCCCGACCCCGGGTAGGCGGGCTCGGCGTCGAACCGGCGCACCCGCACCTCGATCCGCCCCGGCCCCTGCTCCAGTCCGTGCTCCACGGCGTTCTGCACGAGCTCGGCGAGCACCATCGACAGCGGCGTCGCCACCAGGGCGTTCAGCAGCCCGAACCCGCCGACCCGGCGCGGCACCACCGTTCCGCCCGTCGAGGAGACCTCCGCCGCCATCTGGATCACCCGGTCGGCGATGTCGTCGAAGTCCACGACCTCGTCCGGGGTGTGCGAGAGCATCTCGTGCACGATCGCGATGGAGCCGACCCGGCCCACCGCCTCGTCCAGTGCCGCCCGCGCCTCCGGCACGTCCAGGCGCCGCGACTGGAGCCGCAGCAGGGCGGCCACCGTCTGGAGGTTGTTCTTGACCCGGTGGTGGATCTCCCGGATGGTGGCGTCCTTGGTCATCAGCTCCCGCTCGCGGCGCCGCAGCTCCGTGACGTCGCGGACCATGACCAGCGCGCCGATGCGCACCCCGTCGATGACCAGCGGGATGGCGCGCAGCTGCACGGTGACCCCGCGGGTCTCCACCTCCGCCTCCTGCGGCGCACGGCCGCTCGCGGTGTACGTGAGGGCCTCGTCCCTCGCCTCCCCCGTCGCGGCCAGTTCCAGCGTGGTGCGGTCCAGGCGCGCGCCCACGAGGTCGGCGGCCAGCCCGAGCCTGCGGTAGGCGGACAGGGCGTTGGGACTGGCGTAGACCACCTCGCCGTTCTGGTCCAGCCGCAGGAGTCCGTCGCCCACGCGCGGGGAGCGCACCATCAGCGGCCCCTGGTCGCTGAACGGGAACGCCCCCTCGGCGATCATCTGCGCCAGGTCGCCCGCGCTCTGGAGGTAGGTCAGCTCCAGGCGGCTGGGCGTGCGCGCGGAACTCAGGTTGGTGCTGCGCTGGATGACGCCGATGAGGTTGCCCTCGCGGCGCACCGGGATGGTCTCCTCCCGCACGGGGACCCCGCCCGACCAGTCCGGGTCGCCGTCGCGGCATATCCGCCCCTCCGCCCAGGCGCGGTCGATGAGGGCCCTGCGGCCGACCGCGCGCGGCGCCGTCCGCGACGTGACATCCGTCATGTCGTCCAGGACGACGGCCTCGACCAGGTCGTCCTGGAAGGCGGTCGGACCGGTGGTGGGACGCATCTGGGCGATCGCCACCCAGCCGTCGTCGTCGCGCAGGCGCACCCACAGGACGAGGTCCGCGAAGGACAGGTCCGCGAGGAGCTGCCAGTCGGAGACCAGGGAGTGGATCCACTCGAGGTCCGCTTGTTTGAGTGACGTGTGTCGCCAGATGAGATCACTGAGGTGAGGCACTCACAAATCATCCCATGAAGGCGTGCATACTCAAGGGGTACGCACTCGACCAGTGGTCCACACCAATCGGCGGCCGCCCGCCCGCCGTACCGGCCACGCCGGCGGGTGTGTGCGGCAAGCGCGGGACGCGGCGGAGGAGACTGATGACTGGTCAGCGCACACTGGACGGCAACCCCCGGGTGCCGAAGTACTACCAGGTGAAGAAGCAGCTGCTGGAGCTGATCGAGGCGATGCCCGCCGGCAACCCGGTCCCCCCGGAGCGGGCACTGGCGACCCAGTTCGGCACGTCCCGGACCACGGTGCGCCAGGCTCTGACCGAGATGGTCGTGGAGGGCCGCCTCCTGCGCATCCAGGGCAAGGGCACGTTCGTGGCCAAGCCGAAGGTCGCCCAGGTGCTCCAGCTCACCAGCTACACGCAGGAGATGCGCGCGCACGGCCTGCACCCGGCGACGCGCATCCTGGACGTGAGCTACATCAACGCCGACGACCAGCTCGCCGAACTCCTCGCGATCCGCTCGGGCGGTCGCGTGCTGCGCATCGAGCGGCTGCGCCTGGCCAACGGCGAGCCCATGGCCGTGGAGACCGCGCACCTCGCCGCGCGGCGCTTTCCGGGCCTTCGGCGCCAGTTGGACCGCTACGCGTCGCTGTACGAGGCGCTGGCGAGCGCCTACGACGTGTCCCTGGCCGAGGCGGAGGCCTCGATCGAGACGGTCCTGGCGACCCCCAACGAGGCGCGGCTGCTCGGCGTGGACGTCGGCCTGCCCCTCGTGCTGCACTGCCAGCACAGCTTCGACGGGGACGGCCACCCGGTGGAGTGGGTGCGCTCGCTGTACCGCGGCGACCGCTACAAGTTCGTCACGCGCCTGCGCCCGCCCCTGGACTGACGTCCGCCGGAGCACCCGCGGGGCCGTCGGCGGGTGCGGCTCAGACCCGGGCGAGCACCGACGACAGGGCGTCGACCACGCGGGGGTCGTACTCGCTGTCCGTGTCCATCCTCAGCCGCTCCAGCACCGCGGTGCGGCGCTCGGCGTCCCCGTTCTCACCCACGAGGTCGTCGAACGCGTTGGCGACCTTGATGATCCTGCTGCCCAGGGGCGGTACCCCCTCGTCCCCGTCTCCGGCGAGCGGCTCGCACTGGCGCCGGACCATCTCCGCGACGTTGTCCAGCACACCGGTCTCCCGGATGATCGCGGACCCGAGTTCGGCTATGCGCCTCTGCTCCCTCGGGGAGGCGAGGAGGGTCGCGCCGCCCGCGATGGGCTCCCTGAGCGACAGCTGGCCGATGTCGTGCATGAGAGCCGCGTACTCCAGCTCCAGCAGCTCCGCCTCCGCCAGCCCCAGCTCACAGGCGATCCCGTGGGACAGCTGGCTGACCCGGCGCGAGTGGCCGTTCTCCACGTAGCCGCCCACCTCGGTCACCCGGGACAGGGCCCGCACGGTCTCCAGGTAGGTGCGCCGCACCTCCGCGTGGCGGCGGAAGGCCGCCTGCGACACCAGCAGCGGCGCAGTGAACACCAGGAGTCCGACCAGGCCTGTGACCGTGCAGGCGAGCGCGATCAGCACCCCGCTGGAACCGATCGCGGCGCCCGTGGCGAACTGGGCGCGCAACTCGTCGCGGACCGCGACCAGGAGTCGGGTGCGCAGGCGCTCAGCCCTGAGCACCGCCGCCACGAGCGAGTCCGCGAACCAGGTCAGCAGCACCAGGACGGCCATCAGCAGCGTGGCCGTCACCGAGGGCCCCACCAGCTCCAGCTGCTCGGCCACCGGCCGGAAGGCCACCGCGAGCACCGTTGCCGCCAACACCCGCCGGGCCGCGTCCTCGACCCGGGGGCTGCGCCCCACCGCGACGTGCGGCAGCTCACCCAGGGCCACGCCCAGGGCGACCACGGCCACCACCTGCCAGGCGGAGTGGTGGAGCGGCCCCGCTCCGAGGGTCAGCAGGAAGGCGTAGCTGATCGCACCGGCCGAGGCGATCGGCGCGACCTCGCGGGACCCCGGCAGGGTGATGCGGGCCAGCTCACCGACGGCGATGACGAGGCAGAAGGCGAGCGCGACGTAGGGCTCGACGAAACCGGTGGCGGCCGTCCACACCAGGGCGAGCAGGGCGCCGGCCCCCACCGAGCCGACGAGCACGGCGCGGAACGGCCGGGGGGTCCGCCAGATCGGACCGCGCGGGCGCTGGTGGCTCATGGCCCCGCCCTCGGGTCCGCTCAGCGGCGGGCGCGACGTCCCCGCTCCGTCGGACTGCTTCTGCGTCATCATCGGTCGCTCCCGCCCGTCACCGCGTCGGCGGGCGCTGACGTGTCGGCTGTTGCGCCCTCCGCGCCCACCCCGTCGTCGGCGGGTACGTCCGCCGGTACCGGACAGGTCCGGTTCGTGGGGTCGGCCTCGGTGTAGCAGCCGCCCGGGGGCTCGGCGATGTCCGGCGTCTCCCAGCCCTCGCGTTCGACCGCGCGCACGAGTGCCTCGACCATCCGCGGGTCGAACTGGGTCCCGGCGCAAGCGCGCAGTTCGACGATGGCGTCCTCCGCCGACCACGCCTGCCGGTAGGAGCGCGTGGAGGTGAGGCAGTCGAAGACGTCGGCGACGCTGATGATGCGGGCGGACTCGGGGATCTCCATCCCGACCAGCCCCATGGGGTAGCCGCGCCCGTCGAGGCGCTCGTGGTGGTGGCGGATCCCGGCCAGGGCCTCGTCCAGGAAGCTGATCTCCCGGACGATCTCGTAGCCCCGCGTCGGGTGGAGTTTGATGGCCGCGTACTCGTCGTCGGTGAGTTTGCCCGTCTTCTGCAACACCTTGGTGGGTACTCCGAGCTTGCCGATGTCGTGCAGCATTCCGGCGTAACGGATTTTCTGCACCCGCTCGGCGGGCATACCCAGTTCGCGGGCGATCATTGCGGCGCCCTCGGCGACGCGCATGCAGTGGCCCCGGGTGTAGTAGTCCTTGGTCTCCACCGCCTGGCAGAGCGTGGCGAGGGTCGCCTCGTGGGCGCGCGCCTCGTCCAGCTGCTGGGCGAAGGTCCAGCGTGCGATGAACAGGGGCAGCAGGACCAGGAGCGGGGCGACGAGCCCGACCCCTCCCCAGACCGCCGCGATGGCGAGCCCCAGCATCTGGTAGCCCATGGACGACAGTTCCACGGCGACCAGCGGCCGCCAGTGGAGCCTGCTCCGGTTCCCGGCCCTCACGACCCCCAGCGTCCACATGAGGACGCCCATGAGGACGGAGTTGATGAGGGAGTGGGTCAGGACGGCACCGATGTAGGGGAGCACCACGGCCGGGAAGTCCTCCCGGCCCGGTTCCCCCACCGTTCCGCCGAGCAGAAGGTAGACGTGTCCGGCCGCGTAGGCCGCCAGTGCGAACTGTGCGCCGTTGAAGGCCCTCTTGACGAGATCCAGCCTGCGGATCGTGAGGCAGGAGGCGAAACCGACCACCGCCGCCCCGACCGGTCCGACCAGGACGACCGCTGCCAGGGCGACCGCAGAGCTCGGTGATATCCCCGCCCTGACGCCCTTGAGGACGGCAGTGCTGATCGACTCCGCGACCACGAAGAGGATCGCTATGAGGACCAGCGTCTGCAGATCGATCCCCGAGTAGGGACCGACGAGCAGGACGGCGACAGCACTGACAACGATGATTCCGACGTAGACACGCGCGCCCCGAGGAAGAGCCCGCACCCCCGTTCACCCCCCGCCAATGACGACCGGACTGTCATGGTTTCACCGGTTCTGTTCTACCACCAGGACCACCCGGTGAAGGCGGATACGACCCAAAGAACCCCGATCGCGGTGTAGAGCATGCTGATGAACATCATTGTTCCCCTCTCCCCGACGCGGACGCACCACCATTCCCCCGGGCACGCCGCGTAAATTACCCCATTCGTTGGATATGGCTTCCAGTTTAACGGGCAACAGCAGGCTCCTGATTACCCCCGACCCGAACCATCCACACCTCAGAGCTCCACGGCGGGAACAAGTTCCGGAATATGGAATTACGAATTCAATTAGTAATTCACCATAGTCACCCTGAGTCACCGCCCATCGATGGACAAGCAGGGCGGACCGCCCACGGCCAAGCGGATTGCACTCTACCCACCCAACCAAGATCACCTCGAACAACTACGGAACGTAGTCACGCGAAACAGGGCAGGAGGCCTGCGGGAAAAATCATTCCGAGTCGGTTACGGCCGGGAACGGACCCGACCTTCCGGGCGTGTCGGGGAACACGTGAAGAAGGACAGTCGGTCCTCGGGTGACCAAAACCCCGACAGTCAGGGGGAATCCGCGAAGGCCTTTACACAAAAGCCCTCAAAAGCCACACAAGGCAGCAGAATAAGCCAATTCAGAAATGGGGCACAAAATAGACAGTGGCGGAAGCTGGAATTCCAGCTTCCGCCACAGCGTGCGTCAGATGCGGGTCGCGGGCCTCAGGCGGGCGCCCCCGGGGCCTCCACACCGGCCTCCTTGGCCACCTGCTCCGTGCGGGCCCGGGCCAGGCGCCCGAGCACCTTGTCGCGCAGGTCCATCGGGACGGGGTCGCACCCGCAGTGCTTGGCCACGAGCTTCTTCACCGCCTCGTCGAGCCCGTACTCCTCCAGGCAGGGGCTGCACCCGTCCAGGTGCAGCCTGATCTGCTCGCAGTTGCGCTCCTCCAGCTCACCGTCGATGTAGGTGTAGAGCTTGTCGAGCACCTCGCTGCACGGGGTGTCGCTGTGTTCGCCGTGGCCGCCGCTCATCGCAGATCTCCTCGATCCGACCCGTCCTGTCCCGCACTCGCGGACGTTCCCGAGGCGATCCCGGCTGCCGCGGCCGCCCGCGCCGGCAGGAAACCGCGCTCCGCCGCGTACTCCTCCAGGTGCGACCGGAGCTGGCGACGGCCCCTGTGCAGACGGGACATGACCGTCCCGATCGGCGTCCCCATGATCTCCGCGACCTCCTTGTACGCGAATCCCTCGACGTCGGCGAGGTAGACGGCGATCCGGAAGTCCTCGGGCAACTCCTGCAGGGCCCGCTTGACGTCGCTGTCGGGGAGGTGTTCGAGGGCCTCGGCCTCGGCCGACTTCAGGCCGGCCGCGGTGTGCGACGCGGCCTGCGCCAGCTGCCAGTCCTCGACGTCCTCGGTTCCCGCCTGCTTCGGCTCGCGCTGCTTCTTGCGATAGGAGTTGATGAAGGTGTTGGTGAGGATGCGGTACAGCCACGCCTTGAGGTTCGTCCCCTGTTTGAACTGGTGGAACGAACCGAACGCCTTGGCGAAGGTCTCCTGGACGAGGTCCTCCGCGTCAGCGGGGTTGCGTGTCATCCGCAACGCCGCGGAGTAGAGCTGGTCGAGGAAGGGGAGCACGTCCCTCTCGAACCGCTCGTCCCTCTCCTCGGCTGTCTCCTGGCCCTGTTCCAAGCCCGTCGGCCTCCTCGCACTGGTCCCAGCTGGGGCATCCATACCCCAACGATACGGTCCCGTGGCCTGGCCCCGCGCACCGCCACCGCGTGGCGGCGACACCGCGTCCTCCCGCGCGAGACATGAACCGGCAGTCGGCATGGTCTGTTGACCCTCCTCATACGACTCTCATCCGCCCCGGGCGTCCGCTTTCCGCGGCGGTGTGGAGGACAACAACGTTCGCGCCGAGCTGATTCCGCGCCGCCGGGGACGAAGGTCCCTTACCCGCCCGAAATTGTCGTTTGCCTCCGTCAACGGAGGTGAGGCATGGGAGAGTGCGGGTAGGACAACTTGAAGGATGGGAGAGGAGCGCACGTGCAACCGTCCTCAACCCCTGCCTCCGAACGCCACCGCTCACCCGCGGCGCAGTTCGCCACCCCCGACCGCCTGTCGGACTACTGGCGGTTCTACTGGGCGGTCGCGGAGGCGCAGATCGCCCGGTGGCTCCCCGACGCCCCCTCCCGCCTCCTCGACGTGTCCAGCCCCGACTACCAGGGCACGGCCCGCGCGGTGGCCGCCGGCCACGACGTCGTGACCCTGCTCCCCTCCGTCGACATGGCGGTGCGCCGTCCGCTGACCCTCGTCAACGGGCGCGCGATGGTGCCGCGCCCGGCGCGGCGCGGACGCCTGCGCCACGTCGTCGGGGACTCGGCCTTCCTGCGCAACTTCGCCTCCGAGGTCTTCGACGGGGTGATCGCCGACAACCGGGTGCTCTCCCGCCATCTGGCCACCGAGTCGTCCGTGGCCGAGATCGCCCGTGTGCTGCGCCCGGGCGGGCGGGCCCTGCTGTGCGTGGACTCGGTCGTGCTGGGCATGGCGCTGCTCGCCGAACAGGACTGCTGGCCCGAGCTCAGCCACGCGCCGAGCGCCGACGTGCTCCTGGTCCCCTGGCCCGACGGTTCCATCACGCGGTGCTTCACCGCCGAACAGCTCACCGAGACGCTCTCGGACGCGGGGCTGGAGCTGGAGTGGGTCAAGCCCCGCACCGTGCTGTCCGCCTCCACCGTGGAGATGATGCTGGCCCGCGACCCGAGGTCGATGGGGCGCCTGGTGGAGATGGAGCTGCGGGCGACCGAGTCCGACGACTACGTCGGCGTGCACCTGGTGGCCAGCGCCCGCAAGCCCGGCTAGACCGCGCTCCCCGCCCCCGGGGGCGGAGCCCTCCGGGAAACTTTCCCCAGGGCTCCCCCGCCCCGGGGGCGGGCTCCGCGACAGCGATGCGCGGGGGGCCACCGCCGGGGCGCTGGTCGACGACGTGTCCGACGACGTCGCGTCCACAAGCGGGCCCCGCGGCTGCCGGGGCCTTCTGGACTCCACGGAGCCACAGGTGCGGGGGATGTGCGAGGGCGACGAGATTTTTTCGGGACCGGTGGTGCTCGTGGGAGTTCCGGTTCGTGCCGGGGGCTCCGTCCGCGCCGCGACGCCGGGGCTGTCAGGCGGGCGCGGACCACTCCGCCCGGCCCGTCGGTCGCGGTCACCGGCGCCTCGGGGCCGATGGCGGCGGCGCCCGGGGCGCCGGAGACATACGGGTGCGGGGCCGGCTCCGGACCGGGGCCTCCCGCCCCGACCGGACCGACCCCGCTGGGCCGGAGCCCCGCGGCGTGGACGCGGGACCGGCGGGAGGCCTTCACCGGGTGGTCGGGGCACCGGGATCACCACCGGTTCCACCCTGCGATCAGCGGCCCTCCGCCGCCCGTGTTCCTGACCTCTGAGGTCAGGGCATCTGGTCCGCGAGGGGGAGGTACACGCGCTTGCCCTGTTCGGAGAACTCCGTGGACTTGTCGGCCATGCCGCGCTCGATGGCGGCGACGGTGTCCAGCCCGTGCTCCTCCGCGTAGCGGCGCACGTCCTGGGTGATCTTCATGGAGCAGAACTTGGGGCCGCACATGGAACAGAAGTGCGCGGTCTTGGCCGGTTCGGCGGGCAGGGTCTCGTCGTGGAAGGACTGGGCGGTCTCCGGGTCCAGGGCCAGGTGGAACTGGTCCTGCCAGCGGAACTCGAACCGTGCGCGGGACAGCTCGTCGTCCCACTCCTGCGCCCCGGGGTGCCCCTTGGCGAGGTCCGCGGCGTGCGCGGCGAGCTTGTAGGTGATGACGCCGGTCTTGACGTCGTCGCGGTCGGGAAGCCCCAGGTGCTCCTTGGGGGTGACATAGCAGAGCATCGCCGTGCCGAGCCAGCCGATCTGCGCGGCGCCGATCGCCGAGGTGATGTGGTCGTAGCCGGGGGCGACGTCGGTGGTCAGGGGGCCGAGCGTGTAGAACGGCGCCTCGCCGCACAGCTCCTCCTCCAGGCGCACGTTCTCCGCGATCCTGTGCATGGGGACGTGTCCGGGCCCCTCGATCATCACCTGTACGTCGTGGGCGCGGGCGACGTGGGTGAGCTCGCCCAGGGTGCGGAGCTCGGCGAACTGGGCCTCGTCGTTGGCGTCGGCGATCGACCCGGGGCGCAGCCCGTCTCCGAGGGAGAAGGTGACGTCGTACTCCCGGAGGATCTCGCACAGCTCCTCGAAGTGGGTGTACAGGAAGCTCTCCCGGTGGTGGGCCAGGCACCAGGCGGCCATGATGGAGCCGCCGCGCGAGACGATGCCGGTGACCCGGCGGGCGGTGAGCGGCACGTACCGCAGCAGCACCCCGGCGTGGACGGTCATGTAGTCCACGCCCTGCTCGCACTGCTCGATGACGGTGTCCCGGTAGACCTCCCAGCTGAGCGCGGCCGGGTCGCCGTCGACCTTCTCCAGTGCCTGGTAGACGGGCACGGTGCCGATCGGGACCGGAGAGTTGCGCAGGATGCGCTCGCGGGTCTCGTGGATGCGCTTGCCCGTGGACAGGTCCATGACGGTGTCGGCGCCCCAGCGGGTCGCCCAGACCATCTTCTCGACCTCCTCGGGGACGGAGGAGGTGACGGCGGAGTTGCCGATGTTGGCGTTGATCTTGACCAGGAAGTTCTTGCCGATGATCATCGGCTCGGACTCGGGGTGGCACCGGTTGGCGGGGATGACCGCGCGGCCGAGGGCCACCTCGGAGCGGACGAACTCGGGGTCGACTCCCTCGCGTTCGGCCACGAAGCGCATCTCGGGGGTGAGGGTTCCGGCCTTCGCGCGGGCGAGCTGGGTGACCGCGCCGCCGACCGGGGGTCGGTCTCCGGACCAGGCGCGGCGGGTCGGGGGAAGGCCCCGGTGGACGTCCACGGACACGGTGTCGTCGGTGTAGGGGCCGGAGGTGTCGTACAGATCGAAGTGGCTGCCGTTGCTGAGTCCCACCCTGCGCCGCGGCACGCGGAGTTCGTGTCCCTCGGGGGTCACGACCTCACGATAGACCTTGGATGATCCCATGATGGGACCAGTGGTCACCTGGTGGCCATCGGTGCTGGAACCGCTGGTGGAACTGACGTCACGACCGTCAGTAGCCGTCATGGCATGCCTCCCTACGTCGGAATTACCCGAACAGGTTCTGCGGTCGGCGACACCGTCGAGTCGCCCTCTCAGCCCGCCATGGCGCGAGCTCCCGCGTTGCGTATTCACATGTGTCGGCACGTCGAACGCGCCGAGGCACCTCGATCCCGGTGCCGGGGCCCTGGGGCCCCGCACACCATACACAGGACGGCCCCTGGCGTGTCCACAGTTCCGGGGGTCAGAAAAGTGTCCCCGGTTCGCCACCCCCGGTGTCGGCGAGGGGTTCGAGGAGGTCGGGACTGTTGTTCTTGATGGTGTTGACGTCGGTGGACACCTCGTCGACGGCGAACCGGTCGACGGGGGTCTCCCCCAGCAGGTGCGCCAGGTCGTCGGCACCGGAGGCGGGGTCCAGCCAGACGTCCCAGTCCTCGGGTGGTACGACGACCGGCATGCGCTCGTGGATGTGGGCGAGCTCGGGCGCCGCCTCGGTGGTGATGACCGCGCAGCTCCACACCCAGGCGGCGGGGTCGTCCTCGGCCGCCTCCGGGTCGCGCCAGCGCTCGAAGATGCCCGCCAGAGCCAGGGGCCGGTCGTCCCGGTAGTGGATGGAGTAGGGCTTCTTGTCGGCCTTGGCCTTGCGCTTCTTGTGCTGGGGGTCGGTCGCGGGCGAGGTGCTGGCCTGTGTGGTGCCGTCCTTGCCGACGAGCTGCCACTCGTAGTAGGCGTCGGCGGGCAGCAGGCACCGGCGGCGCCGGTACGCGCTGCGGAAGGCCGGCTTGTCAGCGACCGTCTCGCCGCGCGCGTTGATCATCCGGTAGCCGACGTTGCGGTCCTTGGCCCAGGAGGGGACCAGGCCCCAGCGCAGGGTGTGCAGGGACCTCGGGCCCGGCGGCCCCTGGTCGTCGGCCCGGGGCGGCGGTCCGAGCACGGCGTACACGGGCCTGCCGGGCGAGATGTTGTAGTCCGGCTCCAGTTCCTCCAGGGGCGGCCACGACGCGGCGGGCGCGTCCTCGGGGACGGCCTGCTCGGGCAGCGCGAAGGCGAGCCGCAACTGGTGGACGCTCCGGGACTGGGCATAACGACCGCACATGCCTCCGATACTACGACGCGGCCCCGTCGGTCCCCCGCGAGACACCGGCGTGCACCGCGGGCCGCACTTCCGGTGACGGCGTCGGGCGGGTCCGGCTCACCACTGGGGGTCCCGGGGCTCACGGGGTTCCCGGGACCGCCTGCGCCCGCGGGTCCGGACGGGAGCGTCCCGGACGACGGTGTCGGAGTCCCGGCTCCGCGCGCGGGCGGCGATCCGCCCGCCGCCCGCGGGAGCGCCGCCCTCGCCGCGTCCGCGCCAGGCCTGGACCAGACCGACCAGCACCGCCAGGCCGCCCAGCGGTCCCAGGGTCCACGGCGCCCACGAGTCCAGGGCACGCAGCAGCACCGACCGGACACGGGCCTGCTCGGCGTAGCCGGCGACCTGGTTGTCCGCCATGACCAGTTCCGTGTACAGGAGGGGCGCCTCGCCCTCGCCGTCCTGCGGACGCAGGGTCTCCGAACGGGTCTCGTGGGCGTCGACCACGATCCCGCTGACCGGTTCCACCCAGAAGGTGCGGCTCACCTCCAGCCACCGCGTGGCGGTCACCGTCCCCGGAGCCCCCTCCCGGAACAGGTCGGCGGGCACGGGGCGCGCCGACTCCGGGACCTGGACGGCCTCGACCCACTGGCTGTACCTGCGCACCGGGATCCCGGCGACCTCGTCCCGCTCCTGGAACTCCAGCATCGGCGCCGACCGCGCCTCCGCGTCGTAGAAGGGGTGGTCGCCCTCCGGGGCACCCGGCGGCCAGGAGTACACCAGACCGGCCTGGCGGACCGCGCGGTCGCCGTTGACGTGTTCGCCGCAGCAGTTGACCGCCCTGCCGGTCTCCCGGTCCACGATGACCCGCCGGCTCCAGTGGTCGATCATCCGGTCGGGTACCGAGGCGTCCACGGACACCTCCCACGCCGACCAGTCCCCGCCGTGGGCGGAGCCGTCCACACGCGTGACCCGGGTGAGCTCCGCGGCGTCCACCCACCTCCACGTGGACGTGTCGAGGTAGCCGGCGTCCTCGTCGACCATCCTGATGTCGAACTCGGTCTCCGACGGCAGCAGGGCGATCCGCTCGTGCGCGTACAGGGGCAGCAGGGCGGCCAGTGTCAGCAGGAACGCCCCCAGGGCCACCATGACCGTGCCCCGCGGCAGGGAGCGCCCGGGGGCGCCCGCGGGGCCGACCTGGCCCCCGGGATCCGCCCCGGCCTCGATCGCGCTCACGTGCGGGCCTCCTCCGGGTCGGGCTCCCTCAGGTCGTCGTCGGGCCGCGGCGCTCCCGGGGCGGCGGGGCCGTCCGCGCCGTCCGCCGCCGGCTCCCGCACCGCCCCGGGTCCGGAGGCGTCCCGGGTGACCGGAGCCGTCGCGAGCGCGCTGGCCGACGGCGGGTCGGCGTCGGCGGGTTCGTCGTCGCCGCGCTGCCCCAGGGCGAGGACGAGCCTGGCCAGCGCGGGCAGGCAGAGCAGTTGGGCGACCCAGCCGCGCATCGCTCCCCCGAACGCCTCCGTGACGTCGTGGAAGGGCATGTACAGGGCCAGGTAGGTGCCCAGGGCCATGGACAGCCCGGCCAGTCCCAGCGACACCACCGGCGGCCACGGCCCGGCCAGGTGGGGCAGCAGTCGGCCGCCCATCGACGGGCGTCCCGGCTTCGCGTGCCGCAGGCTCCGAGGCGCTCGGCGGCCCAGCCACCACATGCATAGCAGGATCACGCCGACCAGGGCCGCACCGGCCCAGCCCGCGACCCAGACCCCGTAGGCCAGCCCGAGGGGCAGCACCGCCCAGCGGTTCAGCCACCCGGAGCCCACCGGGGGCAGGGCCCGGGAGCCGCGCGGGGGCGAGGTGCGGACGGCGCGCCCGCCGGGCAGGAGTCGGCGGGGCCACAGGGCCGCCACCACCAGGACGGCGGCCAGGCCCGCGCCCACGGCGAGGGCCCGGTGGTAGGCGGTGTCGGGCGTGTACGTCAGGGTGACCGTGCCCGCACTGCCCGCGGGCAGGACCCAGGCCTGCTTCCACCCCTCCAGGCGGATCGGCTCCAGCGGCCCGTCCGCGCCCTCCAGGGCCGCCCGCCAGCCCTCGTTGAAGTTCTCGTTGACGACCAGGAAGCTGTCCTCGTCGACGTCCACGTCGAAGCGGCGCTCGCCGGGCCCCCACTCGTGCAGGGCCTCCACCTCGGCCGTGGTGACCTCGGCCCGGTCCGGGACCTGCCCGGCGGACCCGATGAGCGCCGAGCGCACCTCGTAGCGGTTGCCCGGGTCGACCACGACCCGGTTCTCGCCCTCGACCATGTCCAGGTCCGTGCAGCTCTCGTAGCGCAGCGGCCGACCGGTGAGCTGGTCGGCGAGCGTCCCCTCGCTGATCCGCGTCTCCACCCGCTGCTCGTTGACCCGCAGGGTGGGGCCCAGCCCGCAGGCGGTGGAGGCGTCGCCCTCCGGGAGCGGGTCCACCGGCTCCACACCGGGCAGTTCGACGGTGCCGATCTCCAGGGCCTGCCCCTCGGGGCGCTCGAACGTCACCCGCAGCGACGAGGCCGTGAACTCGGCGAAGTCCACCCGGCCGCTGCCGTCCAGCCATCCCTCGCGGACGGTGTCGCCGCCCTCGACGGTCACCCGGATCGGCCGCATCACGCTGTCGGCGCGCGGGAACTCGACCGCGAGGTGGCCGATGGCGGTGGGAGCCCCCAGGTCGATGTCGAGCCAGGGGTTCTTCTCCTCCGGGTCCGGATACCAGACGGTGCTCCCGTCGTCGTCCAGAACGCCCCGGCCCATCGCTGCCGGATGCTCCACGGCGGTGGAGGACGCGGTCACGTGCGGGTGGGGGCTGGCCCTGTTCGCGGCGTTCTCCGCCTCCCTGGGGTCGGTGAGCACCACCTCGCCGGACACGGAGTGCGGTGAGGAGGCAGCGGCGGCCGACAGCTCGAACGTGCGGTCCAGGCTGCGCGCGTCCTCCCCCTGCACCTGGAGGCGCGGGTTGCACACCCACACGTGGGAGCCCTCCATGCAGCCGGGCGCGGTCCCGGTGGAACCGGTGAACAACAGGTTCCCTGCGTCGCCGGGGCCGGGCACACGCAGGGTGCGGTCCAGTTCGAGGCCGGGAACGGAGATGGAGGCGATCCCCACCCGGGTGCCGAACCGGTACTCCGGTTCCCAGGCGAGCTCGTCCACGCGCACCCGGAGCGTGCCGGTGAGCCCGGGCGGGGCCATGAGCTCCTGGGGCTCCGCGGTCTCCGCGACGGGCACCTCCACCTCGCCCGTGTCGGTCACCAGGGTGACGCGGGAGGGCGGCGGCTCGTCGGCGAGCTGCTCGAAGGCGATGGCGAGACCGGTGAGGTCCTGGGGCTCGGAGAACTCGACCTCGATCCACTGGCCCAGGGCTCCGGTGAAGGCGCTGGACCGCCACGAGGTGGTGAGGTCGTCGTCGAGCGCGGCGTGCGGCGCGCGCCCGGGGTCGCGGTCGCCTGCTCGGGCGCCGGCGCCGCTCTCGGACGAGGAGGCGCTCACCGCGTCGATCCCGATGTCCTCCGCGTGGGCGACGTGGTCCTCCCAGGCCGGGTCGATGACGTCGGGCGCGGGGACGTCGCGTTCGAGTTCCTCGTCCTCCGTCAGGGTCGCCGACACGTTGCGGCGCACGTCGGGGTAGACGACCTCGCGGCGTCGGGCGGTGTCGGTGACGATCGTGTCCTCGGCGGCGATCCCGGCGGCGCCGGGGTCGTCACCCAGCAGGACGGGGCGGTCGTCGGTGACCAGGCCCTGTTCGGCCAGGTGCAGCAGGGACTCCGGACCGCCCGTGACCCGCAGCGTCCCCTCCGAGGGGACGGTGCCCACGACCGGGGCGGCGTCCCCTACCTCGTAGACGGTCAGGGCCGGGTACGGCTGGTCGAACCACTGGGAGGCGGAGTGGTGGTCGAGCGAGCCGATCACCGGACCGAACTCGGCGGCCTCGGTGACGCCCGGCGAGTTCTGGAGGGCCTGGTGGACGCGGGCGGGCCAGCCGCCGTTGTTGGCGGTCCGCTGGAGGTCGTTGCGGACGACCAGGTGGGTGACGCCCATGCGGGCGAGGGTGTCGGCGAGTCCAGGGGAACCGCGCCCGGAGGAGACCCTCTGGTCGATCTCGTGGGTGATGCGGGAGACGCCGGCGGAACCCCAGGGGATGATCTGGTGGTTGGTCCACGCTCCGTCCAGGAGCGGTTGCAGGGGTTCGTCGAGGGGGCGGCCCCACTCGTACTCCCCGCGTGCCGAACCGGGCAGCGCCATGGTCATGCCGCGCTCGTCGGAGCGGTCCTCCAGCCAGTCGGCGGCCTCGTACCAGTACTCGGGGATCCGCTCGTACCCCCCCGCCGGTGCGATGCCGACGGCGCCGATGGGCACGAGGGTGATGAGGAAGACGGAGGAGGCGCCGCCCGCGACGGCGCGGCGGACGCGCCCGGGGACGGGGCCGCCGGTCCGGTCCGCGCGGTCCCGCGCCACCACGACCGGCAGGTGGGCCAGGCCCAGGACCAGCGGAAGTCGGATCAGCGCGTCGAACTTGTGCACGTTCCGGAACGGGGAGAGCGCCCCGTCGAGGAGTGCGCGCATCGTCCCGGCGAAGGGCCCGGTGAGGTCGCCGGTGAAACCCGCGACGATGATCGCGGTACCGGTGAGCAGGCTCGCGATGAGGAAGAGGCGTTCGGGGGTGCGCCGGTTGACGAGCCCGGCCAGGCCGATCCCGGCGACCAGCGCGGTGGCCGCGATCAGCCAGGGGGTGGTGGACAGCTCCGCGCCCGAGGGCAGCGCGGTGTTGCCCTGGTCGGGGAGGAAGCCCATCCAGTTGGAGGTGCCGCGCAGCGCGTTGAGCAGCGACGCGACGCCGGTGGTGACGGCCGCGTCCTCGGTGTAGGGCATGAACGAGTACACGTACCGCGACATGATGAGCAGCGGCGCGACGTACCAGAACGAGGCGAGGACCAGGGCGGCCGTCCACCAGGCCATGAGCCGCCACTTGCGCGGGCCGTTGGCCCGGGTGAGCAGGTAGAGGCCGGGGACGACCAGGACGGCCAGTTCGGAGGCGGCGTTGGTGCCGCCGCACAGCAGGAACGCCAGGCCGGAGAGCAGCGCCATGCGCGCGGGCGGGTACCCCCGCCCGGCCCCCAGGACGAGGGGCAGCAGGATCCACGGCATCAGCAGCATGGGCTGCAACTCGGCCGAGTTGTACGACAGGAGCGTGAGCACGCGCGGGGCGAGGGCGTAGGCGACGCCGGCCAGGATGCGCGTGTTGACGGTCCCGATGCCCATCGCCTCGGCGACCTTGTAGACGCCGACGAACGCGGCGACGAGCAGGACCGCCATCCACAGCCGCTGGATGAGCCAGTCGGGCATGCCCAGCGAGTCGAACAGCAGGTGGAAGGGGCCGTTGGGGAAGAAGTACCCGTAGGCCTGGTTCTGGAGCTGCCCGAAGTAGGAGGCGTCCCACAGGTGGAGGGCCCGCTCCATGAACCCCAGGGGGTTGGCCGTCAGGTCGATCTTGGTGTCGCTGACGATCCTGCCGGGGTCGATGCTCGCTGCCAGAGCGCCCAGTAGCAGACACACCGTGAGGACCTTGAGCCGCGCGAGCAGCTTCTCGTCCAGTCTTCCGCGGGGGGCGGTCGGTGTGCTGGAATCCTCCGGTTCGCGCCTGGCGGTGGATTCCGCCGAAGTCACATTCGCTCTTTCCTGCCTGCTGCCTCGTCCGGGAGGCCTGGGGTGTTCGTGGTGGCCGGGACCGTTCCGGCACGGGGGTGTTCGGGGGCGCCGTCGGGGAGGCCGAGTTCGGCGGCGGCCAGTCGGGCCATCCGCGCACCGCTGGCCTCCCAGGTGAACCGGGACGCCCACGCGCGGCAGGCATGTCGGACCGCCTCGGCCCGCCGGGGGTCGGACAGTTCCTCGACGGCCCGGGCGACCGCGTCGGCGAGGTCCTCGCCGTCGCGGACCAGCCACCCGGTCTCGCCGTCTCGTACGGAATCGCGAAGTCCGTCCACATCGTAGGCCACGGTCGGCACGCCGAGTCGTGCGGCCTCGATGACGGTCAGGCCCCAGCCCTCGAACTCGGACGCGGTGACGTGGAGGTCGCAGGACGCCAGGACGCCGTTCTTGTCCTCCTCGGAGAGGAAGCCGTGCAGGCGGACCCGGTCTCCGGTGCCCTCGCGGTCGATCTGGTCGGCGAGGTGGTCGCCCTCGGGGCCGCGCCCGATGATGTGCACCTTCAGGTCGGGGTGTTCGTCGCGCAGCCGGTGCGCGAGGCCGACCACCTGGGAGACGCGCTTCTGGACGACGAGGCGGCCGAGGCTGACGACGGCCGGGCGCCCGAGCCCGCCGGGCCCGGTGTCGAGGGTGGAGGGGGAGCCCGGGTGGGGCTGCGCCGGAGGCGACGGTTGAGGGTGGTGGAGGGCGACGGGGAGAGGTGACTGCGCCGGAGGCGACGGTTGAGGGTGGTGGAGGGCGACGGGCGGGCCGCCGTTGTGCACGATCTCGATGGGCGCCCGCCAGCCGAGCTTGTCGCGCATGGCCCGGCGGGAGGACTCCGACACGGTGACGGTGGTGCAGCCGCGGTACACGCGCGAGGCCACGGCCGACTCGATGAAGCGGCCCACCCAGGCCAGGGGCGCGGCGAAGTAGGCGTTGAACTGGAGGTCGTGCACGTGGTGGACGACGCTGACCACCCGGGTGCTGCGGCGCAGCACGAGCCGGGACAGGAACGGGATGCCGTTCATGCAGTCGAAGGCGAGCTGGTACTCGCGCCGCCACAGGGCCAGCCACGCCATGACGCGCGGGTAGACGGTGAACCTGCCGCCCATGCGGCGGATGACGATGCCGTCCCGGGTCTCGACCCGGGCCTGGTGGGGTTCACGGCTGGTGAGGAAGGTGACGATGGCGCCGCGTTCGGCCAGGTGCCGGCTGATCCGCCAGGCGTACTCCTCGGCTCCCCCGGCGGCGGCCTGCCAGGGGTCGCGCCAGTTGATCATGACCAGGCGGACGCCGTCGAGGCGCGGTCCGAGGTCGATGGCGGCCTCCGTGTCGGCTTCCGCCGGGGCCGGGGCGGGAACGGTGGTGGCGGCCGGGGTCGCGGTGACCCGGGGCAGGTCGGGCTCCGCCCCGTGGCGGACCTTCTGGAAGACCACACGCTCTCCTTCCGCGCGGTGTCCGGTCGGGCCGGGCGCGGCCACCTTCCGCATGCGCTCGGAGACGCACGGCGATCACGCGGGCGAAGGGTGGAACGCACGCCGAACAGACCCATCGACCGGGCGTCTGTGGGGGGTGGCGGCCGGGACGGGAGCCGGGGCCGCAGGGGTGGGGGTGGGGCGCCCCGCTGGGGACGAGGCGCCCGCCGTCCTCCGTCGAACGCGGGCGTCCTAGCGGTCGCCGTAGTTGTAGAGGGTTTCGTTCACCGGCTCCGCGGTCGCGGTCGTGTCCGTGGCGAGGTTGGTGGCCAGCACAGTGGCACCTCCCGCCAGGGCCGCGCCGATGACGCAGGCGGCGATTACCTTGATCACTTGGGGATCTCCTTCCGCGCGCCCGGCCCCGAACTGGGACCGGAGCACTGGAAAACGAGACTAGAACCTGATCTAGCCATAGACCAGATGATTGCCCCAACTGTAACTAACCCACCGGTAACTTCCAACCCCGGAACATGGGCTTTGTCTGCCTTGATGTGCTGATCCTGGACCTCGATCAGCACCATGTCATCCCCCTCGACCACCACGGACAGGCCGTCGACCCCAGACCAGAACTGGTTATCGACCGGCGCCGACACCGCCACGTAGCGCACACCCGCCCCGGCCAGGACCCCGGCGTCCGGGCTCTCCGGCAGCCCGGTCGCGGGGTCGGGCCGCAACAGCGCTGCGAACTCCCTGGCCCTGGCGTCCTCACCGGTCACCACCACCGCGCCGCCGTCCGGGGTGCCGACCACCAGGTCGTCGTTCCAGACGGTCCTCCGGTCGAAGAGCCTGGTGGCCGGGTCCAGCACGACAACGGGCCGACCGGACCAGTCGACACCCCGGTAGGCACTCCACGGGAGCACCAGGACCGCGCCGGGGCGCTCGTCCGCGGCCACGACCCTCTGGGCCTCCAGCCAGGCGTCGGGATAGCCGGCGGGGGCCAGCGCTCCGCCCGCGCCCCACAGGAGCCCGGGGAGGGACACCACGGGCAGGAGCCCCGCGAACACCGCGACCACCACCCGCCACAGCACCACCGAGGACGCAGGGGAGCCCGCCCTCCCGGTCGCGGTCCCGTCTCCCCCGGGGGCCCCGCCCGCGCCCCGACTGCGGGCGCCCACAACCGGGGCCGCCGACGCCCCGTCCGCCGGGGACCCCGCCAGCCACAGCACCGCCGCGCCGAGCCCGAGCGCCTGCACCAGCGCCAGGGGCGCGACGTAGAGCTGGCCGTCCCGCAGCACCCCGAACCCGGGCCACACGCCGATCAGCCCCGCCACGGCCTCCCTCCCGGGAGCGGTGGTGCCGAGCAGGGCGATCACGAGGCCCACGGCGGCGGCCACCGAGAGCCCTGCGCCGAAGGCGGGCCGCGCCCTCCGCAGCGACCACGCCCAGCCCGCCAGCGCCATCAGACACAGGAGCATCCGCACGGCAGCCGTCACCGGTTCGCCGTACCCGGGCGGGACCGCACCGGAGTTCCACACCCCGCCGAGGAGCAGGAGGGAACCCGCGACGCCGAAGGGGGTGTCGGACCGCGCCGCGAACGCCTCCACCCCGCCCGGGTCGGTCCCCGCGCCGCTCGTCAGCGACGGCAGCAGCCACGGCAGCGCGACCGTCAGCAGTGCCAGAAGCAACAGCCCGGTCCGGACCCACCACCGCCCGCCGGGCCCCTCCGGGAGGGCCTCGGCCTCCGGCCGCGGGGTCGGCCCGTCAGCGGGCGCACCCGCCCCCCGGGTGCGCAGCACCGCGACCGGCCCCGCCGTGAGCCCGGCCAGCACCACCGACGAGAAGCCGCCCACGGCGGCCGGGACGAGCGCGCGCACGAGCCCGGCGAACCCCGCCGCCGGCCGGACCACGGCCGATCGGGCGACCGCGCCCACCACCCACGGCAGCCCCGCGTAGCCCAGGAGCATGGCCCACTGCCCCAGCAGGAGGCGTTCGGCGACGAACGGGTTCCACACGTACGCCAGGCCAGCCGCGGCCGACGCCGCCAGCACTCCGGCCCGAGCCGGCCCGCGGCCTCCCAGCGCACGCGCGGACAGGACGGCCGCCCCCGCCCCGCCCACGGCGAACACCGCCAGCAGCAGGAGCGCCTGCACCGCGTCGCCCGGCAGGAGACCCGACAGGGCGGCGACCACGGCGTCGCTGGGCACGGCCCGGGGGAACCCGTCGGCGCCGGCGAGCACCGTGCCCAACGACAGGTCGGGCACGAAGACCATGTCGTAGCGGAGCACGTACCCGGGTCCGAGCGCCGGACCGAGCGCCGCACCCCCCGCGAGCAGCCCCACCGCCCACGGCAGCAGGCGGGCCGCCCACGGGCGCAGCCCGGGCGCGCCCGGCTCCCCGCCCGCGGCACCGCTCCGCGTTGCCATCAGCCGCCCGCCAGGAGGACGCTGTCGGAGAACCCGCCCTCCACGTAGTCGCGGTAGGAGCGGACGACGAGCTCGTAGTCGCCGGACACCGTCGCCGTCCAGCGCGGCTCCTCCCCCGCCGAGCCGAGGGTGCGCCATCCCTCCCCGGCCTCGGGACCGCGCCCGTCGCGCCGCCCGCAGCCGCCGTCCGGCTCCGAGGGGGCGGGCTGGGGCACCGCGGGGGCCGGCTCCGGTACGGGTTCGGGCCGGGGCGTGTCCGTCGGCGCCGGGTCCGGCGCCGGAGGGGACGGCTCCGCACCCCCGTCCGGCGGTGCGGCGCCGCCCCCGTCGTCCGGGCGCCCCGGCATGCCGTCCCCGTCCGCGAGAACCACGGGAGAGCGCCGTTCGTCGGCGGACACACAGTTCAGCGGCCGTACCCACACCTCGTAGTGGGAGGCCTCCTCCACCGCGTCCCACACCACGGCCGCCCCGCCGTCACGGACCCTGATCCCCTCGGGCCCCGGGGGCGGGTCGTCGTCCCACACCAGTTGCAGGGGCTCGGACTCCGCGCCTTCGTCCCTGCCCTTGAACGGGCGCACGACGAACTCGTACCGTGCACCGCTGAACAGGGACTCCACCAGCACGGACCTCCTACCGCCGTCGTCCTCCACGTCGACGGGCAGCACCGTCGCCCCGTCCGGGTCCGGCTCCACCCGCCGCTGCACCACCCGGTAGCCGGTCGCCCCCGGCACGGCCTCCCAGCTGAGCACGAGGCCGTCGTCGGACTCCTCCGCGAGGGGTTCGGGAGCGGTCAGCGGCCCCACCGGCAGGTGCGGCAGCGGGCGCTCGAACGCCCGGCCGACCCCCAGCGGCTCGGCGAGGGCGTCGGCGAAGGCCGCGGCGATCCTCAGTTCACCGCGTGCGTTCGGGTGGGCCTCGTCCCAGTTGTCCCGGGCCGGCGCGTACCCGTCGGCGACCCGGGCGACGACCACGGGCGAGTCACTGGAGGTGAGCTGCTGGGCGAGGTCGACCAGGCCCATGTTGAACCGGGAGATCTCCTCGTTGAACCGGCCGTCGTCCCCGGTGCCCTCCACCGCGGGGAGCTCACCGATGACGAACCGGGTCTCACCCCGCACGACGCGGACCGTGGACACCGTCTCCCCGACGCCCTCCAAGGCGTGGTCGGCGCCGTTCCCGGCCAGGATGTCCTCGGTTCCGGCGAGGAGCAGCAGGTACTGGGGGTCGTGTTCGGCGGCCACCTCCGCCACACCGGTGGCGAGCTCCCGGGTGGACGTCCCCCAGCGCGCCGCGTGGTCGGTGTCGAAGCCGGCGTCCGCGTAGTCCCGGTCGCCGAACTCCTCGTCGTCGAGCCCGTACAGGTCGTCGTAGGGGCCGACGAAGTCGATCTCGACGCCTGCCTCCCGCAGGTGCGACCACAGGTGGAAGCGCCAGGTGTAGTCACCGCTGCTGCCCTGCGTCAGGGAGTCGCCGACCAGCATGAGGCGCAGCTCCCCGTCGGGAGGGCCCGGCACCGTGACGGGTTCGTCGGCGAGCCCGCCTCCGCCGGCGCCGAGGCCCCCGGCCCCGGTCTGGAGGAGCAGGAGGGTGACGGCCATCGCCGCGAGCATGACCCCGAGCAGGCCGAGCGGGCCGGGCTCGAAGCGCGAGGAGCGGTACCTCCACGCGGCCGGGCGCGGCCAGGACAGGTCCCGCCACGAGAGGTCCCGCCAGGGGTGGTCCCGCACGTACTCGCGCCAGGCCGGCGGAGGGAACCCCGCCCACCGCGCCCGGGGCCGCGCACCGGCGGCCGCCTCCCCGGGGGGACCACCGGCGGGGTCCGGGACACCGGGTACACCACCCCCCTCCGCCGCGCTCGACGGGTCGTCCCCCTCTCCCCGGGGCGTCGGGGTGTCCTCGTCGGGCTCGCCTGGGTCCTGCACCATGCCCCATTCCTCGCCGTCGCGCCCTTCAGCATCCCCGGAACAGGTTCTATACCCAATCACGGAGACACACCGTTCCTTGCCGGTCAGACGAGGACAGGGGCTCGTCAGACCAGACTAGAACTGGTTATATAGAGGTCGTCAACCTTCCAAAGACCTCCGGCGGCCGATAGGGGCCGCGCATCCCGACGTTAGCGCCAGTACCCCCTCGGCGGGGCCCGGCCCCGCCCCGGCACTGCCGCGCACCGCACCGGAGCGCGACCCTCCCCCGCCCGCGCCGTCCCCGAGCCGAAAGGCCCCATCGTGATCGGACTCCTGGTCGCGCTGCTGTCCGCCGTGGTCTACACCGTCGGCCTGAGCGTGCAGCAGCGTGCGCTGCACGGGTCGGAGTCGATCTCGGTCGACCGGCCGCTCCACCTGGCCCGGGTCCTGCTCGGCAACCCCCGCTGGGTGTTCGGCTGCCTGTTCACCGCCCTGGGCAGCGTGGGGCTCATCGTCTCCCTCGGCCTGGCACCGGTGTCGGTGGCGCAGCCCGCGTTCGCGGCCGGGGTGGCCTGCGGCATCCTCGTCGTCACGCTCGTCGTGGGCGAGCGCATCACCCGGGGCGAATACGTGGCCCTGGCCCTCATGCCGGTCGCCCTCGGCCTGCTCACCCTGTCCACCGCCGACGGGTCCGGGACCGGGACCACCGCCGACACCGGCCTGCTCGTCACCGTCAGCCTGGTGACCGTGGTGGTGTGCCTGGCCGTGGTGGCCTTCACCAGCGGCGGCGGGCGGTACATGTCGGCGGCGGCCCTGGGGGCCGCGGCCGGGTTCGCCCAGGGAAGCGCCGGGCTCCAGGGCAAGGGCCTGGGCGGGCTGCTGGCCGACCACGGCCTGTGGGCCGCGATCGTCCCCGCGCTCCTCTCCCCCTACCCCTACCTGTACGCGGTCGGGTGGGCGGTGGGCATCGTCCTCTTCCAGACCTCGCTCCAGCGTTCCCGCGCGTCGATCACCGCGCCGGTGTCCAACGTCGCGGGCAACGTCTTCATGGTCGTGATGGGCACGATCCTGTTCGGGGAGCAACTGCCCGACGACCCGGTCATGCTGGCGCTGCGGGTCGGCGGCTTCGCACTGACCCTGGTCGTGGTGGTCCTGGTGCGCGGCAACGTGGCCCAGGCCGAGGCCGACACCAGTCGCAGCCGGGCGGTCTGCGCCGACCCCGCGCGGACCGGGACGGACGCCTCCGGAGCCTGAGACCGCTCCACCACCCGGGTCACCGCATCCGGGGAGGAGGGCGCCGCGGGCGCCGTCCACGGGCGCCCGGGGCCGGTCGCCGACCGGTGAGGCTCCACCCCGCGGACGACGGGCGGGCCCGCACCCGCGGTGTCGCGGGTACGGGCCCGCCCGGGGGCGAAGAAGGGTCAGGCGGCCACGGACACGGCCTGGCGCAGACCCGGGGCGGCGACGTCCGCCCAGGCCTGCACGACACTGTCGGGGCGACCGGTCTCGTCGTCTGCCAGGATCAGGCCGGGCTCGGCCACCCAGGCGCCCAGGTCGGCGAGCAGGATACGCAGGTCCTCCTCGATGCCGTGGCTGTTGCGCAGGTCGTCCACGACGGCGAGCGGAACCGCGACGGTGTGGCCCAGACCCAGCTCGGGGAGCCGGTCGAGGAAGACCTTGAGCAGACCGGTGTAGGTGCCGTGCGCCTGCGGGGAGGCGACGAGCAGGACGTCGCTCTCCCGCACCCTGTCCAGGGCGGCGTCGACGGCTTCGGAGGACTCGGCGAGCAGCGCGGGGCCCAGCTCCGCGAGGTCGATGACGTCGGGGGTGGAGGTGACGCCCGCGCGGGCGGCGACCTCCGAGGCGGCGCGCAGGGCTGCGTCGCGGACGGAGGAACGGGACTGGGGGGCGGCGACGAGCACGGTGAAGCGGGTCATGCGGAACTCCTGGGTTCGGTCAGAGCGAGCCGGGATCGACCGGAGGAAACGTCGGGGGCGGCGATCGGGGTGCTGACACCGGAGAGGACGTCGTTCCTCTTACCGACACGGGGAGTGGACCTCGTCGTCCGGAACTCGGTGTGTCGGGCCTGGCAGGGATGCTCCGCGGGCCGGGAATACGACCCGGGCCCAGAACTGGGAGTGATGAGCGTCCGGTGTCTGCGGTAGGGCACGGTCACGGGGTACACCCGTGGCGCGGGGCTGCGGCCCCGCAAGGCACTAGCTACGACAGAGCGCGCTCGCCTGCTGTCTCAGATCGACATGCAGGCGCTGGACAAGCAGCTCACCGGCGGACATGCCTCCATCATGAGGCGCGTCGGCCGCTATCGTCAATGCGTGCCGACTCCCCGCGTCGTGGCCGTGCCGCCCGAACCCGCACCGTCCAGCCCTCGGACAGTCGTCCCAGAGAGCGGAATCGCCCAGCTCCGCTGGGGATACGGGGTGCGGCGGGGAGAGGCGCACCCCCTTCCACGCAGCACTGTCACACCGGTGTAATTTGCGCCACACACCCTTCGCCCTCCCGTTCACCGGGCGCCGCAGACGCAGAGAGAGCTCGAACATGGCCCACACCCCCGTCACGCTCACCAACGCGCGCGTCGTGACCCCCGACGGAGTCCACGACGGCCGGCTGCGCGTCGAGAACGGCCGCGTGGCCGCGCTCGGCCCGGACACCCCCTCCCCCGCCGCGCCCCCGACCGGTGAGGTCCGCGACCTCGGCGGCGCCTGGGTCGTACCGGGCCTGGTCGACACCCACATCCACGGCGGCGCCGGACACGCCTTCCCCGACGCCGACCCGGAGGGCGCCCTCGCGACCGTCGCCTTCAACCGCCGACACGGAGTGACCTCCCTGGTGGGAGGCCTGGTGGCGGCCACCCCCGACGACACCCTCCGCCAGGTGGCGGCACTGGCCGAGCTGTGCGACGCGGGCGAGCTCGCCGGGATCTACCTGGAGGGCCCGTTCATCGCCCGCTCGAAGTGCGGGGCCCACGACCCGGAGCTGCTGCGCGACCCGGACACCGCCGAGTTCGACCGCTGGCTGGAGGCCGGCCGGGGCCACGTACGGATGGTCACGGTCGCGCCCGAGCTTCCCGGAGCGCTGGACCTGATCCGGGCCGCGGCCTCCTCGGGGGTGGTGGCTGCTGTGGGCCACACCGAGGCCGACTACGAGCGGACCCTGGCCGCGTTCGACGCGGGGGCGACGGTGGCCACCCACGTGTACAACGCGATGCGGCCGCTCAACCACCGGGACCCGGGCCCGATCGCGGCAGCGCTGAACGACGCCCGGGTGACGGTCGAGCTGATCATGGACAACGTGCACGTCCACCCCGGTGCGGCGGCGCTGGTGTTCTCGTCCGCGGGCGCGGACCGGGTGTCCCTGGTGACGGACGCGATGTCGGCGACCGGGCTGGGGGACGGGGAGTACACGCTGGGCGACCTGCGGGTGCGGGTGAGCGGCGGGGAGGCGCGACTGGTGGAGAACGGGGCGATCGCCTCCAGCACGATCGTGCTGCCCCAGGCGGTGCGCAACACGGTCGAGGGCCTGGGCGTCGGCGTGCCCGAGGCGGTGCGGTCCGCGTCGTCGGTTCCCGCGGCGGCGCTGGGCCTGGCCGGAGCGGGGCGGATCGAGGTCGGGGGCCACGCCGACCTCGTGGTGCTGGGCCGCGACCTCACGGTGGCCGACGTGATGTACCGGGGCGCCTGGGTGGCGTAACGGCGTGTCGTAACCCGGGTACGAAACGGCAATATAACCCTGGGTAACAATGGCGTCAGGGCAGCGAGGAGAGCACCCACGCTCGACACGAAAGGAACTGCGCCATGGCCCAGTCGAGACAGACGGAGGACGAGCAGCCGACCCAGACGCCCTCTGAGGAACACGGACACCTCGGCAAACTCGCCGGCGAACTGTCCCGTTACGCCGTCAGTGCGGACCTGGTCGACGGCGGCTCGCCCTACCTTCGGGTGAGCAACCCGGCGTCCGCGTGCGCTGTCGAGGACGTGATCTGTGAGCGCCGGGAACACGACTACGCGTTCATCGCCTCGTTCGGGGTCCACCTCGGCAGCAGCGGGAGCCTCGGAGTCACGGCCCACAAGGTGGCCTGGCTGGTGGGGGCGACCGAGGAGTGACGCCAGGACCTCCGCGCGGGACGGGGGCGGTGCCGTACGGCACCGCCCCCGTCCGTGTTCAGGGCCGTCCGCCTGCCCCGTCCCGGGGACGCAGCGCTCCGCACCGGCTCGGGGGGAGGCGCGCGTCCGCCTCCGCCTTTACAGTGTAGATTCACTCACTGCCGACCCCGCCGCGTCGGAGCGCCCACGGGGTACCGCCACCGGCGCCCGCCCACGTCAATCCGCCCACGGGCGCCGCACGGCCCGGGACGCGCGAGTGAACCGCCCGGCCCCTCCGTGCCCCTCTGTGCCCCGCCGGCCCGGCCGTCACCGGGGCCGCGGCTGCGTGCGCGGCCCCGGTGACGGCCGGGGGCGTCAGTCCGCGCCGTTGTCCGGGGCGCGGACGGTGACGCGGATCTTGGACTGGCCGTGCGGCCGTTCCTCCCAGTCGTCCATGAAGCGCGCGTCGAGACCGTGCTTCTCCGCCAGGGCGACCAGCGTCCCGGTGCGGTAGTAGAAGTCCTCCCGCAGCACCTGGTGCTCCTCGCCCTCCGTGCGGTCGAACGTGAAGTCGAAGAACCCGCCCGGGGCCAGGATCCGCCCCACGTTCGCGAGGGCCTCGTCGATCACCTCGATCGGGGAGTGCGAGAACACGCTGTGCGCGTGCACCACGTCGAAGCGGCCCTCCGGCAGGAACGAGAACGTCAGGTCCCGCGTGATCGTCAGGTGCGGCAGCTTGGACTGGAGCCCCCGCTCCGCGAGGACGCCCTTGGCGGCGATGAGGATGTCCGGGGAGATGTCGATCCCGTAGTAGCCGCCCTCGTCCAGGTAGTCGATCAGCCTCCACCCGGCCCGCAGGTTGCCGCAGCCGATGTCCAGCATCCGGTGCCCGGGCTCGAGTCCGTGCTCGACCAGGTAGTCGAACTGCATCCGGCCCAGCGCCAGCCAGCGCTCCTCGCTCTGGCTGCCCACGGCCGCCCTGGGGTCCCTGGCGGCATCGGAGGCCATCACCGCCCGGTAGTAGTCCACGTGGTCGCGGTGGGTCATCCGCAGCTTCCAGTCCCGGGCGGAGCGGCGCACGTAGGGCACCACCTTCCCGGGGTTGCGCAACGCGTAGCGGACCTTGTGGACCAGGGACGAACGGTTCGCGTTGAGGGATGCGGCTGTCTTGTTCGGCATCAGCAGAACTCTCGTGTCGAAGGCGCTCCGCGTGCCCGCTGGGTCACGGACAGGCGGACCCCGAGGCTACTTCCTCCGCCGCACGGGTGGAAGGGAGCCGGGCCGAGCCCCCGGATGCCGTTCCCCGGGGAGGCCCCGGGAGGGCGTCATCCGCCGGAGCGGTCCCGCCGCGCGGCCATCAGGCGTACGGCGCCCCAGATCGGGAGGAGGACGACGAGCGCCCCCACCACGGCACCGGAGAGGTACCCGGCCAGGTCGGCGGCGCCGTCGGCGTCGACCGCGCCGGACACCAGGTTCAGGATCGACCATCCGCCCGCGACGAGGGCGATCACGAGCGAGACGCCGATGGCGAGCACCCCCTTCCACCCGAAGAAGTAGCGGCGCCGCCCGGGCTCCGGCGGGGCCTCCAGTTCCGCGGCGGGACCGGCGGTGACGGAACCGGGGCGCTTGAAGTAGGCGAGGACGGACCAGCGCCCGCAGGGCTCCCAGCCCCCGGGGGCCAGCCGCTCGGCGAGGAGTTCGCGGTCCGCGCGCCCGGCGCTGATCTCCTGGCGGTACTCCCAGGTCTGGGGCCGATCCGCGGACCGCCGGCTGACGAAGCGGCCGAGCCGGTCCACCCGCTCCACCTCCCAGCCCTGAGCGCCCATCTCCGCGAGTCTGGCGGGCCCCTCGAAGGCGTCGGCGGTCCACACCAGGCTCTCCTCCTCCGGTGCGGGATCGGCGCCCGGGGCCTCCCCCTCGCCGGGGAGGCGGGTCAGCGCGGCGGCGAACTCCTCCGCCGTGCCGAACTCCTCCTCGGGGTCCGCGCCGCTCTCGGCCGTGTGGGCCGCCAGGTCGTCCAGCAGCGCCCGGGAGCGCCGGCTGTCCACGCCCTGCTCGCGCAACCTGGTGGCGAGGTCGCCGAAGTAGTCGCTCATCTGGTCTCTCCGTCCGCGAGTGCCGAACGCACCGAGGCGTCGAACTCCATCCACGCCGCGCCCTGTTCCCTGAGGAAGGCGCGTCCGTCATCGGTCAGTACGTAGTAGCGGCGTCCGGGCCCCTTCTCCGCGGCGCGGTACTCCGCGGCCACCAGCCCGGCCTCCTCCAGCCGGTTGAGCACCGGGTAGAGCGTGCCGCCGCGGATCTTGCCGAACCCGCACTCGTCCAACCGCCTGGAGATCTCGTAGCCGTAGCTCTCGCCCCCGGTCAGGTTGGCGAGGACCAGGAGGTCGAGCACCCCCTTCAGCCAGCTCGCGCGGCGGTCCATGCGTGTCCTCTCCTCCGGCGGGCGCCTCCCGCACCGGCCCCGTCGGGCCGACGGGCTCCCCGCCTCCACCTGCGGTGGCTCAGCTTGTCTACCTAGACAGTAGAGCTACCTAGTCAGGAATGCAACCTATGTAGCTCAGTCGACGATGGGGGATCCCGCGCGGGACGGCGCACGCACCCGCACACGGAGGGTCGCCCCCCAGGACATCCGCCTCCACACCGGTGCGCCCGCGCCCTCTGTCCCGGAAACGGACGGCCACTCCCTCCACCGAAGGGGTTCCGGGCGACTGCCGACAGAATGCCTTTTCCGGAGTCACCGAACGTCGGCGGGCGATTCCCTCGCGCATGCACGCCGCCGCCCGGCCATTCCGCGAGAACCGATCGAATGATCCCGGGCACGCGAAAGGCCCCGGCCCCGCCGACAGCGGCGGGACCGGGGCCCGAGACGGCGAGACGACCCCGCGCGGCGGCCTGGGCCGTCACACGGGGTCGTCTCGTCGACGAGTGGAGGTGGCGGGAATCGAACCCGCGTCCTTCAGCACCGAGCCAGGGCTTCTCCGGGTGCAGTCTGCGCTGTCGTTCTACTCGGCCTCAGCGCTTGCACAGACACATCGCTGACAGGCCCAGCCACGAAAGTGTCCCACTCGGGCCCCGTGGCCTGATCCGAGCGGTGAGTCATCTTGTTGATGCCGAGTCCTGGGCCGATGACATGCTCAGGTCGACAGAGACGCTATCGCTTAGGCAGCGAGAGCGAACTCAGTGCGCTTAGAATTGGCACTTGTGTTTATGCGAATGCAGGATTAACGAGGTCACAAACGCAACCCTCGACCCGCTTCCCCTGGAACGACTACCGAAGTCGAAACCGATCACCCCCTGTGAAATTGTCAAAGCCGTCCGTCAGACGGTCGGCCGACAGTCGGGCGGCGAACGCCCGCGCGTGCGCCACTCTACCCGTAGAACCACACGGGGGCCAAGCTGATTCCCGCCCGGGGGCGGGAATCCTCCCGGACGGGGAGAAACCCCCGTGAGCGCGGACGCGAGAAGCGGTCGACGCGGCTCACGGGGGCCGGTCGGCAGGGTCGGGCCGACCTTGTGGGAACCCGCAGGATCTCCCCCGAGATGAGGTCCTGCCCCCGCGCTGGTCCGCTGCCCCCTGACGCGGTCCCAGTCACCGGGGAAGACGCGAACGGCCCCCCGGGTGGTTGCCCGGGAGGCCGTACCCGACACGGGCCGACAGGCCGCGGCCGGTGGGAGCCTCGGCTCCTCCGACCGCTACCAGGCGACCTCCTCCTCGCTGCCGGTGAGGTCGGCCTCGTTCGTCGGCGCCTCCCCCTCGGGGGTACCGCCGGAGGCCATCGAGGCGAGGAAGGCGTTCGTGGCGTCCACCGCGTACTGCGACCACAGGGTCTGGCTCGGCTCCACCTCGGCCAGGACCGCGAAGGCGATCCCGTCCCGGTAGCCCACGAACCAGTGCAGCGCGGTGCCGTCCTGCTCCGTGCGGGCGGCCTGCCCGTACACCTCTCCCCCGTGGCCGAGCAGCTCGGGCATCCGGTTGGAGACGGCGTCGCGCATCCCCGTGCGCACCACCTCCAGGTGGGCCTCGTCCAGCGGCCCGTCCCCCGCGGGGGCCGGCCCCTCCTGCCGGACCAGGGTGGGTGCGTGCCAGGTGCCGTCCGCGACGGCGCCCGCCGCGAGCGCCATGGCCAGCGGGCTCACCCTGACCCCGTGCTCGCCGATCATGGCCGAGGCGACGTCCTCCTCGGCGTCGCCGATGGAGACGGCGCCGGAGGACGCGGGGAGGGGCAGCTGCCACTCTGCGCCGATGCCCAGCTTCTGGGAGGTCTCGGCCAGGGCGTCGGCACCCACCTGGGAACCGAGTCCCACGAACCCGACGTTGCAGATGAAGGCCAGGTTGCGGGCCAGGTCCGGCTCGCCGGCCAGGAACCCGCTGCTGGGGTTGACGTAGGTCCGGCCGCCGACCTCGGCGGAGAAGCCGCAGGGCACGGCGCCGTCGGGCGTGGTGGCGCCGGAGTCCAGCGCCGCGAGGGCCGACACCATGGTGAAGGCGCCGCCGGGCTCGTAGGAGCCGGTGAGGGCCGCGTCGTCGGTGGTGTTGCCCGAGGCGTTGGCCGCGGCCAGGACCTCGCCGCTGGCGGCGTCCACCGCCACCATGTAGCCGTTCCCGGGCAGGGTCGCCAGCCCCGCCTCGGCGGCGCTCTGCACGCCCGCGTCGAGGGTGGTGTCGATGACGCCGCTGAGCTCCCCCGCCCACGAGTCGAGGACGTCGGTGACCTCACCGCTGTCGTCCAGGGAGACGACCTGGGTGGTGCCCGAGCCGGCCAGCTCGTGCTGGAAGATGTTCTGGAGGCCGCTCAGGCCGATGGTGTCGCCCGCCTGGTAGGGGCCCGGCACACGGGAGGACACCCGGTGCTCGGACGTGCCGGCGACCTCGCCCAGGAGGAACGGCGCCATCGACGGCGTCAGGTTGATCTCGACCTCCTGCGTGTCGACCCCGGCGATCCTCCCGGCCTCTCTCAGGAGGGTGGCGTCCACGCTGGAGCCGCGCATCAGCACGAGCGGCTGGAACTGCTCGGGCGGGGCGGAGCGCACCCGGTTGAGGAGGGGGTCGGGGTCCTCCTCGAGGAGTTCGGCGAGCTGGGTGACCCCGGCCTCCTTGTCCTCCATGTCCGCGGGGAGCACGCCGAACGCGGTCACGCTGTCGGCGGAGACCAGCGGCTCCCCCTCGCGGTCGAGGATCTGTCCGCGTTCCTGGCTCTCGTAGCTGACCGCCAGGCGCTCGTTCTCGCTGAGGTCGGGGTGCAGGACGCTCGACGACCAGCTGATCTTCCAGCCGTCCGGGCCCCACACCAGGGGCATGCGGCCGGTGTAGTTCCAGGTCGGGTCGCCGATGCCGAGGTCCGCGTGCACCTCGAACTCGGCGTCGGCGGCGTCGCCGTCACGGGTGATGTGTCCCAGGCCGAAGCGCAGGGACGCCAGGTCGAGCTGTTCGCGCATGTCCGTGAGCGCACCCGCCACCGCTTCGGGGTCGCCGTCGGTGTACGCCGCGGCCCCCTCGTGGTCCCCGTCCTGCCAGGCGAGCAGGAAGGACCTGACCGCCACCTCCGGACTGGGGTTCGGTGTGCATGCGGCCAGGGTGGCGGCGAGGATCAGTGCGCTGCCGACGGCCGTGAACCGGCCAAGGGGACGGGGGGACACCGTGTGTGTTCCTTTCGGGCGCCTCATCGATTACGGCGGCGGAGCGCGCGTTCCATGTCCCGCTTCGCCTCACGCTCGGCGATGTCGTGGCGTTTGTCGTACTCACGCTTACCGCGGGCCAGAGCGATCTCGACCTTGGCCCGGCCGTCGCTGAAGTACAGGGAAAGCGGTACCAGCGTGTGACCGGGCTCCCGGGTCTTCCCGATGAGTCGGGAGATCTGCTCGCGGTGCAGGAGTAGCTTACGCGATCGGCGAGCCGCGTGGTTGGTCCAGGTGCCCTGCGAGTACTCCGGGATGTGCACGCCCTCCAGCCACACCTCGCCGTCGTTGATGTGGGCGAACCCGTCGACGAGGGAGGCCCTGCCCTGCCTGAGCGACTTGACCTCGGTGCCGGTGAGGACGAGACCCGCCTCGTAGGTCTCGTCGATGTGGTAGTCGTGCCGGGCTCGCTTGTTCTGCGCGATGAGCTTGTGCCCGGTTTCCCGTGCCACAGGTCTGTCCCTTCATACGTCCGGGGGGCACGAGGCCCCCCGGTTGTGGTCTTTCCGCCCCCTGGCGGCCGCGTCAGACCTTCAGGTAGCGGCGCAGGGTGAGGAACGAGGTCACGGCGCACAGGAGCACACCGAGGATCATCGACACACCGATGACGTACATCAGCGCGCCCGTGCCGAGGGCGACGTCGAACTGGAACCACTCCTCGATCCGGGTGAGCAGCGTGTACCTGGTGGCCACGATGAACCCGGAGGCGATCAGACCGCCGGCGAAACCGGCGATCGCGCCTTCGAGGAGGAACGGCAGCTGGATGTAGAAGTTGGACGCGCCGACCAGCCGCATGATGCCGGTCTCCCGACGGCGGCTGTAGGCGGACAGCCTGATCGTGTTGCCGATCAGCAGCGCGGCCGCGGCCAGCTGCACGAGGGCGACCACCAGGGCGGCCCACTTGAGGACGTCCAGCAGACCGAAGAACTGCTCCAGCAGGCCCTTGTCGTTGGAGACGCTGTCGACGCCCGGGGACCCCTGGACCGCGTCGCGCACCGTGTCGTAGTGCGACGGGTCGGTGAGCTGCACCCGGTAGTTGTCCGGGATGTCGCCCTCCTGGGCGGCACCGGCGAGGGCCTCGTTGGAGGCGCCGAGCCGGTCCTGGAAGTCCTGCCAGGCCTGCGCCGGGGTCAGGTACTCGTACCCCTCGACCTCGCTCATGCCGTCCAGGTTGGAGGCCAGTTCAGCGCGGTCCTCCTCCGTCGCCGCGCCGTTCTCCTCGCAGACGGTGGTCGGCGAGATGTCGGTGCACATGTAGACGGTCAGCGTGATCCGCTCGTCCCAGTAGGTGCGCATCTCGGAAACCTGCTGGTTGACCAGCAGACCGGCACCGAAAAGGCTGAGGGAGATGGCCACCGTCGTGATGACGGCGATGGTCATCGTCAGGTTTCGACGAAGGCCGATCCACGTCTCGGAGAGAACGAATTGTGCTCGCATGATCTGTTAAAGGTCCATCCTTCGGGGCTTTGCCGCGCCGGTCCTCGCGGCAAGGAGGTCAGTACGCCTGGCCGTAGACGCCGCGCGTCTGGTCGCGCACTACCAGGCCCTCTTCAAGCTCGATCACGCGCTTGCGCATCGAGTCGACGATGGCGGCGTCGTGTGTCGCCATGACGACGGTGGTGCCCGTGCGGTTGATTC
The DNA here is from genome assembly GCF_036327455.1 of Nocardiopsis codii. Taxonomy (NCBI): domain Bacteria; kingdom Bacillati; phylum Actinomycetota; class Actinomycetes; order Streptosporangiales; family Nocardiopsidaceae; genus Nocardiopsis; species Nocardiopsis codii. Next base: position 145,658 of record NZ_JAUZMY010000014.1, on the reverse strand, counting down.
GGTCCAGCACCTTCATGATGCCGATGGACGTCGCGGGGTCGATGTTTCCGGTGGGCTCGTCGGCCAGCAGGATCTGCGGGCGGTTGACGAAGGCGCGGGCGATGGCGACGCGCTGCTGCTCACCACCGGAGAGTTCGTTGGGCATCCGCCCGGCCTTGCCCTCCAGGCCGACGAGTTCGACGACCTCGGGGACGACCTTGCGGATGAACCGCCGGGGCTTGCCGATGACCTCCAGGGCGAAGGCGACGTTCTCGAAGACGTTCTTGTTCGGCAGGAGGCGGAAGTCCTGGAACACGCATCCGATGCGGCGACGCAGGTGCGGGACCTTCCAGTTGGAAAGCCGCGCGAGGTCCTTGCCGGCGACGTGGACGCGTCCCTTGTCGGGCTTCTCCTCCTTGAGCACCAAGCGGAGAAAGGTCGACTTTCCGGAGCCGGACGGGCCCACCAGGAAGACGAACTCGCCCTTGTCCACGTCGATGGAAACACCGTCGAGCGCGGGGCGCTTCTGGGTCGGGTACTGCTTGGTGACGTTCTCGAAGTGGATCACAGGCGCATCACAAGGCTCTCGAAGGTATGGGCGACCTGGCGGAGGAACTCCGCTCGGGATCGTACCGGCCACATGGCCAACCGACAGTGTAGAGGGGGGAGCGGCCCGGATTGTCCAGGGCGCGTCTCACCCGCAACATCAGTGCACTATCGGACAACAGCCATGAGCATATCGGAGGTGTCAACCGATGATAACGTTCACATATAGCAACTTCGGTAAAACTGCGGAGTCGTACTCATCACCATTGGGCTACGAGGACCCCGAGCACCCCACGCGACTCACCCGCAGTATTCGTTCGGCGACCGGGCGTGTCTCCGCCCGCAGGCGGGGACACGGTCCCGGTGCCGGGGACTCCCCCAGGCCGCGTTCCGCGGATCATTCCGGGCTCACGTCCCCCAGACTGCCTCTCGCCGCGCCGACTGCGCTCGGACAGCCAAACCCGGGCTGACCCGCGCTACCCGTCTTGCGAGAGATGGCCCGGAAACCGCTCGCGTCGATCGGCGCAAGCGCCGAGTCAACCGAAAGCATCCACAGAACACGCCCTAGCCGTCCTGGCGTTCGCGACTGCGCATCCACCGGATCTCGGCGTCGATGAAGTCGTCGATCTCACCGTCGAGGACCGCTGACGTGTTGCCGGTCTCCTTGCCGGTCCGCACGTCCTTGACGCTCTGGTACGGCTGCAGCACGTAGTTGCGCATCTGGGTTCCCCAGCTGCTCACCGAGTCGCCGCGGATCTCGTCCAGCGCCGCCTGCTCCTCCTCCCGCTTGCGGGCGAGGAGCTTGGACTGGAGCATCGACATCGCGGTCGCCTTGTTCTGCAGCTGCGAGCGCTCGTTCTGGCAGGACACCACGATCCCGGTCGGCAGGTGGGTGATGCGCACCGCCGAGTCGGTGGTGTTGACGCCCTGTCCGCCCGGACCGCTGGAGCGGTACACGTCGATCCGCAGCTCGGTCTTCTCGTCGATCTCGATGTGGTCGCTCTTCTCGACCATCGGCACGACGTCGACGCCCGCGAAGGACGTCTGGCGCCGGTTCTGGTTGTCGAACGGCGAGATGCGCACCAGGCGGTGCGTGCCGTGCTCGCCGCGCAGGGTGCCGTAGGCGAAGGCCGACTTGACCGCGAAGGACGTGGACTTGATGCCCGCCTCCTCCGCGTAGGAGGTCTCGTAGACCTCCGTCGGGTAGCCGTGCCGCTCGGCCCAGCGCAGGTACATGCGCTGCAGCATCTGCGCCCAGTCGGCGGCGTCGACCCCTCCCGCCTGGGAGTTGATGGTGACGATGGCCTCGCTCTCGTCGTGCGGGCCGTTGAGCAGGGTCCGCACCTCCAGCTCGCCGATCTCCTTGCGCAGCTGTTCGAGCTCGCGGTCGGCCTCGTCCCTGGTGTCCGCGTCGTCCTCGACCTCGGCCAGCTCGAAGAGCACACCGAGGTCGTCGAGCCGCTGGCTGATGCCGCTGAGCTTGTTGACCGTGGACTCCAGGCTGGAGAGTCGGCGCGTCACCTTCTGCGCGTTGTCCTGGTCGGCCCACAGCTCGGGGTCCGCGGACTGCTCGCGCAACTCGGCGATCTGGGTGCCCATCGCCTCCAGGTCCAACACTGCGGAGACGCTCGCCAGCGTCGCCGCGAGTTCTTTGATCTTCTCTGCTGGGTCCATGTCTGCCACGGTCCCCAGTGTAGGACCCCGGAACGCGGCGGGGCTCCGCGCGGCGGCGCGCGGAGCCCCGACGGGCACGGTCAGTCGACCAGGGACCGGAAGGACCGCAGGGCCACCGACAGCGTGGCCAGGTCGAACCGCTCGTGCTCCTGGATCTCCGACAGGGTGATCCCGGCGCGTTCCACCGACTCGCGGTTCTGCCCGAACCAGGCGGCGATCAGCTCGGCGGTGTCCTCGGACTCCCCGCTCTCCAGCACCCGGTTGGTGAGGTCGGCGTGCGCGGCGTACAGGTCGTCGCGCAGAGCGGACCGCGCCATCGTGCCCCAGCGGTCGTCGCGCGGCAGGTCGATGATGCGCTCGCGCCACCAGCTGATGTTGAGCCGGTCCGCCAGCTCGAAGTACAGCTCGGCCACCTTGGCGACCGGGCGCCCGGTGCGGTGTGCGATCTCCACCAGGTCCAGGGTGGAGTAGGCGGGCACCAGTGCGGCGACCCTCTCGGCGAGGTCGGAGGGCACCCCCATCGACGTGTAGCGGTCACGGCGCTCGGTGAACGCCTCGCGGTCGCGTCCGCGGAGCATCTCGGCCAGGCGCGGCAGCACCTCGCCGACGCCGTCCGCGAAGAAGCCGATCTCGCTGCGGATGTCGAACGGGAAGGTGCGGTTGCGCAGCAGCCACCGGGCGGAGCGCTCGGCCAGCTTGCGCGTCTCCAGCAGGAGGGAGAGCTGGCTGTCCACCGAGATCTTGTGGTCCAGCTCCTCGATCACGCCCCAGAACCTGCGCAGCTGCAGGACCTCCTGGACCACCAGGAACGCGCGGGCGATGTCCGCGGGACCGGAGCCCAGCTCCTCGTTGAGGCGGAACGCGAACGTCACCCCGGAGCGGTTCACGAGCTGGTTGACGACCTGGTTGACGATGATCTCCCGCCGCAGCGGGTGCGAGGCCACGCCCTCGGCGAAGCGCTCGGAGCGCAGCGGCGTGGGGAAGTAGCCGGTCAGGGTGTCGGCCAGGTAGGGGTCCTCGGCCAGGTCGGAGAGGCCGACCTGGTCCTTGAGGCTGATCTTGGTGTACGACAGCAGCGTCGCGAACTCCGGACCGGTCAGGCCCTTGCCCGCGGCGCGCCGCTCCGCGATCGTCTTGTCCGACGGCAGGTCCTCCTGCTTGCGCTTGAGGACCTTCGTCCGCTCCAGGTGCCGCATGTACCGGCCGTGGACGTGGAGCATCTGCTGGTCCTGCTTGCGCGCCGCGCCCAGGACCGTGTTCTGGGCGTAGTTGTTGTCCAGGACCAGGTCGGCGACCTCGTCGGTCATGTCGATGAAGAGCTGGTCGCGGTCGTCCTTGCCGAGGCTGCCCGCCCGCACCTCGCGGTCGAGCATGATCTTGATGTTGACCTCGTGGTCGGAGGTGTCCACACCGGCGGAGTTGTCGATGAAGTCGGTGTTGACCCGGCCTCCCCCCCGGGCGAACTCGATGCGGGCGGGCTGGGTCAGGCCCAGGTTGCCGCCCTCGCCGACCACCTTGACGCGCAGCTCGGTGGCGTCGACGCGGACCTGGTCGTTGGCCTTGTCCCCCGCGTCGGCGTGCGTCTGGCCGGAGGCCTTGACGTAGGTGCCGATCCCGCCGTTCCAGAGCAGGTCGACCGGCGAGGTGAGGATGTGCCGGATCAGCTCGTCCGGGGTGAGCGCGGTGGCGTCACCCTCGATCCCCAGGACCTCACGCACCTGCGGGGTGAGCGGGACGGACTTGGCGGTGCGCGGGTGCACGCCTCCGCCCTCGGAGATCAGGGCGGGGTCGTAGTCCTCCCAGGTGCTGCGGGGCAGCCCGAACATCCGGCTGCGCTCCGCCCAGGAGGTGTGCGGGTCGGGGTTCGGGTCGAGGAAGACGTGGCGGTGGTCGAACGCGGCCACCAGCTTGGTCTGCCGGCTGAGGAGCATGCCGTTGCCGAACACGTCGCCCGACATGTCGCCGACGCCGACGGCGGTGAACGGCTCCTCCTGCACGTTCACGCCCATCTCGCGGAAGTGGTACTTGACCGACTCCCAGGCGCCGCGCGCGGTGATGCCCATGGCCTTGTGGTCGTAGCCGACCGAGCCTCCCGAGGCGAAGGCGTCGCCGAGCCAGAAGCCGCGCCCGGTGGAGATGGCGTTGGCCGTGTCGGAGAAGGTCGCGGTGCCCTTGTCGGCGGCCACCACCAGGTAGGAGTCGTCCCCGTCGTGGAGGACGGTGCGCTCGGGGTGGACCACCCGGCCGTCGACGAGGTTGTCGGTGACGTCGAGCAGGCCGCTGATGAAGTCCTTGTAGCAGGCGACGACCTCGGCCATGACCTGTTCGCGCGTGCCTCCCTCGGGCAGGCGCTTGCAGACGAAACCGCCCTTGGCGCCGCTGGGGACGATCACGGAGTTCTTCACCATCTGGGCCTTGACCAGGCCGAGGACCTCGGTTCGGAAGTCCTCGAAGCGGTCCGACCAGCGCAGTCCGCCGCGCGCCACCGAGCCGAAGCGCAGGTGCACGCCCTCCACGCGCGGGGAGTACACGAACATCTCGAACCGGGGCCGCGGGTGGGGCAGCTCCGGGATCTCCTGCGGGTTGAGCTTGAGCACCAGGTAGGGGTGGCCCTGGTAGTGGTTGGTGCGCAGGGTGGCGCGGATGACCGCCAGGAACGAGCGCAGGATACGGTCGTGGTCCAGGCTGGCCACGGCCTCCAGCTCGCTCTCGACCTTGCGGACGATCACGTCGGCGCGGTCGTCGCGGCCCCCGTCCGGCTGGTCGGGGTCGAAGCGGGTCTCGAACAGCTCGACCAGCAGGTTGGCGATGCCGACGTTGGCGACGAGGACGTCGGCCAGGTAGTCGGGGGTGAACGTGGACCCGGTCTGGCGCAGGTACTTGGCGTAGGCGCGCAGCACGGTGAGCTGGCGCCAGTCCAGTCCCGCCCGCACGACCAGGGCGTTGAACCGGTCGGACTCCCCGAGGACGCGCCAGGAGGCGTCGAAGGCCTCCTCGAACAGCGCCTTGAGGCGGTCGGGGGCGAGGTCGGAGTCGGGGATGGGGCCGAGGCCGAAGTCGTAGATCCACACCTTGCCGACGCCCTCGACGGTGATGTCGGAGGGCCACTCGTCCACGACCTCGACGCCGAGGTCCTCCAGGACGGGCAGCACGCGTGACAGCGAGATGGGCTCGCCGATCCGGTAGAGCCGGAACCGCCAGGCCCCGGGGCTCGCGTCGTCCCTCCGGTAGAGGCTGGCCGAGAACGCGCTGTGCCGCTCGTCGGGGTCGGTTCGGCCGAGCAGCGCCTCCAGCACGCCGATGTCCTCGGCGGCGGCGGTGGGGCTGTTGTCGACCTTGTAGGCCTCGGTGATCCCGCTGCCGTAGCGCTCCTTGTACGCGGTGGCGCGGACGGGGCCGAAGGCCCCGGTGAGGGCGTCGTCGAAGTCGGCGTCCCAGGACCGGGCCGCCGTGCGGACCTTCTCCTCGAGGGAGACCTGGTCGATGTCGGCGAGGGTCTGGCCGTGCTGCGCGCGCGCCACGAGGTACAGGCGGGCGAGCGGGGCGGCGCCGATCATCACGTTGTGGTCCATCGTCGCGCCCTGGAAGGCGTCGGCGAGGACCTCCTGGATGTCGAGGCGCACCCTGGTGCTGTACTGGTCGCGCGGCATGTACACGAAGCAGGACATGTAGCGGCCGCCGTACGGGTCGCGGCGCATGAACAGCTTGGTGCCCCGGCGGTCGCGCAGGCGCAGGACGCCGCGGACGATGTTGTACACCTCGTTGACGGGGATCTGGAGGAGCTCCTCCCGGGGGAAGGTCTCCAGGAGCTCGATGAGGTCCGTGCCGTCGTAGCTGTCCGCCTCGAACCCGGCCAGGGCCAGCACCTCGGCCTGTTTGCGCCGCAGGATGGGGATCTGGGCGATGCTGGTGGTGTTGGCCTGGGAGGTGAACAGCCCCAGGAACCGGCGCTCGCCGACGATGTTGCCCTGGGCGTCGAACTTCTTGACGCCGATGTAGTCCAGGTACTTGGGGCGATGGACGGTGGCGCGGGAGTTGGCCTTGGTCAGGACCAGGATGTAGGGCTCGCGCGCCTTGCCCCGGATCTCGGGGGGCAGCGCGGCGAAGCTGGTGGAGGCGGGCGAGTCCATGCGCAGGATGCCGAGGCCGGAACCGGGCTCGGGCCGCAGGGAGTCGTCGCCGTTCTCGTCGGTGACCAGGCTGTACTCGCGGTAGCCCATGAAGGTGAAGTGGCGGCTGGCCGTCCAGCGCAGGAAGTCGACGCTCTCGCCGATCTCGCGCGGGTCGACGCCGCCGGCCGCGAGGCGGTCGGGGTAGGCGGCGAGCTCGTCGGCGATCCGGATGGCCCGGTTGCTCATCTTGGCGGCGTCCTCGTCCACGTAGCGGACGTCGTTGAGGACGCTCTCCACGCGGTCGGTGATCTCCTTGACCCGCTCGGGGTCGGACTGCCGGTCGATCTCGATGTGCATCCAGGACTCGTCGGTGGGGAGGAGGCCCTCCCCTCCGATCTCGGGGTCCACCCGCATCAGGTGCCCGGAGAGGTCGCGGCCGACGGTCATCTGCGGGTGGATGATCAGCCGGGCGCCGGCTCCGAGCTCGTTGAGCGCCAGGGTCACGGACGAGACGAGGAAGGGGGCGTTGTCGGTCACGATCTCGACGACGCTGGTCTGCTGCTCCCACCCGTCGCGGTCGGCGGCGGGGGTGTACACGCGGACCTTGGCCCGTCCCGGGGTGCGGTCGGCGCCGAAGGCGCGGTGGGCCTCGGCCGGGCCGCAGATCTGGTCCGGGGTGCGCCCGGCGATCTCCTCGGGGTCCGTGTGGCGGTAGTAGAGGGGGAGGAAGCGCCGCACCGCGTCGGCCTGTTCGGGGCTGAGTCGCGTCCCCGGGGACCACCTGGTGGCCGCCTCGCTGAGCAGCTTCTGGAGGATGACGTCGGATTGCCCGGTCATGTGGCTATCTCACTCCTTTGTGAGCAACGTCGCACGAGCGCTGGGAGAACACCCGGTCATATGACCTGTGAACTTCTGTGCAAGCTATGTGATTCGGCGTGAGGACCTCGGACCGCAAGGAACCCCACGACCACGGTGCTGGGATTGGGCCTGTGCGCACAGGCAGTAGAGAAGCAAGGCGCGGGACCTCGTTGTTCCGCCCTCGTCCGCTGCCCAGGCTACTGCTTTTCGGGCACGAGGACAGGACCGACACCGTTACACGGTAGTTACGTACTGTTAGAACTGGATTGCGGCGGACCGTGCCGATGTACACGGGCCTCACCTTCCCCCGACGGGAACGGACATGTCGTTATGAAGCCGTTGCCTGGTGGACCGCCGACATCACGGCGCGCGGGTCGGTCAGGTCGGGCAGCACGATACGGGCCCCGGCGGCGCGCAGCTGCCCCTCCGTGGTCGACCCGTTGAGCACGGTGACGGGGGTGGCCCCGCCGATGAGCGCGGCGCGGACGTCCGGGGCCGAGTCGGTGACGAACACGGTCTCCGTCTCGGTGTAGGCCCGGCCGCCGTCGCCCGCGGCGTGCAGCCGGATGGACTGGATGAGGCTGGACTTGGGATAGTTGACAGACCCGTACCCGCCGATGGCCAGGTTCAGGTAGGGGTCCAGCCCGAACGCGACCAGCTTGGCCGTGGCGTTCACGCGGGTGCTGCCGCTGACGACGGTCTGGACCGTGTCGGGGAGGGAGGCGACGGCGGCGAGGGAGGCCGCCGCGCCCGGCATGACGCGGCCCCGGGCGAGGAGCTCGTCGGCGCGGTCGGCGAACGACTCCTCCAGCGCGGCGAGGAACTCCCCCAGGACCGGGGTGTCGGGTTCGACCTCGACGTAGTTGCGGGCGCAGAACTCGAAGAACATCTCCGAGTCGGTCCGGCCCGCCGACGAGGTCAGGTAGACCAGCGGCTCGCCCGTGACCTTCTCGAAGGCCTCGGCGTAGGCCGCCCTCATCACCTGGCCCGCGTCGAGGAGGGTGAGGTCGATGTTCCATAGCACCAGGCGGCTGATGGCTGACTCCTCGGCGTGCGGGGATGGAGGGACGAGCCCATTTTGCCGTATGGGCGTTTACGGGCGAAAACCGCTTCCGCTCCCGGCCAGGGTGCCAGAGCGGGAGGCCCGACCGAAACCCGGGCCGGTGGTCGGAACCGGCCCTGCGGGCTCAGCGCAGACGGTGGGCGTCCGCCCAGGCGGAGACGGCGGCGGCGATCTCCCGCGGGCGGTCCTCGGCGGCGTGGTGGCCGGCCTCGCCGCACGGGACGGTCTCCAGCGCGGCGATGTTGCGCGCGCACCACCGTGCCATCGCGTCGTCGATGAGCAGGGTCGGCGACCCCTCGAAGGTCATGAGCAGCTTGGGGACCTCCTCGCTCTCCGCGAGCCAGGCGTCGTAGGCCTCGACGCGGGCGACCAGTTCCCCCGGCTCGCCCCCCAGCGGCATCTGGCGCGCCCAGGCCAGGACCGGCCGTCGGCTCTCGGGGGTCGGGAACGGCGCCAGGCGGGCCTGCATCTCCTCGTCCGTGACGGGGGTGAGAACGCCGCCCGTGTAGGCCTGGCGCACGAACAGGTCCTGTTCGAGCACCATCCGCTCCCCCGCGCCCGGTGTGCGGATCAGCAAGGACCTCTCGCGCGCCTGCGGCGACAGGTCCTCCCAGGCCATCGGCTTCACCACGGCCTCGAAGAAGGCGACTCCGAGCACCCGGCCCGGGTGCCGGGCGGCCAGGTCGAAGGCGAGCGCACCGCCCCAGTCGTGGCCGATGAGGACCACGCGGTCCAGCCGCAGGGCGTCGAACCAGGCGTCGAGGTAGCGGGCGTGGTCGTCGAACGAGTAGTCGATGTCCGGCTTGCCCGAGCGCCCCATGCCGATGAGGTCGGGGGCCAGGAGGCGTCCGGCCCCGACGCGGGGCATGATGTCGCGCCACATGCGGGAGGAGGCCGGGTTGCCGTGCAGGAACACGAAGGCGGTCCCCTCCCCCGACTCCTCGTGGTGGACGGTCGAGTCGAGCACGCGGGTCTCGGGCATGGGGGTCCGTTTCAGTTCGGGGGGTCGAGGGGTGTGTCCAGGAGGACCGCGAGGTCGCGGGAGAGCGCCTCGGCGCGCGGGTCGCCCAGTCCTCCCAGTGGCGCCATGAGCCGGTCGAGGAGGTTCCGGACGGTCCGCATGGCCGGACGCACCGCCGCGTCGCCCGCCTCGGTGAGGGAGAGCCTGACGGCGCGCGTGTCCTCGGGGTCCCGGTCCCGGCGGACGAGCCCCGCGGACTCCAGGGCGCGCGCCAGTTTGGAGGTGTACAGCGCCTCCAGGCCGGTGTGGTCGGCCAGCTCCCGCTGGCTGGGCCGCTCCCCGGCGCGTTCCATCCCGTACAGCGAGGACAGCAGGACGTACTGGGCGTGGGTCAGTCCCAGGGGCGCCAGGGCCTGGTCCACGGCGACACGCCACTTGATGGAGAGCCGCCAGACCAGGTGGCCCGGGGTCGGAGTCGCACTCATGAAAATACAGTACATGGCTACTATAGCCATGGCTAGCTTTTTGTCCCGCGCTCCCTCTCCCCCGGCGCGGCTCCCGTCAGGCATCGCCCCCGACGAGGTGGCGCAGCTCCTGGACGGCGAACCACATGAGCTCGTGGTCGTCCGCGGCCCCGGATCCGGGGTCCGCCGCGGCGGCCGCGACGTCGGCCTCCGCCGCCGCGTCGTCCACGTGGGCCGAGGCCAGCTTCTTGTAGGGGACCGCGGCGGTGACCCTCACACGGACCACCCCACCGGTCGCGCCCCTCTCGCGCTCGACCACCGCGTCGGGCATGTCCGCGGCGAGCACCACCCGGCGGCGGGGCGCGCCGGTGTCGGCTGCGAGCAGGGCCAGGGACTCCTCGGCCGCCGCGTACATGGCCTCGTACTCGGCCTCCTCGGCGTCGCCGTCCGGGCCGGGGTCGGCCGCGAACGCGGTCAGGGGGGCGCCCTCCAGGCGTCCCTCCTCCAGGAGGGCGGCGAGTGCGGGGATGGTGCTGGGCAGGAAGACGTACATGGCGCGGCTGCTCTCCGGAACGTGGGGCGGAACCCCTTGAGTCTGCCAAGGAACCGGAGGCGGCCGCGCCGGGCCCCCGCGGGAGCGCGCCGGTCAGGCCACCGCCCGGCCCCGACGGTCGGCCTCCGGGGGCGTACCGCCGCCCTCCGGGGCCAGGAACCGGTCCAGCGCCCGCTGCGTGGCGGCCACGTCGGTGTGCAGGATGCCGGTCATGCCGAGTTCCTCCGCGGTGCGGACGTTGTGCTCGAGGTCGTCGATGAACACGCAGTCCTCGGGCCGGAGCCCCAGGAGGTCACAGGTGTGCAGGTAGATGCGGTGCTCGGGTTTGCGCATACCCACCTCGCCCGAGATCACCACCGCGTCGAAGGTCGACTCGAAGTGCTCGCGCGGGTAGCCGTTTCCCCAGGAGTTGGACAGGAGGGCGGTTCCGGCCCCGCCGTCCCGGGCCCCGCGGAGCGTCTCGTACATGGCGTGCACGGGGTCGAAGTTGGAGAACATGCGGTGGATGAGGCCCTCCGCGACGACCGGTCCGCCGTGGGTGGACCGGAGCAGCGCCGCGATGACGCGCTCGAACTCCCGGGTGTCGACCTCGCCCCGCTCCAGGGCGTGCACGGGGTTGGCGTCCGCGAGGCTGCCGTCGAAGTAGGGGCGCATGACCTCGTAGTAGTGCTCGATGTCGATCCGGTCGGCGCGGAGCCAGGCCTGGATCCCCTCGACCAGCGGCGGGGTGAGCACACCGCCCCAGTCGGAGATGACCCCTCGTCGGGTGCCGTTGGTGCGGCTGTCCATCCGATCGCCTCCTCGGCCGTCCGTGTACCAGGACCCGGTCCGGCCTCTCGAGCGCCCGAAGGACCGGGCGGGGAACGGTTCTTCCCGTTCCCCGCCCGTTTCAACCACCGCCGTACCCGGGCCGCGTGGACCCGGGTTGGTTTCAGAGGGTAAGTCCGGTTCCGGCCTCGACGCCGGCCCCCGGGATGTCCACGGGCAGGGTGCCGGTCGGCTTGACCTGGCCCCCGATCACGCGGGCGGCGGCGTTCACCGACACGTCCACCGCGGAGTAGACGGCCAGGAAGCCCTCCACCTCCGGGAAGGCCTCCAGGTCGTAGGGGCCGCCCTGGGAGACCACGACGACGGGGAGGCCCTGGGCGCGGGCGGACTCGACCAGGCCGCGCTGCTCCTCGGAGCCGCGCGCGCCGTTGGTGCCGACGACCGCGACGTCCGCGCCGCCGGTCACGACGTCCAGTCCCGCCCCGGTGAGCGCGGTGGAGAGAGCGTCGGAGCCGACGCCCTGCACGCTCACGGCGGTCCCCTCGGCGAGGGGCAGCAGGTCGCCCTCGTTGCGCACCAGGGTCGCGGAGGCGTCGGCCACGCGCTGGGCGGCCTCGACGTGGGCGGGGTCGTCCACGACGGCGCCCGCGGCCGACGGGTCGACGGGGGCGGCCTCCAGCACGCCCCGCTTCTCCTTGAGCGTGAGAACGCGCAGCACGGACTCGTCGATGCGCTCCTCGGTCAGCCGGCCCTCCTCGACGGCGGTCCTGATCGCGGCGACGGCGGTGGCGGGGTCGGGCGGCATGAGCAGCTGGTCCACGCCCGCCTCCAGGACGCGGACGGCGATCTCGCCGTCGTCGTGCCTCTGGCGCACGCCCTCCATGTTGAGGGCGTCGGTGGTGACCACTCCGTCGTAGCCCAGCTCGTCGCGGAGGATGCCGTCGATGAGCGCCGGGGAGAGCGTGGCCGGCTCCGGGTCGTCCCCGCCGTCCAGCTGGGGCATCAGCACGTGCGCGGTCATGATCATGTCCACGTCCGCCTCGACGGCGGCACGGAACGGGGGCAGGTGCTCGGCCTCCCACTGGTCGCGCGGCAGGTCGATGACGGGCAGGCCGCTGTGGCTGTCGACGTCGGTGTCGCCGTGGCCGGGGAAGTGCTTGACCGCCGAGGCCACGCCGTTCTCGGAGTAGGCGGTCGCCTCGGTGACGGCCATCTCCGAGACCAGGTCGGGGTCGGAGCCGAACGAGCGGATGCCGATGACCGGGTTGTTCGGGTCGGTGTTGACGTCGGCGTCGGGCGCGTAGTTGAGGTTGACGCCCAGGGCGGCCAGTTCGGCGGCGGTGGTGGACGCGCGCAGGGCGGCCAGTTCGGGGTCGCGGGTGGCGCCGACCGCCATGGCGTCGGGGAAGCGGGTGCCGACGGGCAGCCGGACGACGAGGCCCTGCTCCTGGTCGATGCCGACGAACAGCGGCACGCCCTGGCCCTGCTCCGCGGCGATCTCCTGCACCCCGGCCGACATGGTCGCGATCTGCTCGGTGTCGGTGAGGTTCGCGTCGAAGTAGATGATGCCGCCGGGGCGGTAGGTCTCGATCATGAGGGCGTTGTCGGCGGCCGAGGTGCCCTGCGCGGTCAGGACGAGGAGCTGCCCGATCTTCTCGTCCAGGCCCATCTCGGCGAGCAGCTGCGGCGCGAGCACGGGCTCGAAGGGCTCGGCGCCGGCCGACGGCTGGGGTTCGTTGTCCTCCGGCGAGGAACCCACCTCCTCTGTGGAACATGCGGTGGCGATCAGGGCTAGACCCACGCAGGCCGGGGCCAGGGCGTGCGGAACGGGCAGTTTCATGGCGGGTTTCATCTCCGGCGGATCATGGGGGTTCGCCGCCGGAGACTACCCCCTTCCGGGGGCTGCGGGGACGGGACTCCACCGGGCGTGTCCGGGAGAGTCCGGCGCGCGGGCGCGTCCGCCCGCACGCCGGGTGCTCATTCCCACGTGAAGAGGGGGTCCCCCAGGTCGACCCCGCCGTCCGCGATGTCGCCGAGGGCGCCGGGCTGCGCGTCCAGGGCGATCACCGGGACCACCGAGGGTCTGCCGTGGGCCGCGACGCTCCCCGGCGACCAGCGGACGACCGGTGTGCCGGCCTCGACCGTGTCGCCCTCGGCGGCGAGGAGCGTGAACCCCTCCCCCGCGAGCTGGACCGTGTCGATGCCCAGGTGGACGAGCACGCCCCTGCGCTGGTCGGCCGCCAGCACGACGAACGCGTGGGGGTGCAGTTTCACGAGGGTCCCGGCGATGGGGGCGACGGCCTCCTGCCGGCCCTCCTGTCCGCCCTCCTGCCCGGGTTCGGGGTGGATGGCGACCCCCGGACCGACCATGGCCTGGGAGAACACCGGATCGGGCACCGTGGAGAGGGGAAGTGCGGTTCCGGGCACGGGGGAGAGTACGCGCAGCGCACCGATCACGTCTGACATGGGGTTTCCCTTCCCTCACGGGGAGAGTTAATCCAGGATGTCGCGGATGTCGTCGGTGAGGGAGTCGGCTTCGGGGCCGACCACCACCTGGACGACGCTGCCCGAGATCAGGACCCCGTGGGCGCCGGACGCCCGCAGGGCGATCTCGTTCACGAGGGAGGGGTCGGTCACCTCGGTGCGCAACCGGGTGATGCAGGCCTCGATGTCCTCGATGTTGCCCGCACCGCCCAGCCCGGCGACGATCGCCGCTGCCTTGTCCGCCATGTGTCCTCCGTGCTCTGCCGTGGGAACGGGGATGTCCCCGGGACCTGAGGTGAGCTTAGGGGTGGCGCACGCCACACACCAGTGCCTTCGGGGGACGGGGTGTTGGGACGGCGCCGGGGTCCCGGCGCCGTCCCCCCGCGGGGCGGTCAGCCGGTCTGGGTGACCTTGTTGAGACCGCGCGGAACGTCGGGGTTGTAGCCCAGGCGCCGGGCGAGGCGCTCGGTGAGCAGCTGCGCGGGCACGATGAGGTTCATCGGGGACACCCACTCGGGGACGTCCGGGGCGGGCACGGACAGGTCGCTGGCGGCGGCGAGGGCGTCACCGCCGCCGAAGCTGAAGACGGGCGCCCCCGCGGAGCGGACGCGCTCGGCGAGGGCGACGGTGCCCTGGAGGGTCGGGCCGGTGGGGGCTGCGATCAGCAGCGCGGGGGTCCGCGGGTCCACGACGGCGATGGGGCCGTGCAGGAGGTCGGCGTAGGAGAGGCCCATAGCGTGGAGGTAGCAGGCCTCCTTGAGCTTCAGCGCGGCCTCCAGGGCCGTGGAGAAGGCCATGCCCCGGCCGGAGATGACCGCTCCCTGCACGGCGACCATCCGCTCGACGATCTCCTCCAGGGCGTCCGTGGGCGCCGCGAGGGTCTCCTCGATGGCGTCGGGCACGCGCGACAGGTCAGCGGAGTCCAGGTCGGCGCCCAGCCCCAGGGCGAGGACCGCGAGGGCGGCCAGCTGGGTGTTGTAGGTCTTGGTGGCGGGTACCGCGACCTCGCTCCCCGCCCGGGTGACCAGGGCGACGTCGGCCTCGGCCGCGAGAGGGGAGTCCGCCCCGTTGGTGACTCCGACGGTGCGCGCGCCGCAGTCGGCGGCCCAGCGCATCGTCTCGACGATCTCCTCGGTCTTCCCGGACTGGGAGATCGCGACGGCCAGTACGTCGGACAGGTCGATCCTGGCGCCGTAGGTGGTGGCGATGGAGGGCGAGCCGAGGGTCGCGAGGCGTCCCGCGTGCGCCTGGAGGAGGTAGCTGCCGTAGACGGCGGCGTTGTCGGAGGAGCCGCGCGCGATGAAGAGGACGTGCTTGGTGGTGCGGCCCAGCGCCTCGATCTCGGAGCGCAGCGGCAGCAGCTCCGCGAAGGTCCGGCGCAGCGCCTCCGGCTGCTCGGCGATCTCGGAGCGCATCCTGCTCGTCGTGGTGGTGGTCATGCGGAACCTTCCCCTGATGTGACGGGCGGTCCGGGTCTTGCGCCGGGGGCCGCGCTGGACGCTCCGCACCGGGTGGGGCCTCGGCCTGCCGCGATACCGGTTCACACCGCCTGTCATCGGGTGGATTGACACGCGGATGGAGCTATGGTCTAGTCCGGACTATACCAGTCAAGTCCATCGTGGCCCGAAGTCCGCTCCGCGGGCGGGCCGCCCGCGCTAAGGTTCTGACGCCAACTCCACCCGCCTACCGAGAAGGCCGCTCGCCATGTCGATCGACCCCAGCAACCCGCTGCCGAAGTACAGCCAACTGCGCGACCTCCTCCTGGACTGGATCACCGCGGCGGGTCTGGGCGTGGACGACATGATCCCCTCCGAACGGGAGCTCAGCGCGACGTACTCGCTGTCGCGGATGACCGTCCGGCAGACCATCGACCTGCTGGTGGCCGAGGGGCGGCTCTACCGGGTCCCCGGCAAGGGGACCTTCATCGCCCGGCCCAAGATCGAGATGTCCCTGGTGCTCGCCTCCTTCAGCGAGGACATGCGCGCGCGGGGCTTCGAGCCGGGCGCCCGCGAGCTGATCCGCCAGGTCATCCCGGCGAGCGGCCACACCGCGCGCATGCTCGACATCGCACCGGGCACCCTGGTGCACCACATCGAGCGCATGCGCACCGCCGACGACGAACCCATGGCGGTGGAGCGCTCCAACATCCCCGCCGCCATGGTTCCGGGCCTGGAGGACTTCGACCTCGCCGAGCGCTCCCTGTACGAAGTGCTGGAAAACGAGTTCGACATCCTGTTGGATTCCGGGGAACAGACCATCGAGGCCGGGATCTGCGACTCGGCCGACTCCCGGCTCCTTGGCCTGCCTGCTGGAAGCCCGGTGCTGGTGATGCAGCGCCGCAGCTTCACGAAGGGACAGTGCGTGGAACTGGCGCTGTCCACCTACCGTGCCGACCGCTACCAGCTGCACTCCCGCCTGGACCCGCGGCGGCACGGCGACTGACGCCCCGCGCCGCAGAGGCGCGCGTCCGAGGGAGGACCCCCCACCATGAGTTCGGACCAGACCCCCGTGCCGACCGCCCCGCCGGGCGGCGTGCGACCCCGCAAGACCGGTTCGACGGCACTCGCCGTCTTCCAGCGGCTCGGCCGCAGCCTGATGATGCCCATCGCGGTGCTGCCCGCCGCCGCCATCCTCCTCCGCCTGGGCCAGCCCGACCTGCTCGGCGCCGACGGCCTGGCCGGGCTCCGGGGCATGGGGTGGATGGTCCCCGTCGCCGGCGCCATCGGCACCGCGGGCGACGCGGTGTTCCAGGCCCTGCCCCTCCTCTTCGCCGTGGGCGTCGCGATCGGCTTCGCCAAGCGCGCGGACGGTTCGACGGCCCTGGCGGCCGTGGTCGGCTACCTGGTGTTCGACCGGGTCGCCACGTGGACGATGGTCACCTTCGACGGAGCCACCGGTGATCTGGGCTCACGGCTGGTCACGTACCCGCTGCCCGTCGATCCGGTGACACGGGAACCGCTGACCGACCCGGACTCGGTCGCCGGGGTCGGCGAGATGATCAACCACGCGGTCAAGAACCCCACCGACGTGCTGGGCGGCATCGCCATCGGCCTGATCGCGGCCGTGCTGTGGCAGCGCTACCACCGGATCCAGCTGCCGACCTGGCTGGGCTTCTTCGGCGGCCGCCGCTTCGTACCGATCGTCACGGCGCTGGCCGCCCTGTTCCTGGGCGTGGCGCTGGGCCTGCTCTGGCCGGTCGTCGGCGGGTGGATCCAGAACCTCGGCGAGAGCATCGTCGGGGCGGGCGCCCTGGGCGCCGGCATCTACGGCGTCGTCAACCGCATCCTGCTCCCCCTCGGCCTGCACCACGTGGTGAACTCGTTCATCTGGTTCGTGTCGGGCACCTACGAGGGCCCCGACGGGATCGTGCAGGGCGAGATCACGCGGTACTTCGCCGGGGACCCCGACGCCGGGGGCCTGCTGTCCGGGTTCTTCCCCGTGCTCATGTTCGGCCTCCCCGGAGCGGCGCTGGCCATGTGGCTGGCCGCGCACAGGGAGCGCCGCGCCCAGATCGGGTCGATCATGATCCCGGCGGCGCTGACCGCGTTCGCCACGGGGATCACCGAACCCGTCGAGTTCGCCTTCATCTTCGTCGCGCCCGCCCTGTTCGTGGTGCACATCGTCCTCACGGGCCTCTCGATGGCGATCCTGAACGCGCTGGACACCCAGCTGGGGTTCGGGTTCTCCGCGGGGCTCATCGACATGCTGTTGAACGCGTCCAAGGACAACACCGAGGGGCTGGGACTGATCCTGTTGCTCGGGTTGGTGTACTTCGCGGCGTACTTCGCGATCTTCTACGTCCTCATCACGCGCTTCAGCCTGCCCACGCCGGGGCGTGAGGCGGAGCCCGAGGAGAGCGCGGCGGCCACCGTGCCGGGCGGCGCGGACGGCGGCCGGGAACACCCTGCCCCGGACTCGGACAGGACCGGCTGACGGCCCAGGAGAGCACGAACGCGTGCGGGCGCGCCCCCGAGGGGGCGCGCCCGCACGCGTGTCGGCGGCCGGAGCCTACTTGGCGGCCGCCGGGTCGCCGTGGCACTTCTTGTACTTCTTGCCGGAGCCGCACGGGCAGGGAGCGTTGCGCGCCGTGCCGGAGAACTCGTCGACCGTCTCGCTGTGCCGCTCGACGGTGCCGTCCTCGCCGGGCGCGGAGTACTGGAGCCTGTTCGGCTGGCCCTCGCCGAAGCCGGGGACGACCACGTCCTCGGCCGGCTCCGCCTCGTCGGCGGGCGCTGCCGCGTCGACGGCCTCCTCGTCCTCCTCCACCGCGGTCGCGACGGCCGCCGCGCCGGTGGCTCCGCCCACGCTGGCCGCGGTCTTGGCAGCTGCGGTGGCGCTGAGGGCCGGCTCCTCCTTCTTGCGCACCTGGACCTCAACGTTGAACAGGTAGCCGACGGCCTCTTCCTTGATGGCCTCCAGCATCTGCTGGAACATGTCGAAGCCCTCGCGCTGGAACTCGATCAGCGGGTTGCGCTGCGCCATCGCACGGAGGCCGATGCCCTCCTGGAGATAGTCCATCTCGTAGAGGTGCTCACGCCACTTGCGGTCCATGACCTGGAGCAGGACCCTGCGCTCGACCTCGCGCATGGCCTCCTCGCCGAGCTCGGTCTCCCGGGTCTCGTAGGCGGCCTTGGCGTCGTCGACCACGCCGTCGGCGATCATCTGACCGGTCAGCGTGTGGAGCTCACCGTTCTCCTCGACGAACTCGTCGACGGTGAAGCTGATCGGGTAGACCTGCTTGAACGCGTTCCAGAGCTTGTCCAGGTCCCACTCGTCGGGGTCGCCCTGGGCGGTCTCCTCGACCACGTAGCCCCGCAGGACCTCCTCCAGCATGCCGATGACCTGGTCGCGCAGGTCCTGGCCCTCCAGGACCTTGCGGCGCTCGGCGTAGATGACCTTGCGCTGCCGGTTGAGGACCTCGTCGTACTTGAGGACGTTCTTGCGGATCTCGAAGTTCTGCGTCTCGACCTGGCCCTGCGCCGAGGCGATGGCCTTGCTGACCATGCCGGACTCGATGGGCTGGTCGTCGGGGATGTTCAGCTGGTTCATGAACACCTCCAGACGGCTGCTGTTGAACAGTCGCAGCAGGTCGTCCTGGAGGGACAGGTAGAAGCGGGAGATGCCCGGGTCGCCCTGGCGGCCGGAGCGGCCTCGCAGCTGGTTGTCGATGCGCCGCGACTCGTGCCGCTCGGTTCCGAGCACGTACAGACCGCCGGCCTCGACGACCTTCTCGTGCTCCTCCTCGTAGTCGGCCTGGGCCTTCTCCAGGGCCTCGGGCCACGCCGCCTCGTACTCCTCCGGGGTCTCCAGCGGGCTCAGCCCGCGCGCCTGGAGCTCCTCGTCGGCGAGGAAGTCGGGGTTGCCGCCCAGCATGATGTCGGTACCGCGACCGGCCATGTTGGTGGCGACGGTGACGCCGCCGAGCTTGCCCGCGCGGGCGATGATCGACGCCTCACGGGCGTGGTTCTTCGCGTTGAGGACCTCGTGCGGGACGCCCTCGCGCTTGAGCATCCGCGACAGCAGCTCGGACTTCTCGACGCTGGTGGTGCCGACCAGGACCGGCTGGCCGGCCTCGTGGCGCTCGGCGATGTCCTCGGCGACCGCCTGGAACTTGCCGTCCTCGTGCTTGTAGACGACGTCCTTGACGTCCTCGCGCACCATCGGCTTGTTGGTGGGGATGGGCACCACGCCGACGTTGTAGGTCTGGGTGAACTCCGCCGCCTCGGTCTGGGCGGTACCGGTCATGCCGGCGAGCTTCTCGTAGAGGCGGAAGTAGTTCTGGAGGGTGACCTTGGCGAGAGTCTGGTTCTCGTCCTTGATCTTGACGCGCTCCTTGGCCTCGATGGCCTGGTGCATGCCCTCGTTGTAGCGGCGTCCGGCGAGGACGCGGCCGGTGAACTCGTCGACGATGAGGACCTCACCGTCCTTGACGATGTACTCCTTGTCCCGCTTGTACAGCTCCTTCGCCTTGAGCGAGTTGTTGAGGAAGCTGATGAGCGGGGTGTTGACCGCCTCGTAGAGGTTGTCGATGCCGAGGTAGTCCTCGACCTTGGCCACGCCGGCCTCGGTGATGCCGACGGTGCGCTTCTTCTCGTCGACCTCGTAGTCGGTCTCGCGCTTGAGGCGCGGGGCGATCTTGGCGAACTCCGCGTACCAGCGGGAGTTCTGCTCCGAGGGGCCGCTGATGATCAGCGGGGTGCGGGCCTCGTCGATGAGGATGGAGTCGACCTCGTCGACCAGGGCGAAGTAGTGCTCGCGCTGGACGGTGTCCTTGAGCGAGAGCGCCATGTTGTCGCGCAGGTAGTCGAAGCCGAACTCGTTGTTCGTTCCGTAGGTGATGTCGGCCTTGTAGGCCTCGCGCCGGTCCGCGGCGCTCATCTGGGGGCTGATGACGGCGACTTCGAGACCGAGGAAGTGGAAGATGCGGCCGAGGTTCTGGGCGTCGCGCCGAGCCAGGTAGTCGTTGGTCGTGATGACGTGGGCGCCCTTGCCCGCGAGGGCGTTGAGGTAGACCGCGAGGCTACCGGTCAGGGTCTTGCCCTCACCGGTCTTCATCTCGGCGATGTTGCCGAGGTGGAGCGCGGCGCCGCCCATGATCTGGACGTCGAAGGGACGCTGTCCCAGGGTGCGCTTGGCAGCCTCGCGGACGGTCGCGAACGCCTCGGGGAGCAGGTCGTCCAGAGACTCGCCGTCCTCGTAGCGGTCCTTGTACTCCTGGGTGAGGTCGCGAAGTTCCTCGTCGGTGAGCTCGACGTAGTCGTCCTCGAGGGAGTTGACCTGGTCCTTGAGCTTGTTCAGCCGGCGCAGGATCTTTCCCTCACCCGCGCGCAGGAGCTTGTTGAGTATCCCTGGCACTTCCTATGCGCTCCTCGCAGATCGCGGTTTGCTCCACGCACGTGGAGATCAGATCCAGGCCCGCCTGAACGCTTTCCCGTGGCCGCGGAGTGCGGCGGGGGTTCCTGGGCCCTCGGGCCTACATCCTAGAGGACCCGAACTATACGCCCGCCCCCACCGGGAGGGGCCGCTCGCACGCCTTTCCCTCTGGGGAACGGACGAAACGCCCCCGAATGTTCCCGCACGTCACCACTGGTCCGGGCGGAACTGTCGGGACCGCGCCCGCTTCCGGGCGCCGGGGAGGGGCGCAATCGTGTTCTGCGGTTTTTCCGTCACCGCGCCCGCGTTCCGTCCCACGCGACCGCCGTCAAAGGCGGACCTGATCGGCGGTCGGCATTTTCTCACCCTTTTCACACGATTCGTGAGACCCCGACCCTCTCCGGGTACGCCATTCGTAGAGGGCCGCGCCGTGGCCCCGGACCACGGTGCGCCGAACGCGAACGTGATCCAGGGAGCGACCATGAGGGGAAGCAAGCGAAACCGCGCCACAGGGGCGGCCGGGGCGCAGGCGCCCGGCTCCGCCACCTCACCGCGGAGCCCGGTGGAGGTGCTGGACGACCTGATCGCCGGGAGGCGCCACCCGACGTCCGATCCGAGTGACGCCGCGGACCCCGGCCTGGCCTGGGAGCACCACCGCCCCACCGACGACGAACAGCTCCGGCACGGCCGCATACGCGGGTTCCAGCGCCAGGGCGGCAGCCTGGCGCCGTCCAACGGCCACCGGGGGCGTGCGGTCTCCTGGGTGGCGGTGGTGCTCGCGTGCGCCGGGTTCGCGCTGGGCGGCCTCGGCGTCGCGCTGGGGATGTCCGTGATCCTCCTGGCGGTCGGGGGTCTGCTGCTGGCCGTCGCGGCGGTCGTGGCGATCCGCTTCGACCTCCTGAGCGACGTGGTGCTGGACTCGCCCCGCGTGGAGGCGGAGGAACCGCACGACACCCCGCTGCACCGCCTCCGGAAGAACAGCCCCGTGACGTCCTGAGCGGGCGCCCGGGACGCACACGGCCGCGGCGGGTCCGGAGGGACCCGCCGCGGCGGCGTCGTCGGTGGTGTCGGCCGGTCGGGCGCCCGATCCGACGCGGACGGGGCACGGTCCCGTCCCGGGCCGGACCCTAGTCGACCAGGCGGAGGACCCCGTAGTTGAACCCCTTGCGGCGGTAGACGACGCTCGGCGCGTCCTTGACCTCGTCGTGGAAGAGGTAGAAGTCGTGGCCGACGAGCTCCATCTCCATCAGGGCCTGGTCGATGCTCATGGGCTTGGCCTGGTGGAACTTCTCCCGGACGACGATGGGAGCGTCACCCTGGGTGTCGAGTTCGACGAACTCGTCGGCGAACCTGCCGTCCACCTCGACGCCGTCGATCTCGTCTCCTCCGCGGCGCTGGGCGGGGGGCGCCTTCGTCGCGGTGGCCGTGGCTGAGGGCAGGTCTCCGGGGAGGTCGGCGGTCGCCGCCGCGACGGAGACGGGAGTGTGGTTTCCGCGGTGGACCTTGCGGCGGTCCGCGGACTTGCGAAGACGGGCCTCGATCTTGTCGATCGCGAGGTCGAGGGCTCCGTACCGGTCGGAGGCCGCGGCCTCGCTCCGGATGACCGGGCCGTTGGAGTGGATGGTCAGCTCAACCCGCTCGCAGACGTCGGCGAGCTTGGGGTTGCGCTCCTGGGACACCTCCACATCGACGGTCATTCCCTTGCGCTCCCACTTGGAGAGCCTGTCGAGCTTGTTCTCGACGTGCTGTCGGAACTTGTCACTCACACCGGTGCGTCGACCCTTGACGATGATGTCCATAGGACCCCCTTCATCGCGTGACCGCCGTGAAGGCGACGGCCAGGCTGGCTCTGCGTCCCTTCCGCCGTCGGGGGGCGGAGGGGTGTTGCGCGTTAGCCCCCTTCCGCTGGCGATCCGCTCCTGTGCGGATCGCGTCTCGCTTGGAAGTGCGTATACCCATCAGGGGCACGGTCATCACACGCCACAGGGACGTGATTGGTCGGGCCACCCGAACGGGAGAAAAGGACTTTTGCCGTGTATACGACAAGTCGGTCTTGATGAGGGATGGAACACCGAACGGCGGTGTCCGAGAGGTACCGGTGGGCGGCCCCACCACGGGACCGCTCCCCGCGGGGCGGGGCGGCACGGAGCGCGCGCGGGCGGCGCCCGGGAGGGCCGGGCAGGTGCCGCGTTCCGCGGGAGGAGGCACGACCGGGCGAGGAGGAACCCGGGGCGCCAGGGGCGTCCGCGGGGCGGAGCGGG
Source organism: Nocardiopsis codii (assembly GCF_036327455.1). Classification (NCBI taxonomy): domain Bacteria; kingdom Bacillati; phylum Actinomycetota; class Actinomycetes; order Streptosporangiales; family Nocardiopsidaceae; genus Nocardiopsis; species Nocardiopsis codii. The sequence goes on along the minus strand of NZ_JAUZMY010000014.1, from coordinate 123,062 downwards.
GTGCCCGCACACGGGGGAGGTGGTGCCCCCGAGAGTTCGCCGTTGAAGGCGAACCCCCGGGGTATGGCATGCCACCCGTCCGGCCGACCTGGTCTTCGTCCCCACATCCGCCTGCTGAGAGTGTCGCCGCTCTTAGACGCGACTACTGCTCTTCTCCCTGTCATGAGGGACATCTGGACCCTCCGCGGGGCAGGGCTTACCTCTAAGGCGCACCGTGATCGGTCGACGAAAAGTCGCCTTACGTGGGCCGTTTCGCCTGCGCCTGGCATCGGCTTGCCGGAAGAGCGCCCCGGTGTTCCCAGGGGCTCCGTATCTCCGGCGCAACCACGGACCCGGACGGGTGCCATACGGTGACCGTAACCTGTCCTGGCGAGGATGTCAGGTAGCGGGCACTCGCCCAACCCACTGGCAACCACCTCAAAGCCTTGCATACGTGGACTTTTCGCCTGTTCACGAGGGTTCGTAAAACCTTCTTGCCCGCTCGGCTCGAAACCCCTCCCCCACCCCGGTGAGGCGCTCGGCGAGGACCACCGCACCGGTCACCCGGACCCCCGCCGCCCTCAGGGCACGGGTCGCCTCGGCCGCCGTCGCGCCCGTCGTGAGGACGTCGTCCACGACGACCGCCGCGCCCCCTCCCCGCCCGCGGGGCGGGCGTTCCGCGACCAGGGTGCCCGCAGCCCGGTTGGCGAGCCTGTCCGCGCGTCCCAGACCGGCCTGGCGCCTCGGCCTCCCCCGGTGGCGCAGGAGCGGCAGCACGCTCCCCGCCGCCGGACCGCCCGCGTGGGCCAGGCAGGCGCGCGCCAGCCGGGTGACGGGGGCGTGCGGATCGCGCGGCGGCCCGCGCCCCGGCACGGGGACGAGCAGCGTGTCCGGACCGACCAGCCCGGAGGCGGCGTAGGCGGCGGCCAAGCGCCCGCCCAGGACCGCGGCCAGGGAGTCGGCCCGGCCCTCCTTGTAGGCGAGCAGCACCCGGCGGTGGATCCCGGCGTAGGGCCCCACCGCCCAGGAGGGCGGGCACCCCGGCCTCGGCGAGCAGCGGTGGGGGCGCCGGCCCCACACGGTGAGGCAGTCCGCGCACAGGGGGCCCGAGGGGCCGTCACACCCGGCGCAGAGCTGGGGGAGCACCAGGTCGAGCAGGGCCGAGACGGCGTCGCGCAGCGCGCCGACCAGGGGTACGGAGTGGTTCATGCCTCCAGGATCGGTCCCGGTCGCGCCCGCGCGCCAGCCCCTTCCCGGGCCTGTGGACAGGCGGACCGGGAGGCGGCGCGCGGACCGGGAGCACCCGCGCGCGGACCCGGCGAGCCGCCAGACGGGCGCCTTCGGCGGGCCATCGCCCGGACCCGTGTGCCCGCGGGACCTCCGGACGGCCCCTCGGAGCTGCGAGGCGCCTCGGACGCCCGGTCGGGGGCCGCGCCGCGGGTCGCGTCGGCGTCGCCGCCGCGGGCGGCGCGGCCGGTCCGCCGGGCCGCCGTGCGGACCGGCGCGGCGCGCAGGCCGGGCCGCCGGATCACCCCGGGAAGGTGGGCGCCCCGCCCTCCACCACGTTCTGCCAGTTCAGGGGGTCGTTGGAGATCCAGATGTTGCCGTCGTCGGATCCAGCGACCAGTGGCTGCCCGGGGGCTCCGGAGATGGTCATCATGCTCGCGACCGGGGTCCCCGCGCTCGCGGCCGGGGTGCCTCCGTCCAGCGACACCAGGAACGCCTGGGCGGTGCCGCCGTCCCGGCCTCCCAGCACGACCAGCTGGTCGGAGCTGCGCCACGCGACGTCGGTGATGTCCTGCAGCTCCCTGGCGAGGGTGACGAACGACCCCAGCTCGACCTGCCCGTCGGCGTCCTCCACGACCCGCCCCACCTGGAGCGAGCGCTCGCCTCCCGCCTCGGTCACCAGCGCGGCGCGGGTGCCGTCGCGGGAGATCTGGAAGTGCACCACGGAGGTGTCGCGCAGGCCGGACACGTCCACCCGCACCACCTCCTCGCCGCCGCGCAGGAGCCACAGGGCGGTCGCTCCGGGCGCGGGGGGAGGTCCCTCCTCCACCGGGTCCTCGGTGTCGGCTTCCTCCTCGGCCGTCTCCCGCTCCGCCTCGTCGGCGGCGTCGCCCTCCTCGGACTCCTCGGTCTCCTCGACCACCCACAGGTTGCCGTCGACGTCCCAGGAGAGCTCGGTGAAGACCCCGTCGGAGAGGACCTCCTCGATACCCGCGCCCGGGCTCGTGAAGCTCGTCACGACCTCGCCCGCGCCCTGGGTGATCCCCGCGACGGTGCTCTCGTCGACCGACACCGCGAACCGCTCCAGGAGGCTGTCGCCCGCCCCCAGGGGGCCGGGCACCCGCTCGACGTCCTCGAAGTTGCCCTCGTCCCAGTCCTCGGCGGACCAGAGCTGCCCCTCGTGCATGTAGTAGCCGCGGACACCGCCCGAGATCGCCCCGGGGTTGACCCGGGACCAGTGGTCGCTGCCCGGGCGCGGCCGGTCCGCGCTCTCGCCGTCGGAGCCCGGGAAGTCGACCTCCGAGCCGTTCACCTCCAGGGTGAACTCCTGGATCTCCGGCAGCTGGCGGAGGGTCCAGGCGATCTGCGCGCCCATGGCGAACTCGTCGACGTCCCCGGCGACGCTCACGTCGATGACCGCGCGTTCGGCGTCGACCTCCAGGGAGGGCGTGGTCCCCTGCGGGAAGGCGGACTCCACCGCGGGGTCCAGCCACTCGCTGGGGCCGCTGATGAGCTTGCGGAGCAGGCGCTCCGGCAGTTGTTCGTTGCTCACCGGGAGGTAGACCGGGTCCGGGACGAGCGCGCTCCGCGCGGGGTTGAAGAAGTACAGGTTGAAGGGGCGGTGCGTGCGCTCGACGTCGAGCTGGCTGAGGATCAGCTCCTCGGGCAGGCTCTGGATGCGCCAGTCCCCGTCGGGGTCGCCGTCCTCGCGGGCGAGCACGAAGGGCTCGTCGAGGAGCCTCCCGCTGTCGCTGGAGACGTACTTGCCGCTCTCGTCGATCGTGGCCACGAGCGAGCTGCGCATCCGGACGGTCGCGGTGAGACCGTCGGAGCTGATCTCCGCGTCGAGGTCCACGGTGTCGAGGTCGGCGAAGACCTTGACCGTGCCGTCGGGCGACCACGCCTCGCCGGTGTCCGGGAGCATGTAGCTGCGCGCCGCCTTGTGGTCCTCCTCGAAGCTGCCCATGTCCTTGAGGAAGCCGCTGACCAGACCCTCAGGGTCGATCCCGGGTTGGGGCCCGGCGGGCAGCAGCCGCACGTAGCCGCCGTAGGGGTCGCCCGCGGTGTCGCCCCCGTCGCCGGGGACCACGGGGCCCGTCGTCGGAACGGTCGCGCAGGCCGCCATGGCGACGCACACCATCGCGCCCGCCAGCGAGGCGCGCACGGCGCGGGTGATCCGGCCCGGTGCGGTCATGACCCGTCCTCCCCACCCTCGCGCGGGTCGCGTTCGGAACGTCCGGGTGTGTCGTCGTCGGCCGCCGGGTGGGGGGCGGCGTCGCGGTCGACCCGACCCTGCCCCCGGTCGGGGCGGGCGTGGCCGTTGGCCGCGGGCTTGGCCCCGCCGTCCTTGTCGCCGAAGGCGGCGAAGGTGCGGCCGAGGGCGATCTCCGGCGGTACCAGGGGCAGGGGTGAGCCGCGCAGCTCGCTTCCGGCCCTGCGGGGCAGGGACAGGCGGAACTGGGACCCCTGGCCCGGCAGGCCCCACGCCTGCAGCCAGCCGCCGTGCAGGACGGCGTCCTCCTTGGCGATGGACAGGCCGAGGCCCGTGCCCCCGGTGGTGCGCACGCGGGCGGGGTCGGCCCTCCAGAAGCGGTCGAAGCACAGGTGCTCCTCGCCCTCCTTGAGCCCCACCCCGTAGTCGCGCACGGCCACGGCGACCGCGTCGCGGTCCCCCGCGGCGGCGACCACCACGTCGCGCCCCTCGCTGTGCTCGATCGCGTTGACCACGAGGTTGCGGAGGATGCGGTTGATGCGGCGGGCGTCGAACTCGGCGAGGCAGGGTTCGGCGGGAAGGCGCAGGACCACCTTGATGCCCCGGCGTTCGGCGATCTGCTCGGCGTCGCCCACGGCCTTCATCACGGCGTCGCGGATGTCCACCGAGTCGATGCCGAGGGTGGCCGCTCCCGCGTCGTGGCGGCTGATCTCCAACAGGTCGGCGAGGAGTTCCTCGAAGCGCTCGACCTGGCTCTGCAGCAGCTCCACGGAGCGGCGCATGGTGGGGTCGAGCTCGTCCCGGTCGTCGAAGAGCAGGTCCCCCGCCATCTTGATGGTGGTCAGCGGTGTGCGCAGCTCGTGGGAGACGTCGGAGACGAACTGGCGCTGGAGCTTGGAGAGCTCCTCCAGCTCCTTGATCTTCTCCTCCAGGTTGCCCGCCATGTCGTTGAAGGACACGGCCAGCCTGGCCAGGTCGTCCTCGCCCTGCACGGTCATGCGCTCGGTGAGGTCTCCCGCGGCCAGCCGTTCGGCGGACTGGGCGGCCGAGCGGACGGGGCTGACGACCTGCCGGGAGATCACGAAGGCGATCAGCCCGATGAGGATGACCAGCAGCACCGCGACCAGCGCGACCGTGTTCTGGACGAGGTCGAGGATCTCCTGCTCGTGCTGGAGGGGGAACAGGTAGTACAGCTCGTAGGCGTGCGTGAGCTGGGCGCCGACCACCAGCGCCGGCTCCTCCTCGCCCTGCTCGGTGGTGACCCGCGTGTACGTGTGGTACTGCTGGTCGTTCGCCTCGGACTGGCGGACCTGCTCGATCAGGCGCGGCGGGACGCTGCCCTCACCGGTCGCCCACCCCAGCTCGTCGCTCACCGACGGCAGGATGACCACGCTGTAGAGGCCGGTGTCGCCGCTGCGGCTGGTGAGCTCGCTGGCGAGGTTGTACAGGAGCCGGTCGCGGTCGCCGCCGTCGTTCTCCTGGAGTTCGGCCAGGGCGTAGTTGAGCCCGGCCCGGTGGTCCGTGACCGCGGTGGAGATCTTCGCGTCCAGCAGGCCGCCGCGCACCTGGGAGATCATCGCGTACCCGAGGCCCACCATGACCAGCAGGGACAGCACCAGCGTGGTGGAGATGACCCGCAGGTGGAGCGAGCGGCGCCAGTTGGTGTGGACGCCGCGCACCAGCGTGCGGGCGGCGCGCTGGGCGAACAGGTAGGTGCGGGTCAGGCCCGTCTCACTGTCGCGCCAGCGCCCTCCGGACTCGGGCAGCCCGGAGGGCGGGCCGGACCGGCGCCCCTCGGAGTCGGTCCCCCGCTCCTCCTCGGGTGTACCTGCGGTCATGTGCGGCCCTGCGGTATCAGGCGGTTCCGGCCTTGTAGCCGACACCGCGGACGGTCACGACGACCTCGGGGTGCTCGGGGTCCTTCTCGATCTTGGCGCGCAGGCGCTGCACATGGACGTTGACCAGGCGGGTGTCGGCCGCGTGGCGGTAGCCCCAGACCTGCTCCAGCAGGACCTCGCGGGTGAAGACCTGGCGCGGCTTGCGGGCCAGGGCGACCAGGAGGTCGAACTCCAGAGGGGTGAGGCTGATCTGCTCGCCGTCGCGGCGCACGGCGTGCCCGGCGACGTCGATGGTGATGTCGCCGATCTGGAGGACCTCGGGGGCGGGCTCCTCGGTGCGGCGCAGCCGCACGCGGACCCGGGCCACGAGCTCCTTGGGCTTGAACGGCTTGACGATGTAGTCGTCCGCGCCCGACTCCAGGCCGAGGACGACGTCGATGGTGTCGCTCTTGGCGGTGAGCATGACGATGGGCACGCCCGACTCGGCGCGGATCTGACGGCACACGTCGATCCCGTCGGCCCCGGGCAGCATCAGGTCGAGGAGGACCAGGTCAGGCTTGGTTTCGCGAAAGGCTTCCAGGGCCTTGTCCCCGTCATGCACGAACGAGGGCTCGAACCCCTCACCCCGCAGCACGATGCCCAGCATCTCGGCGAGGGCGAGGTCGTCGTCGACAACCAGTACACGTCCCTTCATCGGTGTGTCCGGCGCCGGGCGTCAGTACCGCCTCTCGGCGGATTCGCGGCGCCTACTCCTCTCTCTGGAACACTCAAGCGGCGTAAACGGTCGGTGCGCCCTTGCTCCCCGACGCAAGGAACTGCTTTGTCCCCCCAACCTTGCCACCTTCCGGTGTGGTTGGGAGAGTGGTCGACGCATTTCGCTCCGTGCGGACCGATATCGACCACCGGCGGTGTCGGCCCTGGCTGCGCCGGTCCGAAAACCTTCGCGACTTGGCCGGTTGGTAACAGAAAGCATACAAAAGGAATGAAGTGCGTCGGTTGTTGCTGGACGCGTGGCAGGGCCGCAGGGCACGCGTGGAACCGGCCGGTAGGTTGGATTCCAACACGGTAGAAATCGCGCGGATCCGCTCGCGCAGCGTAACCGAACCCCATGGAGGGCGGAGCACATGACCCAGGAGGACGACCACCGGGACACGTCGGGGAGCACTCCCGGCGCCCCTGGCGATGGCGGTTCCTCCGGGGGTGCACCGTCCGGGCCCGGTGGATGGGCCGCTCCCGGGGACACACCGTCCGCGCCGGACGCGCCCGCGGACGGCCCGGGCGGTTCGCACCCGCAGCAGCCCGGCCGCGCGACGCCGGACCACGGCGTGCCCGGGTTCGCCGCACCGGGTTCGGGGCAGCCCGCCCCGGGCGGACAGGACCCGTACGGCCGGCACGCTCCCGGACCGCAGGGGTACGGGCAGCAGGGGTACGGGCAGCAGGGCGAGTGGTACGCCGCCCCTCCGACCGGCCATCCGTCGGGCCCCGCCCCGCAGGGCTACGGCGCCCCCGGCTACGGGCAGCCGCCCGGGTACGGGCCCCAGGGTTACGCACCACAGGGTTACGCACAGCAGGGGTACGAGCAGCACGGGTACGGGCCGCAGGCGTACGGGCAGCAGCCCGGGCCGCAGGCCGGATACGGCGCGCCCCTCCCCCACGGCGGCCCGCGCGCGCCCAAGCCCGGTGTCGTCCCGCTCCGCCCCCTGAGCCTCGGCGACGTCTTCAACGGCGCCTTCGGGCTCATCCGGAGCAACCCCAAGACCACCGTCGGCCTCTCGCTGGTCGTCATGGCGGTCGCCGCCGTCCTGACCTCCCTGGCGTCGGCCTGGTACCTGGACGACTACGGCACCTGGATGGACGAGGTCTTCGCCGACCCGACCGCCATCGACCCCGACGCGCCGCTGTTCCCCGGCTCCCCCGTCACCTTCATCCTGATGTTCGCGGGCGAACTCGTCATCTACCTCGGCGGGTTCGTCCTCCTGGGCCTGCTCGCGGCCGCGATCGGCATGGCCGTCCTCGGCCACCGCCTCACGCCGCGCCAGGCGTGGGAGGCAGCCCGCGGGCGGATCGGCGCCATCATCGGCCTCGCCCTGATCAAGCTGGCCATCCAGTTCGTCATGTGGGTCGCCTTCGTCGTGGTGGCGACGCTGTCGATGGTCCTCGGCATCGTCGTGGGCATCGAGGGGGGACCGGCCGGCGGCATCGTCGTCGGCCTCCTGGTGTTCCTGCTGGGCTCCGCGGCCCTGGTGGCCCCGAGCACGTGGATCTGGGTCCGGCTCTACTACGCGATGCCGATGATCGTGCTCGAACGCCTCGGCCCGGGCCAGGCCATGGCCCGCTCGTGGCGCCTGTCCCAGGGGCAGTGGTGGCGCACCTGCGGCTACTGGCTGCTGACCCTGGTCATCGTCTTCTTCGTCAGCTCGATCCTCAACATGCCGTTCGGCATCGCCGCCGGCGCGTTCTCCTTCGTCGACCCGGCCGCGACCTGGACCGCCGTCGCCGCCGCCGCCCTCACCTACGTGGGCACGGTGGTGGTCTACGCGATCACCCAGCCCTTCTCGGCGGGCGTCAACACCCTGCTCTACGTCGACCTGCGCATGCGCCGTGAGGGCCTCGACCTGAAGCTGCACCACGCCTCGCAGGCGGGCTACGAGGCCGGGCCGGAGATCTACCTGCCGGAGCCGCGGACGTGAGCCTCCACCTCTCGGCCCCCGGCGAGGTCACCCGGGAGGAGGGCCGCAGGCGCGCCGTCGAGGAGCTGAGCGACCCCCTGTACGGGGAACAGGAGCCGAGCCTCGTCGACCGGTTCCTCGACTGGCTCGCCGGCCTCATCGACGGGTTGGCCGACGCGGGGTCCGGGTTCGTCGGTGGCTGGGTGGTCCTCGGGCCGCTCCTCCTGGTCGTCGCCGCCCTGGTGGTCTGGCTGATCATCTGGCTGCGGCCCTCACGGAGCCGTGCCTCGGGCCCGCCGGTGCACGAGGGCGCCGTCCTGTCCGCGGCCGACCACCGGGCCGCCTCCGACCGCCACGAGGCCGCGGGCGAGTACGCCGCCGCCGTCGCCGAACGGCTGCGCGCCGTCAGCGTCGACCTGGAGGAGCGGGCGATCGTCGCCCCGCGCGCCGGGCGCACGGCCACCGAACTGGCCGCCGAGGCGTCCGTGCTGCTGCCCGGCGAGGCCGACGGCCTGCGCGAGGGCGCACGGATCTTCAACGACGTGGCGTACGGCGACCGCTCCGCGACCGCCGACTCGGCGCGGACCATGCGCGAACTGGACACGCGGCTCAGGGCCGCCCGCCCCGCCGAGGAGGCGCGAGGATGACGGACACCGCCCCCGCAGCGCCGCCGACGGCGCCCGCCCCCGCTCCTCCCCGCGACGCGGCTCCGGACGTTTCGCGGGCGCTCAGGGCGTGGCGCTCCGCTCGCACGCCCGTCGCCGTGATCACCGCGCTCGTGGTCGTGTCGGTGCTGCTCTCCCTGGGCACGGAGCGGTTCCCCACCGGCTACCTGGAACCCGGATCGGTCTCCCCGGACGGCACGCGCGCCCTGGTCAACGTCCTGGGCGAGGACCGGGACGTCGACGTCGTCCGCTCCTCGGCCGCCGCGGGCGAGGCCGTCGGGCGGTCCGGAGGCGACACCGTCCTCGTCGTGTTCCTCGACCACCGGCTGCTGCCCGCCGAACTGGAGGAGCTGGCCGCCCTCGACACGGACACCGTCCTGGTGCAGCCCTCCGTGGCCTCCCTCGCGGCGTTCGCCCCCGGGGTCGAGGTCACCGGCCGGGAGGTGCCCGACAACTTCCTGGAGAGCGCGTTCTCCCCCGAGTGCGACCTGCCCGCCGCCGAGGCTGCGGGGAACGCCACCGTCGGCGGTGAGCTCTACACCGCTCCGGCCGAGGCGGACACCACCGGCTGCTACCCCGGCGGGAGCGGCGACGCCCTCCTCCGGGTGGACGGGGGCGGGACGACCACCACGGTGCTCGGCACGGGGCGTCCGCTGACCAACACCGCGCTCGACACCGGGGGCAACGCCGCGCTGGCGATGAACCTCATGTCCGCCGAGCACGTGGTGTGGCTGCGCCCGGACCCGCCCCAGCAGGAGGGCGGCGCCACCCTGTGGGAGCTGGTCCCCCCGGGACTGCGCTGGTCCCTGGTACCCCTGGTCGCCACCCTGCTGCTGCTCGCCCTGTGGCGGGGCCGCAGGATGGGCGCCCTGGTCCCCGAGTCGCTCCCCGTCGTGGTGCGCGCCTCGGAGACCACCGAGGGACGCGCCGGCCTGTACCAGGCGCGCAAGGCCAGGGACCGGGCCGCGTACGCCCTGCGATCGGGTTTCCTGGAGCGGACGGTGCCCAAACTCGGCCTGAGCGCCGAGACGGCTCCGGAGGCGGTCGTGGAGACCGTCGCGGCCAGGACCGGCGACGACCCCGGACACCTGCGTGTCCTGCTCTACCCGGACGGGCACGACCCGTACGCGGCGGACGACGACTCGCTCGTCCGGCTCGCCGACGAACTCGACGAGCGCACCCGGAGGCTCCGGTGACCCCCGCGGCGCCCGGCCCCGCCCCAAGACAGTGATCGACGAGGTAAGAGAGGTAGACGGCACGTGAGCGCCTTCACACCCGAGGCATCGCCATCCGCCGACGAGGCACGTGCGGCGCTGGTCGCCCTGCGCCGCGAGGTGGCCAAGGCGGTCGTGGGCCAGGACGAGACGGTGACCGGCCTGGTCGTGGCGCTGTTGTGCCGCGGCCACGTGCTGATGGAGGGCGTGCCCGGTGTCGCCAAGACACTGCTGGTGCGCACCCTCTCCGCGGCCCTGTCCCTGGACCACAAGCGGGTGCAGTTCACGCCCGACCTGATGCCGGGCGACGTGACGGGTTCGCTGGTCTACGACCAGCACACGGCGAAGTTCGAGTTCCTCAAGGGGCCGGTCTTCACCAACCTGCTGCTGGCCGACGAGATCAACCGGACGCCTCCCAAGACCCAGGCGTCGCTGCTGGAGGCCATGGAGGAGCGGCAGGTGACGGTGGAGGGCGACCCGGTCGCGCTGCCGGACCCGTTCATGGTGGCCGCCACCCAGAACCCGGTCGAGTACGAGGGCACCTACCCCCTGCCCGAGGCACAGCTGGACCGGTTCCTGCTCAAGGTGACCGTCCCGCTGCCCCAGCGGGCCGCCGAGGTGGAGATGCTGGGCCGCCACGCGGCCGGTTTCGACCCCGGCGACCTGGCCGCCGCCGGGGTGACCCCGGTGGCGGGGGCGGCCGAGCTGCGTGCGGCGCGCGCGGCGGTGCAACAGGTGCGGATCGCACCCGAGGTGCTCGGCTACATCGTCGACCTGTGCAGGGCCACCCGGCACTCCCCGTCGCTGCAGCTGGGCGCGTCCCCTCGCGGCGCCACGGCACTCCTGCGCACCAGCCGCGCGTGGGCGTGGCTGTCGGGCCGCGACTACGTCATCCCGGACGACGTGAAGGCCCTCGCCAAGGGCACCCTGAGGCACCGGATCGCGCTGCGCCCGGAGGCCGAGCTGGAGGGGGCGACCACCGACGGAATCCTGGACGGCGTGCTCGCCTCCGTCCCGGTGCCGCGCTGATGGTGGTCACCGGCAGGGCGGTCCTGCTGGCGTTCCTCGCGACGGTCGCGGTGGCGTTGTCCGGCCTGGTCGGCGCCTGGGCCACCGCCGCGGCCCTCGTGCTGCTCGCGGCGCTGGTCGTCGCCGACGTGTGCCTGGCGGCGAGCCCGGCGGCGCTGCGGCTGTCCCGGGAGGGCGACTCCTCGCTGCGCCTCGGCGAGTCCGCCGCGGTGCGGGTGACGGTCGCCAACCCGACGCGGCGCAGGCTCCGCGGCTCGGTGCGCGACGCGTGGCCTCCGAGCGCGCACGCGGCGCCGCGCCGGCAGCCGGTGCGCGTGGACGCGGGCGAGAGGCGCCGGGTGACGACGACCCTGACCCCGACCCGCCGCGGCGACGCCCGCGCCGCGGGGGTGACCGTGCGCAGCATCGGCCCGCTGGGGCTGGCCGGCAGGCAGCGGACGCTGCCCGCCCCGTGGACCGTGCGGACGCTGCCCCCGTTCCACAGCCGCCGCCACCTCCCGGGCAAGCTCTCGCGGCTGCGCGAGCTGGAGGGCCAGCACACGGCGATGGTGCGAGGGCAGGGCAGCGAGTTCGACTCGCTGCGCGACTACGTGCCCGGCGACGACGTGCGGTCGATCGACTGGCGGGCCACCGCCCGCAACGACGGCGTGGTGGTGCGGACGTGGCGCCCGGAACGGGACCGTCGCATCCTCATCGTGCTGGACACGGGGCGCACCTCGGCCGGCCGGGTGGGGGACACGCCCCGGCTGGACCACGCGATGGACGCCGCGCTGCTGCTGGCCGCGCTGGCCGGCCGGGCGGGCGACCGGGTGGACTTCATGGCCTACGACCGTCGTACGCGCGCACAGGTGCGCTCGTCCGGCCGAGGCAGCCAGGTGAACCGGATCGTGGAGGCCATGGCCCCGCTGGAGGCGGAGCTGGTGGAGTCCGACCCTGCCGGGCTGGTGGGGACCGTCCTGGGCACCCAGGGGCGGGCCCGGCGGCTGGTGGTGCTGCTGACCGACCTGAACGCGGCGGCGCTGGAGGAGGGGCTGCTGCCGAAGCTGCCCCTGCTGACGTCGCGCCACCTGCTGCTCATCGCGGCCGTGCGGGACCCGGCGGTCGACGAGATGGCCGGGGAGCGCGGCGGCGCGGAAGCCCTGTACCGGGCCGCGGCGGCCGAGCGGACCCTGAGCGAGCGGCGGCGGGTGACCGCCGAGCTCCGCCGGATGGGCGTGGAGGTGGTCGACGCCAGCCCCGAGCACATCGCGCCCGCGCTCGCGGACGCGTACATCAACCTCAAGGCGCAGGGCCGGCTGTAGGCCCCGCCCGTCCGAGCGTCCCGTGCCCGTCCGGGCCGCCGCCCCCTTCCCGGGACGGCCTCCGGGCGGGCACCATGGCCGTATGCCCCCTTCCCCCGGCGCCGGTGACGGCTCGAACGACGACAGGTCCCACAACGCCTTCCAGGGGGCCGTGTACGGCCAGCTGGTCCAGGCCCGGGACATCCACGGCGGTGTCACCGTCAATGTGCCGCAGGCACCGCCTCCACCGCCGGCGGACGTGTCCCTGGACGCGCCGAGGCCGGCGACCGCAGTGCACGGACGCGAGGAGCTGCTGGGGGTCCTGGGTCGGGAGATGAGGGCAGGGGCGGCCGTACCCCACGTCCTCACCGGCCCCGGCGGGTTCGGCAAGACCACGGTGGCGGCGGAGCTGGCCGGGCACGCACGGAACGACGGGTGGACGGTGTTCTGGGTACGGCCGGACAGTGTCGTCCCGAGCATGTTGGAGGTAGCGGTCGAACTCGGCGGGTCCCGGCAGGAGGCGGATCTTATGCGGTCGGCGCCCCGCCGGGCCGCCCGCTGGGTGTGGCGGCACCTCGACGCGGCGCCCCGACCATGGCTTCTGGTGGTCGACAGTGCCGATCGCCCGGAGGAGTTGGACCCGGAGAACCGACCCGGTGACCAGCTGGGGTGGATGCGTGCGAGCCCGGGAGGGTTCGTGCTGGTGACGAGCCGGGTCGACGATCCCCTTCTGTGGGCTCCGGCACGGGTGCACCGCGTCGACGGGTTGGAGGCGGAAGCGGCGGCCTCCGCGCTGGCCGACCACGCGGGGCTACCGTCACCACCGGGGGCGGACGAACTGGTGGAGCGGCTGGGCGGCGTGCCGCTGGCGCTGTCCCTGGCCGGTCGCATCCTGGCCACGCACCGGGTGCTGTTCCCCGACGCGCACGCGCTGCTCGCGCACCTGACCGGGGGCGTCGGCGCGCTGGACGAGCTGGCCGCGCCGTTCGTCACCGGGAGCGACGCCGACCGCGGGCTGCTGACGGGGGTGTGGGAGCTGTCCCGGCGGCTGGTCGCGGAGAGGGAACCGCAGGCCACTCCGCTACTGCGGCTCCTGGCCGTCCTGGGCCCCGATGCCGCGCCCGTCCCCCTGCGCAGACTGCCCCTGTCCGAACTGAGCGGCGGGGTCCTCGGCTCCCCCGACGAGGTCTCGTTCGCCCGTGCGGTCAACGCCCTCGTCGTCCACGGCCTGGTGACCGTGGGGCAGCGGGCGGGCGAGACGTTCCTGCGCCTGCACCCCCTGGTGTCCGAGACCGTTCGTGCCGGACTCACCCACGCCGACCTCCCCCTGCTGGAACACGCCGAGCGGCTGTTGCGGTGGAACGAGGACCACGACCTCGTCCTGGAGATGGGCGCCTACACGGCGCTCCACCACATCATGGCGCGTCTCCGGGACGACGCGGCGTTCACCCGCACGAGCGCCCTGGCCCACCGCGCCATGATGCTGCTCGGGGACACGGAGACCGCGGAGCGAGGACTGCGGCGGCTCGTGGAGCAGAGCACGGGCGATCTGGGGGCCGCGCATCCCGAGACCATGCGGGCGCGACACGGACTCGGTGACGCCCTCAGGGCCGGGGAGAAGATCGAGGAGGCCGAGGAGGTCTACACCGCGACCGCCGGGGATCGCGAGAGGGTGCTGGGCCCCGGGCACCCGGACACACTGAGCACCCGCCACCAGGTCGCGCTGATGACCGGGTTGCGCGGTGACCTGGGCGGCGCCGAGACGGGATTCCGTGCCGTCCTGGATGCTCACGAAGGAGGGAGGGACACTCCGATCGCCCTCCAGGTCGCGGAGAACCTGGCCCACGTCCGATTGCTCAGGGGGGACGCGGTCGCGGCCGAGAAACGGTTGCGGGAGATCATGCGGGTGCGGTCGGGTACTCAGGGCGAACGGCACCCTGGGACGCTCGCCACCGCTTTCAGCCTGGCCCAAGCCCTCCACGCCCAGGAGCGGTGGGAGGAGGCTGCGGACGCCTTTGCCCACGTCGCGCGCGTTCGCGAAGAGATTCTGGGTGAGGACCACCCGCTGACCCTGGCGGCGCGGGAGTCGCACGAGCTGTCACTGAACCGTGGGGGGAAGGACTGACACGCCCCGTCAGCCGCGTTCCCCGGTGTGGAGGAGCCGCAGGAGAGTCGACCACTCCCGTGCCCCCAACCGGAGGACGGCGCTCTTCCTGTGACGGGTGTCGCGCACCAGGACCCCCACGCCGCTCGCGAGCGCGGCGCCCAGGCGACCGTTGTCGGAATCGCGGTGGGCTCTACCGAACCGGGCGGGTTCGACGATCGCCACTCCCAGGCAGTTGGAGTTGAAGTCGCTGTGGGAGCTCTTGAACCAGCGGGGAGTGTCGGTGTCCATCCCGCGATGCTGCCACGGCGGGCCGGCGGCGCCGAGCCCGTCAGGCGACCGGCACGGCTTGCGGCGCGTTCTTGATGTCGCCGGTCTCCCCCGCCAGGTACGCCCTGCGGCCCACCGTGAACACGTAGAGCACGAACAGCGCCTCGGCGACGACGCCGATACCGATCCTCTGCCAGGTGACGTGCACCCAGCCGGTCACGAAGCCCTCGATCAGCCCGGAGACGAAGAGCACGACCACCAGGCCCAGCACGACGGCGATGGCCGCCCGCGCCTCCTCGCCCAGGGCGCGCATGCGGGTGCGGTCCCCCGGGGAGATGATCGTCCAGCCGAGCTTGAGCCCGACGCCCCCGGCCACGAACACGGCCGTCATCTCCAGCAGCCCGTGCGGGAGGATCAGCCCGAAGAACACGTCGCCGCGCCCGTGGGCGATCATCATCCCGGCGGCCATCCCGATGTTGACCCCGTTCATGGCCAGCACCGCGAGTGTGGGCAGCCCGAACGCCACACCGAAGATGATCGCCTGGGCGGCCACCCACGCGTTGTTCGTCCACACCTGGGCGGCGAACGAGCCCGCGGGGTTCTCGACGTAGTAGTTGGCGAAGTCGTGCTCGACGTACTGGGCCATCGACTCGGGGGTCCCCAGGGCGTGGAGCACGTCGGGGTCGTTGACGATCCACGCGGCCGTGACCGCCGCGATCGCGACCGTGCCCGCCGACGTCCCGATCCACCACCACCGCAGCCGGTACAGCACCGCGGGGAAGACCCGCGTGAAGAACCCGCCGACGTCCCGCCACGCGGACGCGTGGGCGCCGGTCACCGCCGACCGGGCGCGCGCCACCAGCGCCGACAGCCTGCCGACGAGGGCCGGGTCCTGGCCCGACGAGCGCACGACGGACAGGTGGGTGGACACCCTCTGGTAGAGCTCGACGAGTTCGTCGATCTCCTCACCGTCCAGCGAACGGCGCCTGCGCGCCAGATCGTCCAGCCGGTCCCACTCCCGGGCGTGCACCGCGGCGAACACGTCGATATCCACGCATGGGACCCTATCGGTTCGGGCCCGGGGGCCGCCTCCGAGGCGAACTCCCGTCCCATGTGGCGGGTAATGTCATGGGGACGGTTTCAGACAGTCCTGAGGGAGCGTGTGCTGGTGTCCTATCCCGGCGACGGTGACACCCGCGGCGACGTGTACGGAGTGACACCACTGGTCACCGGTGACGCGGTGGTGCTCGACCTGCGTCCGGCGGGCTTCGCCACGAGGGCCGCGGCCCTCGCGATCGACGTCATCGTCCAGATCATCGCGCTGATCGCGCTCGGCATCCTGACGTCGTGGATCAGCACCGGCATCGACGCCGCGGCCACCGCGGCGGTCTCCCTGGCGGGCCTCGTCCTGGTCACGGTCGGCTACCCGACGATCTTCGAGACGGTCTCGCGCGGTCGCTCGCTCGGCAAGATGGCGCTGGGCCTGCGGGTGGTCGGCACCGACGGGTCGCCCGAGCGGTTCCGGCAGGCGCTGGGGCGCGGTCTGGCGTCGTTCGTGGAGATCTGGATGACGACCGGCATGGTCGCCCTGATCACGTCGATGGTCAACCGGGACGGCCGCCGGGTGGGCGACTTCGTCGCCGGGACCATGGTGGTGGAGGAGCGCGGGGGCGGCCGCCGCGACGAGGTCGTCCCCATGCCGCAGCACCTGGCCGGATGGGCCGCGGGCGTCGAGCTGTCCCGGCTGTCCGCGGAGACGGCGGCCGCCGCCCGCCAGTACGTGCTCCGGTACGGGGAGCTGGCCGAGCACACCCGCCACGAGATGGGCATCCGTCTGGCCGACGCCGTCGCCGCGCAGATCAGCCCGCCTCCGCCGCCCGGCACCACCCCTCCGTACTTCCTGGCCGCCGTGCTCGCCGAGCGGCGCCGCCGCCACGAGGCCGCCGCGCAGCCGCCCCCGGGCGTCCACCCGCAGCAGGCCCCGCAGGGGTATCCGCAGCACCCGAACGGGTACGCGCAGCAGGTGCGGACGGGGTACCCGGACCAGTACACGGGGTACCCGCAGCAGTACGGCGGCCACCCCCCGGCGGGGAACCCGCAGGGCGGCCCGTACCCGTACCAGTGACCGGGCGGGCCGGGTCCGCCCGGCCGACCGCCTCACGGGATCAGGGGTGCCAGGACCTCAGGTAGGCCTCCTGCCCGGGGGTCAGCGCGTCGATCCGCACCCCCAGCGAGGCCAGCTCCAGGCGGGCCACCTCCGTGTCGATGCCCTCCGGCACCTCCAGCACTCCCGGCCCCATGCCGGCGTGCTTCGCGGCCAGCCACTCCGTGGTCAGGGCCTGCACCGCGAACGACATGTCCATGACCGCCGCCGGGTGGCCCTCGGCGGCTCCCAGGTTGACCAGCCGCCCCTCGGAGAGCAGCAGCACGCGCCGCCCGTCCTCGAACACGTACTCGTCGGCCTGGTCGCGGACGCCGCGGTCGACCCCGACGGCCAGGCGCTCCAGTGCGGACAGGTCGATCTCCAGGTCGAAGTGGCCGGAGTTGGCCAGGATCGCGCCGTCCTTCATCCTCTCCAGGTGCTCCGCCCGGACCACGTCGCGGTTGCCGGTGACGGTGACGAACACGTCCCCGACCGGGGCCGCGTCCTCCATCGTCGAGACGGTGTAGCCCTGCATGACCGCGTCCAGGGCCTTGACCGGGTCGACCTCGGTGACGACCACCCGGGCGCCCATGCCGCGGGCGCGCTCCGCGAGCCCCCGCCCGCAGTACCCGAACCCCGCGACCACGACGGTGCGCCCCGCGAGCAGCGCGTTGGTCGCCCGCAGGATGCCGTCGATGGTGGACTGGCCGGTGCCGTAGCGGTTGTCGAACATGCGCTTGGTGGCGGTGTCGTTGACCGCGACCATCGGCAGCCGCAGCTCGCCCTCGGCGCTCATCCTGCGCAGCCTGATGACGCCGGTGGTGGTCTGCTCACACCCGCCCAGGACCCCGTCCAGCAGGTCGGGGCGGGCCACGTGCGCCGTGTTGACCAGGTCGCACCCGTCGTCGAGGAGCAGGTGCGGACGCGTCTCCAGGACCGTGACCAGGTTCCGGTCGTAGGCCGCCGGGTCCATTCCGGCCCACGCGTGGACCGAGACCCCGTACTCGGCGACCAGGGCGGCGGCGGTGTCGTCCTGGGTGGACAGCGGGTTGGACGCCGCCAGGGCCACGTCGGCGCCGCCCGCGCGCAGGGCGCGCAGCAGGTTCGCGGTCTCGGCCGTCACGTGCAGGCACGCGGCCACGCGCAGCCCCTCCAGGGGGCGCTCGGCGGCGAAGCGCTCGCGCACGCTGCGCAGCACCGGCATCGAGCGCTCGGCCCAGTCCACGCGGCGGACCCCGGCGCCGGCCAGGCCGAGGTCGGCCACCTCGTGCGGCGTGTGGGTCATGTGCATCACCAGGGTCCCTTCTCCGTTCCGGTCTCCCGCCCCCGGCCCGGGGCCGGACACGGCGCGGGCGCCGCCGGGGTCTCCCGGCGGCGCCCGTCGGGCCGTGGGCCCGCCCCGCTGCCTGCTTCCCGGGCGGGACCCGCTCCGCCCCGGCTCCCGTGGGTCTGCCGGGAGGGCGGGCCCGCCGCGACGGGGCGCGGGCCGGGGTACACGCCCCAGGCCGCGTTCCGCGGATCATTCCGGGCTCGCGTCCCCCGGGCTGCCTCTCGCTGCGCCGACTGCGCTCGGACAGCCGAACCCGGGCTGACCTGCGCCACTCGTCTTGCGAGAGATGGCCTGGAATCCGCTCGCGTCGATCGGCGCAAGCGCCGAGTCAACCGAAAGCATCCACGGGACACGCCCTAGTAGCGGTAGTGGTCGGCCTTGTACGGACCCGACACGTCCACCCCGATGTAGGCGGCCTGCTCCTTGGTGAGGGTGGTCAGCTTGACGCCGAGCGCGTCCAGGTGCAGACGGGCGACCTTCTCGTCGAGGAGCTTCGGCAGCGTGTACACGCCGATCGGGTACTCGTCGGGCTTGGTGAACAGCTCGATCTGCGCGATGACCTGGTTCGTGAAGCTGTTGGACATCACGAAGCTGGGGTGCCCGGTGGCGTTGCCCAGGTTGAGCAGGCGGCCCTCGGACAGCACCAGGACGGACTTGCCCTCGGGGAGGGTCCACTCGTGGACCTGCGGCTTGATCTCCTTCTTCACGATGCCGGGGACCTTCGCCAGGCCGGCCATGTCGATCTCGTTGTCGAAGTGGCCGACGTTGCCGATGATCGCCTGGTGCTTCATGCGGACGATCTGGTCGGCCATGATGACGTTGAAGTTGCCGGTGGTGGTGATGAAGATGTCACCGGTCCCCAGCACCTCCTCCAGGGTCGTGACCTGGAAGCCGTCCATGGCGGCCTGGAGGGCGTTGATCGGGTCGATCTCGGTGATGATGACGCGGGCGCCCTGGCCGCGCAGGGCCTCGGCCGCGCCCTTGCCGACGTCGCCGTAACCGCACACCACGGCGACCTTGCCGCCGATGAGCACGTCGGTGGCGCGCATGATGCCGTCGGGCAGCGAGTGGCGGATGCCGTACTTGTTGTCGAACTTGCTCTTGGTGACGGAGTCGTTGACGTTGATCGCAGGGAACGACAGGACGCCGTCACGCTGCATCTCGTACAGGCGGAGCACACCGGTGGTGGTCTCCTCGGTGACGCCCTTGATGCCCTCGGCGATCCCGGTCCACTTGGCGGAGTCCTTGGCCAGGCTCTTCTGGAGGAGGGTCAGGACGACCTCGAACTCCTCGCTGTCCGCCGTGGAGGGCTCGGGGACGGCCCCGGCCTTCTCGTACTCGGCGCCCTTGTGGACGAGCATGGTGGCGTCGCCGCCGTCGTCCAGGATCATGTTGGGGCCGTCGGCGCCGGGCCAGGTCAGCGCCTGCTCGGTGCACCACCAGTACTCTTCCAGGGTCTCGCCCTTCCAGGCGAAGACCGGAACGCCCTGCGGGTCCTCGGGGGTGCCGTCGGGGCCGACGACGATCGCGGCGGCGGCGTGGTCCTGGGTGGAGAAGATGTTGCAGCTGACCCAGCGAACCTCGGCGCCCAGGGCGACCAGGGTCTCGATGAGGACCGCTGTCTGGACGGTCATGTGCAGCGAGCCCATGATGCGGGCGCCGCTCAGCGGCTTGCTCTCCCCGTACTCGGCGCGGGTGGCCATGAGACCGGGCATCTCGTGCTCGGCGAGTCGGATCTCGTCGCGGCCGAAGGAAGCCAGGGAAAGATCGGCGACCTTGAAGTCGAAAGCCATGCGTTCCTCACTCGTGGTGGTCGTTGCGTCCACGATTCTAGGCCCGCAGGCCCGGCACCAGCACGAAGTTGACAAAGCCCTGTCAGATTCGCGGTGCCCGGGAGCGGAGTTCGGTTAGGGTCGCGTCCATGGCCGCCCTCGACGACGCCCCGTCCCCGCCCGACCCGACCGCCTGGCCGACGGGCCCCGTGCCGATCTCGACCGCCGCGGAGCGGGTGGGCACCACGGCCCGGATGCTCCGCTACCGGGAGGGCCTGGGGCTGCTGCCGCGCACCCAGGAGCAGCCCACGGGGCGGGGGCACCGGCACCGCCGGTTCACGGAGGAGGACCTGCGCACGATCGGGGTCGGCCTGGAGCTGGAACGCGAGTTCGACATCCCGCCCGCAGCGCTGGCGTTCGCCCTGCGCGTACTCGCCGAACCCGACGTGCTGGCGCGGGTGCGCGCGCACGGGGAGCGGCTGGGCAGGCTCGCGGCGGCTCCCGCACGCGCCCTCGACTTCGAGAAGCAGAAGGCCATGCGGCTGCTCCAGGACCGCAGGTCCTGACGGGACGCGCGGGGATCACGAAGGGTTCACGCCCCTGTGCGTCCGGTCATGGCCACAGGTGGATCCGTTCGGCATGTTTTGGCAAACTGCCGACGGGCTACGGAAAGGGCGTGGATACCCTATGCAGCGGCGCGGCTCTGGACCGGATACCGGGCCTCGTGCGCGAAGACCTGATGGACGTCGACCGGCTGCGGGTGATCTGGGCCCAGCACCGCCAGGGCCAGCCCCGGGACGCGCGCGGAGCAGCACGGCGGGAGCTCACCCGGAACCGCGTCCGTGAGCTGGGCGGCGGCCCGGCCCTGGAGGAGCTCGTCGCGTCCACCGCGGAGGACGGGATGTCGGGGCGCGCGGTGACCGCCGCCTACGTCGCCGAACTCGCCGAGCGGGCCCTCGCCCTCCCCGAGGACGACCCCACGCGCTCCCCCGCGCTCCCCCTGGACTCCGAGCACGCCCTGCGTCTGGCCGGGGCCGCGGCGGCTCCCGTGCACCCCGTGGTGCGCGCGGCGCACACCTTCGCCGAGTGCTCGGCGGTGCTGGACGGACTCGACGCGGCCCGGGCCGAGCAGGGGTCGCGGCGGCGGACGGACGCGGGCGACCGCCCCTGGGTGCTGCCCTGGGTCCTGGCCTCACTGGTCCTGCGGAGGGCCGACTTCCCGCCGCTGCTGCCGGACCGGCTCACCGCGCCGCCGTGTACCGGGCGGGACCCCGAGGAACGCCTCGCCGGGCTGGTGCGCCACTTCTCGAAGCTGGTCACCCGTACCCTGCGCGAGGAGCTGAGCTGGTCGGCCGACAGCACTCCCCCACCGCGGTCGCCGGTGTCACCGCTGGCCTCCGTGACCCGTCGGCGCGTCCTGGACTACGTGCGCTCGCGCAGGGAGCCGGTCGCCCTGATCCTGCGTGCCCTGGACCCGGGCGCCCGCGCCCTCGTGCACTCGGGCGGCTACGACGAGCCCTCCCCCGGGAGTCAGGCGGCGGTGACCGCGGCGCGCACCGTGCTCACCCCGGGCGCGGCCCACTGGTGGACGGCCCTGGAGCTCGTGGTGGGCGAGGCGTCCCTGGTGCTGTGCGTGGTGGTGCAGGAGATCGGACGGCCCCGGACCGGGGTCCTGGCGGTGACCACCGACGCCCGTCTGACCACCCCTGACGGGGTGCGGGACGCGTTGGGCATGTCGGGTACCGACAGTGTCACCGTGATGCCGAGCGACTGCGTGGACGACCGCTGGCCCCAGGTGCGCGACCTCGTGGACGAGGCTGTGTCCCGCGCCATGAACGAGCTCACGAGGGTGTGACGCGGGCGGATCGCCGCGATCGGCCCCGGCGCCCGCCGGGCGGGGACCCGTGCCCGCCTCCCGGGCGGCCCGCGGTCGTGCCGGAGGCGTGTCCCGGTCGGGCACGGCGAGGGGATCCGGACGCGCGGAGGCGGCGGACCGCGGCGCGTGCCCGCGGAGCCGGGTCTAGCCTCCGCTGAGCGCGATCAGGAGCAGGACCAGCAGCAGGATCACGATGGTGATGAGGACCGCCGGGATGACCCAGCTCTGCTGGAGCACCGAGTTCTGCTCGACCGGGCGCGGCATGGGCTGCTGCCCGCCGGGGCGGGCGTAGGTCTGGTTGGGGCTCATGGCCGTGTGCATCGGGTTGCCCATGCCGTGTACGCCGTGGGGCACGTGCGGCTGCTGGTGCGGATAGCCCGGACGCGGGTTGGAGGTCCCCGGGTGGCCGTGGACTCCGCTCTGGGGGTTGGAGGTCCCGGGGTGGCCCGGTACGCCGGGGCGAGGGTTGGAGGCGCCCGGGTGGACGAACCCGTGGCGCGGGTCGGGGTAGACCGGCATGCCGGGGCGCGGGGCGGAGGCGCCGGGCGGGTAGCCGCCGGCCCCGGCCTGCGGGCCGGTCGGCGGCTGGGGCCGGAACGGCGCCTGGCCGCCGGTGGCCAGTCCCGCCTGGGCGATCTGCTCGCCCTGCCTGACGGCCTCGTCGGTGGATCTTCCGGGCACGTCCGGCCCGTCGTGGCCGAGCAGGCGCATCAGCAGCGTCTGGGCGTTGGGCCGGTTGGCGGGGTTCTTGTCCAGGCACGACTCGACGATGGGGCGCAGCGCCTCGTCCACGCCCTCGACGTCCGGCGGGGCGCTGACCACGCGGTGCACCACGGCGGGCACGGTGTCCGAGCCGAAGGGCGCGCGTCCGGTGGAGGCGAACGCGATCACGCAGCCCCACGCGAAGATGTCGCACTTGTCGGTGATGCCCTGGCCCTCGATCTGCTCGGGAGCCATGTAGGAGGGCGTGCCGACGATCGAGTTGGTCATGGTCGCGGTGCCGTCGTCGACCCGGGCGATGCCGAAGTCGATCACGCGCGGCCCGTCCGGGCCGAGCAGGACGTTGCCGGGCTTGAAGTCGCGGTGCACGATGCCCGCCTTGTGGATCGCGACCAGGGCGGTGGCGGTGGAGACCGCGAGCCGCTGGAGCGTCGATCCGCGCAGGACCGAGCCCTTGGCGACGGCCTCCTGGAGGTCCTTGCCCGGCACGAACTCGCTGACCACGTACGGGGGGTCGCTGTCGAGATGGGCGTCGATGATCGCGGCCGTGCAGAAGGAGGCGACCTTCTGGGCGGCGCGGACCTCCTTCTCGAACCGCTTGCGCAGGTCCGAGTCCTGCGACCACTGGTCGTTGAGGACCTTGACCGCGACCTCGTCGCCGTCCGGGCCCTCCGCGAGGTAGACGACGCCCTGGCCCCCCTTGCCCAGACGTCCGGTCACGCTGTACTCGCCGAACGAGGAGGGATCGCTCGGCAGCAGCGAATCGGAACCGGGCATCGGGGTCCTCCAGGGAGGTCGTCTTGAGCGGGGCGCGCAGGAACAGCGTACGGGTTGCGGGGAATGCGGGTTGCGTCCCGTCATGCCCCGTAGTGGGGCCTCATCCCCTGCCGCACACGGTATGACTGCCGGAACAGCCGTGTCGTTCCATCCGACCTCAACCGATTTTTCGCGCCTCGTCGACGAGCAGGACCGGGATGCCGTCCCGGATGGGGTAGGCGAGGCCGCTCTCGTCGCAGACCAGCTCGTCCGTCTCGGGGTCGTGGCGCAGCGGGGCCTGGCTCTGGGGGCAGGCCAGGATCTCCAGCAGCCAGCCGTCGATCTTCGTGCTCATGGTCCTCGTTCCTCAGTGTGTGTGCGGGGGGCGGGGAGACCGCCGCGCCGGCGGCGGTGCGGTCGTCCCCTCCCCACCATGATGCCTGCTCAGGCGCGGATGATGGCCAGGACCTCGTCGCGGAGACCGGCCATGGACGCCTCGTCGGCGGCCTCGACGTTGAGCCGCAGCAGCGGTTCGGTGTTGGAGGCGCGCAGGTTGAACCACGACCCGTCGGGGAGGGAGACGGTCAGGCCGTCGAGTTCGTCGACGGTGACGCCGTCCCGGTCGGCGAAGCCGGCGCGGACCGCCGCCGTGCGCCCGGGGGCGTCGGCGACCTTCGAGTTGATCTCGCCCGATCCGGCGTAGCGGGAGTACTCCGCGGTGATCCGGGAGAGCGGGCGGTCGTCCGTGCCCAGGACCCGCAGGACGTGCATCGCCGCGAGCATACCGGTGTCGGCCCGCCAGAAGTCGCGGAAGTAGTAGTGGGCGGAGTGCTCCCCGCCGAAGACGGCGTCGGTCTCGGCCATGGTGGCCTTGATGAAGGAGTGGCCCACCCGGGTGCGGACGGGGACGCCGCCGCGCTCGCGCACGATCTCGGGGACCGCCTGCGACGTGATGAGGTTGTGGATGATCGTGGAGCCGGGCGCGCGCTTGAGCTCCTCGCTCGCGACCAGCGCGGTGACGGCGGAGGGCGGCACCGCGTCGCCGTTCTCGTCGACGACGAAGCAGCGGTCGGCGTCGCCGTCGAAGGCCAGGCCGATGTCGGCGCCGGTCTCGCGCACCTTCGCCTGGAGGTCGACCAGGTTGGCCGGGTCGAGGGGGTTGGCGGGGTGGTTGGGGAAGGTGCCGTCCAGCTCGAAGTAGAGGGGGACGACCTCCAGCGGAAGGCCCTGTTCGAGGACGGCCGGGACGGTGTGGCCGCCCATGCCGTTGCCCGCGTCCACGACGACCTTCAGCGGCCGGATGTCCGACAGGTCCACGAGCCCGCGCAGGTAGTCGGCATAGCCCGGCAGCAGGTCCTGCTCGGTGACGGTTCCCGCGGGCCCGTCGTGGGGGGGAAGGCCCCCGGGCGCGGCCAGTTCCTGTTCGGCCAGGCGCCGGATGTCGTCCAGACCGGTGTCGCCGCTGATGGGCGCCGCCCCGGCCCGGCACATCTTGATGCCGTTGTACTCGGCGGGGTTGTGGCTGGCCGTGAACATCGCGCCGGGGAGGCCGAGGTGGCCCGAGCCGTAGTAGAGGAGGTCGGTGGAGCCGAGTCCGGCGTAGACCACGTCGAGGCCCTGCGCGGTGACCCCCTCGGCGAAGGCCGTGGCCAGTTCTGGCGAGGAGGGGCGCATGTCGTGCGCGACCACGACGGCCCCGCCGCCGACGACGCGGGCGAAGGCCGCGCCGATCGCCCGCGCGATGTCCGCGTTGAGGGTGTCCGGGATCACACCGCGCACGTCGTACGCCTTGAAGATGCTTCCGAGGTCAGCCACGTCTTCTCCGGACGGTCGGTCCTGCTCCACGTTCGGTCCCGCGCGGGTCTGGCCGCGCGCGGTACAAAGCTAGCAAGCGACCGCGCGGCGGCCCCACCGGCACCGCGGGCGCAGCGGTGTCTAACGGGGTTCGGGAGGGCCCGGGTACGGCCGGCCGCCGGGACGGCCCGGCCTCTGCTGGTCGCCCCGGCCCGGATCGGACCTGACCACGCGCAGATGCCCTCTGCGCAGCGTCTCCGAGCCCCCACCGGGGTCGTCGGGCGACGGGCTCCGGGCAGGGGGACGGGCCGCCTCACGTACGGCGTCGGCCAGGGCCTCCAGGTCGTCGCTGCCGGGGCCGCCCCCCGCCGTCTCGACGGGGAGTCGGACGACCTCCCACCCGCGCGGCGCCGTCAGGCGGTCGGCGTGCATGGCACAGAGGTCGTAGCAGTGCGGTTCCACATAGGCGGCGAGAGGACCGAGGACGGCCGTCGAGTCGGCGTAGACGTACGTGAGCGTGAAGACGGCAGGCTGCCGACAGGCGGTACGGGAGCAGCGGCGAACAGGGCTCACAGCGTTTGACTGTATGCCTTTACTGAGGGACACGCCAGCATCGTTCCATGAGCTGGTCTGTTCGCGCCCCTTCCGGGGCCCGCGCGCCGCGTCCGGCGGCCGGCCCGTCGGAGGCGGGCCCGGTCCGGGTTTTCACGGGGCGACCACCTTCGCGGCGGAGGGGACTACGCGCGGGGCGCCTGATGGCTTAGTCTCGAAGTGTGCGACGAGTGCGCCTTTCCAGTGGCCAACCAGACCGAATGCGGCGCCGGGACCGCCGCGGCCGAGGCATCCGCGGTCCTCTCGTGCCCTCTGACCTGCCGGTGTTCCGCAGCCGGGCACAGGCTTTCGACGATCTCGTCCTGGACGCCGTCGAACGCCTCGAACGTCTGTGGGCACGCGAGCTCGCCAATGTCGACTTCCTCGTGGAGGACGTCCCCCCGATCCCGCGCCACGGACCGCTGTCCGAGGCGATCCCGTTCTCGCGCCTGGAGACCGATCCCTCGGGCCGGGCCCGCATCGTGGTGTACCGGCGTCCGGTGGAGATCCGGACCAAGGACCCCGAGGAGATGGCGCTCCTCGTCCACGAGACCGTGGTCGAGGAGGTCGCCAACCTGCTCGGCGTCGAACCGGAGTCGGTCGACCCCGAGAGCTGACGCGCCGCCCCTCCGGGTCGGTGCGGGGCGCCGCGGCGCGTCTCCGCGGGCCCCCGCGCCCTAGGTGTATTGACCTGAGAGGTTGGTGACGCGGGAGGCGGGAGGGCCGCCTATGGCGGTGTGGAACCGGTGGTGATTGTAGTGGTGCAGCCATTCGGTGAACGCCTCCCGCTTTTCGGCCTCGGACCGGTAGGGGCGGGCGTAGGCCCACTCCTGGACCAGGGTCCGGTTGAAGCGCTCGACCTTGCCGTTGGTCTGGGGCCGGTAGGGGCGGGTGCGCTTGTGCTTGATCTCCTGGTCGGCCAGCAGGTCTCGCCAGGTGTGGGAGTTGTAGCAGGACCCGTTGTCGGTCATCACCCGTTCCACGGTGATGCCGACCGAGGCGAAGTAGGCATGGGCGCGTTCCCAGAACCCCGTGGCGGTGTCCTTCTTCTCGTCGGTGAGGATCTCGGTGTAGGCCAGGCGGGAGTGGTCGTCCACGGCGTTGTGCAGGTAGGCGTACCCGGCCCTGGAGCGGTTCTTGCGGCCCTGGGTGCGGCCCAGCGCCTTGTGGCCGCCGCCGTCGGGGATGTTGCCGAGCTTCTTGATGTCCACGTGCACCAGCTCGCCGGGCCGTGAGCGTTCGTAGCGGCGCACCGCGCGTCCGGTGGCCCGGTCGGTGTGGGTCAGGCGGGCGCACTTGTAGCGGGTCAGGATGCGGTGCACGGTCGAGGGGTGCATGCCCAGGTGGCCGCCGATGCGGGCCGGCCCCCACCGGTGGGTGTGGCGGAGTTTGATGACGCGGCGCTCGCGGCGGGTGGGGGTGCGTCGGGGGGTGCGGTGGGGGCGGCTGGAGGCGTCGACCATCCCGGCCTCGCCCAGGGTGCGGTAGCGGTTGGCCCAGCGTTGGACGGTGGTGGGGCTGGTCTGGAAGCGTTCGGCGGCCCGGCGCAGGGGCCAGCCCTGGTCGACGACGCAGCGGGCCAGGGCCAGGCGTCCGGCGGGTGTGAGGCGGGCGTTGGCGTGGGTAGTGTGGGGCATCGAGGGCCTTCCGGCGAGTCGGTGCAGATGTCGCAATCCACACCGATACCGGAGGCCCTCTTCGCGTGTGTCAGGGGGGTGGGTGTTACCAACCTCCGTGGTCAGTACACCTAGGGGACGACGCCCACCATGCTGTCGCGCACCACCGGGAGCGGTATCTCGACCGGGGCGGGGCGCACCGGCAGCACGCTCAGACCGTCCCCGTCGCGCAGCACGCGTGCGACGTGCAGGGACGTTCCGTCCACGAGTTCCAGGCGGACGGCGTAGCCGTCCTGCGGGTCGGCGCCCGGCGGAACCTCCCAGGAGTCCCCGTCCGCGCCGAACACGACGGTGGTGCCGGCCGCGACCGCGACGCGTACGGCGTCGCCCTGGGTGCCGTCGGCGGCGACCGGGGTGGCCATCAGCGAGGCGTCCCCCTCGACGGCGCTCAGGATCAGCTCGGTGTCCGTGCCCTCGGGCACGTCGGGCAGGACCGCGGTGGCGTCCAGCGGCGGGCCCAGCGGCGGCACGGCGGCCGTGTAGGCGGTCTCGACGACGTCGTCGCCGTCCATCGCCTCGGCGGCGACGCCCGCGACCA
This sequence comes from Nocardiopsis codii, assembly GCF_036327455.1. NCBI lineage: Bacteria > Bacillati > Actinomycetota > Actinomycetes > Streptosporangiales > Nocardiopsidaceae > Nocardiopsis > Nocardiopsis codii. Next base: position 95,379 of record NZ_JAUZMY010000014.1, on the reverse strand, counting down.
CGGGCACGTCCGACTCCACGACGACCGCGCCGGCCCCACCGCCCAGGATGCTCTCCAGGGTGACCCAGGAGGCCGCGGCCGGGGGCACGGTGACGACCAGGGGGTCCTCCGCCGTCCCGGAGCCGTTGGCCCCGCCCTCCCCGGCGCCCGCCTCCTCCTCGCCGTCCTCCGGCGGGGTGGCGACCGCGTGGACGCGCACCTCGGCGGGCTCCTCCCCCGGGGCCGCCAGGACGAGGTGGCGGCGGCCGTCACCGCCGACGATGCCCGGGACGACGTGCTGCTCGGCGGGGGCGGCCGTGGGCGGGACCCAGTCGGCTCCGCCGGAGGCGTGCTCGGCGAGGAGCGACGCGGCGACCCTGCCCGTGCTGGTGCGCACGTGGACGCCGACGGCTCCGCTGCTGCGGACGAGTTCGGTCAGGTCGAGCTCGGTGGACTCCCCCGCGAGCAGGGAGATGCCCCGGCTCTCGGAGGAGTAGGAGGGGCCGCCCTCGGTGTAGGCGTCCACGCTGACCGTCGCCCGGGAGTCCTCGGGGTTGGCCAGGCGGACGGTGATCGCCTCGACGCCCACGGCCTCGCCTCCGCCCGCACCGGGCAGGGCGAACCACGTGCCGATGGACGGCTCGACGCAGCGCACCTCGGTGACGGAGCCGTCGGAGAGGGTGGTCTGGGCCGCGTCGAGGCCGGAGGCCAGCGAGCCCTCGGCGCGGATGGCCGCGGGGTCGTCGGCGCCGGAGGCGTCGGCGCTCCACACGCGGCCGGGCTCGGTGAGCTCGTCGCCGACGCGGTCCGCCTCACCCCCGTCGTCGGGGGTGTCCCCCGCGGCGGTCCCGCCCGCGTCCTCGGCGTCCTCCCCGTCCGCGCCGCCCGCGTCCTCGGCGTCCTCCTCTTCCTCGTCCTCCTGCGGGGCGGCCGGAACGTGCTCGGCCCACAGCCCGCCCTCGTCGTCGCGGCTCACCCGGGGAGCGAACGCGGCGACGGTGCTGTCACCCTCCTCGTGCGGGGCGGGGCAGACCCGCACCGCGTGGTCGGGGCGCACGGCGCCCGGCTCGGTGACGCCGAGCTCCGCGGTCACGGGCCGGGTCGCGAAGGCCACACCGAACAGCGCCGCCATGGCCAGCGCGACCAGGCCGAACAGCGCGAACCGGTTCTCCACGATCAGTCGCACGGACTACTCCCCCCGCTCGGTCCCGGACGCTCCCGCGCCCCCGTCGTCCGTCCCCGGGCGTCCGCCCGCCCGGCGCCTGCCCGGTTCCTTCCTGCGTGTGCCGCGGGAGCCCCTGCGGTGGCCCCGCCCGGAGGCCACGGGGACCGCGCCGGTGGCGGGTCCCCCGTCCCCGGGTTCCGGACCGTCCTCGACGGCGTCCTCCGGGGCCGCCTCGCGCGCGGACGCGCCGGAGCCGTCCGCGTCCCCGGCGTCGGCCGGGGTCCGGACCGCACCGGGGACGGAGGCTCCGCGCCGGGCGCGGGAGCGCCGGCGCGAGGTCCTGCGCAGCCGCTCCGGCCTGCGCGGACGCGGAGCGGGGGTCGTCTCGATCAGGCGCGTCTCCTCCTCCGTGCGCACACCGGGCGCGGCGAGGACGGAGACCGCCAGGAGCAGGAGCCCCTGGGTGACCAGCCAGGCGACGTGCACGTGGTCGGTGTGCCACACGCGCAGCTCGCCGCCGTCCACCGGCAGCGCCCAGGCCTGGGTGCCGCCCTCGGCGGCGACCGGGGACAGCTCGACGCCGTCGAGGGTGGCGTGCCAGCCGGAGCCCGCGGTCTCGGCGAGGGCGAGGCGCCGCCCGGTGTTGCCCTCGGCCACCACCGCGGTCCGTTCGTCACCGGATCCGCTCACCTCCAGGGGCTCGGACCCGGTCCCGTCCTCGGACACGACGCGCAGGGCGCCGGTGGGGATGCCCACCTCCCAGAGCGCGTAGTGCTGGGACAGCGACTGCCTGCCGAGCCCGGGGGTGCCGTCCAGGGTGTCGACCATGGTGGCGTCGGCGGGGCCGCTCATCTCCGGGCGCGGGTAGAGCACGTACTGGATGCCGTGGTCGGCCAGGACGTGCATCTGGTCACCGCCCTGCCCCGCGGCGAGTCCCGCGACGGCGCGGTCCATGGCCTCGCGCGCCTCGGGGGCGGGGACGACGCGCTCCTCGCCGAGGCGGGGTTCGCGTCCCCGCACCACGACGTAGTCCACGCCGCCCTCCCCGTCCGGGGTGACCACCAGGGTGCGCGGCTCGGTGCCGCCGCCGCTGACGCTGGCCAGGGCGCCGGGGACCACGGGGGTCGCGTGGGCGGTGAGCGGACCGTCGACGCCGTTCCACATCCACAGGGCGGCCGAGGCGACGGGGGAGGCCAGGGCGAGCGCGGCCACCGTCACCGCGAAGACCCTGCGCGTCCCGCCCAACCGCACCATGTCGCCGAAGGAGCGTGCGGCGGTCGCCGCCGACAGCAGGACCGCCGTGGAGGCGAAGGCAAGGGCCACACTGGGCCAGACCGGGGCGGGCGGCCCGCCGAAGTAGGGCTCGATGACCACGCGGCCGGTCAGGATGGCGACGAGGACGCCGAAGAGGGCCAGCGACCATCCGGCGGCGACCAGGACCCGGTTGCGCAGCAGGAGCAGCGAGCACAGGGCGGCGACGACGAACCCCGCAGTGACCCAGAACGGAGGCGTGCCGGGGCCGCCCGGCGAGAGCATGAGGAGCTGTTGGGGGGAGGCGCCCGGGGCGGACAGCTCCGGGCTGTGCAGCCCGGCCTCCAGCAGCCACAGGGTGGGGTGCAGGAGCAGTTCGAGCGACCACGGGAGCAGGATCACGACCGGGAGCCCGAGGCTGATCGCGACGCTGACGTAGACGCGGCGGCCCAGGTGTCCGAAGGACAGGGCCACCAGTACCCCGGTGACCAGCGACAGCAGCCAGACCAGGGGCACGAACGCGGTCGCGGCCGACAGGACGAGGCCGAGGGCCCAGGCTGCCCGGCGCGACGACCTCGGGGGCATGGCGACGAGCCGTACCAGCAGCAGGCCGAGGACCGGCATCAGGACGTGGACCAGGGCGGTGCCGAGCCGGCCCTGGGCGACGGCGCCCGTGGCGACCGGCAGCAGCGCGTACGCGGCGGCCATCCACAGCCGGGCGGGCCGGAAGCCCAGGACCTCGCGGGCGAGCGCGTAGGCGGTCGTGCCCGCCAGGGGGACGCACCCCAGGAGGATGACGGTGACGGCCAGCCACGGCTTGCCGAGGGTGAGCGTCGACAGCAGGGCGAGGAGCCCGACGTAGGGCGGGACGGGCCCGTCGGAGCCCAGCCCGCTGTCGGGGCTGCCCGAGAGGTAGAGGTCCCACATGTCCGCGGCGGTGCCGGCCACCGGTGGCAGCGCGCCCCCGGCGAGGAGGTCGCCGAACAGCAGGGAGCGCCCGGCGACGAGGGTGACCGCGGTGAGTCCGAGGAACAGCAGCATGCCGGGTTGCAGGACGACCCTGCGCACGAAGCCGTTGCTGTCGGTCGGCGCCTCGTCCTCGTCCTCCGCCGTCGGCGGCGCGGTGACGGCCTGGTGGCGACCGGGGGTGTTGCGGACCGGCTCGCCGGACAGGATGCCGGTGACGACGTCGTAGAACTGGCGTATCGCCACGCCCCGCGCGAGGAACGGGCGGATGGCGCTGTAGGTGCGGCGGCGGTCGCGGCGGCGCCGGAACCGGGCGCGCGCCAGCCGGAGGGGCCTCAGGTACACCAGGGTGATCGCGGCGGCCTCGTCCAGGGCGTTGGCGGGCTGCTTGATGAGCAGGTAGGTCACCACCCGCAGCAGCGAGGCCACGGAGTTGCGGATCAGCGCGGCCACCATGCCGCCGACGGGCAGGTTGGCCAGGAGGACGAAGATCGCGTGGCGGCGGTCCACCCGGCGCGGGTGGTTGCGGGTGGCGGTGATGGGCCTGCGCCTGCGGGCGGAGGCCTCCGCGTGGTAGGCGACAGCGTCCGTGACGAGCAGGGCGCGCAGCCCGGCCCCGCCCACCCTCCAGCAGAAGTCGATGTCGTCGCGGAACAGCGGGAGGGCCGGGTCGAAGCCGCCGAGCCGGTCCCACACGTCGCGGCGGATGAGCATGCCGGCACTGGACACGGCGAGCACCTGCCGGTTGCCGTCGTGCTGCCCGTGGTCGAACTCGCGCTGTTCGAGGCCGGTCTCGCGGCGGCCCGCCCCGTCGATGGTGACGCCGATCTCCACCAGGAGGCGGCGGTCGAACCAGTCGCGGAGCTTGGGCCCGAGGACGGCGGCGCGCGGGTCCTGGTCGGCCGCGGCCACCAGGTGCTCGAGGGCGCCCTCCTCCGGCGTGAGGTCGTCGTGGATGAGCCAGATCCACTCCGTGGCGTCCTCGTCGAAGCCGCGCACGGCGATGCTGGAGCGGGGGAGGTCCAGGGCGGCGCGGACGGCGTCGCCGTAGCCGGTGCGGGCGGGCAGGTCGACGACCGCGCTGGACGGCAGGTACTCGCGGAGGATGTCCGCGCTGCCATCCGCGCTGCCGGTGTCGGCGGCCACGACGCGCTGGACGGGGCGGGACTGTGCGCGGAGGGCCGACAGCGTCTCGGGCAGCCAGCGGGCGCCGTCGTGGGACACGATGACCGCGGTGACGACGTGTCGGTCGGAATCGGGGTCGAGCACGGCTGTGGTGGGTTCTCTCCGGGAGAAGGGGCTGGACCCCGTTCGGGTCCGCGTGGGTCCGACCCGTCGGGGTCGGCGGGCGCGTGGGTGCGCCGGGGGCGTGGGTTCGCCGGGGGCGGCTGTCGCGCGCGGGACATCACGATACGCCACCCGCCAGCTTTATGAGCCTATTCACCTCACCCCGACCCGGCACCGCCATATCGGGATATTCACGTCCGAGGGCGTGCGCGCGGCAATCCTCACCCGGGGCAGGAAGGGCTCGGAACATGAAAAAACGCGCGCCCGGGCTCGTGGCCCGGACGCGCGTCGTCGGCGCCGACGCTAGAGCATGTCCGCCAGGAAATCGAAATCTCCCCCGGCGGCTTTCTTCAGCCTCCGGCGCTCGCGTTCGGAGAGTCCCCCCCAGATGCCGAAGCGCTCATCGTGCTCCAGCGCGTATTCCAGGCACTCCGCACGTACCTCGCACGACTGGCAGACCTTCTTTGCCTCCCGTGTCGAGCCGCCCTTCTCGGGGAAGAACGCCTCCGGGTCGGTCTGCGCGCACAGGGCACGTTCCTGCCAGCCCAGATCTTCGTCCGAGCCGTGCGCCAGCGGGATGACCTCGCTCATGCGCACCTCCTGTTGCCCCCCATAGATGTACCCGACCCATTTACGTCCCCCGGGCCGGGTGGAATCCCACCTTGAAATTACACGCGCGCCGCTCGCTTCGAGTCAAGCGCCCTGCGTGGTAATCCACTGAATATCATGTAACGAACCGCCAACGACGACTCGGAGATGTCCGTTCTGTGGATTACCACGCAATTCACGGCCTTCCAGGGCGGTGGAGTGCGTGGAGCCCCGAGCCGGGATCAGCGCTTGTCCTCGCTGCCGTACCAGCCCTGCTGGCCACCGGTACCGCCCTGTCCTTGCTGGTCAGAGCCGTATCCGGCGCCGGAGCCGTACTGGACGCCGTACGATCCGCCGGCCTGGCCGGAGGTGTCGGTACCGTTGTTCTCACCAGAGTTAAAGAATGAATCAACTTTGCCCTCGGACTGGGCGTCCTGCGCGGGCTGGCCCTGATCGGCGCCCTGGTACCAGCCGTACTGGATGGCGTCCTGGGCGGCCTGGTCGCCGACGACGGGCATCTGCTCGGTGCTCTGCGGGGCGTACTGGGACGGGTCGTAGGCCTGCCCGTACTCGGCCTGCTGCTGCGCGGACGGGTCGGCCTGCTGGCCGTACTGCTGCGCGGCGTCGTACCCCTGCTGGCCGTACGCCTGCTGCGCACCGGTCCCGTACTGCTGGCCGTACTGCTGCGAGGCGTCGTAGCCGGCCTGCTGCTGGGCCGGGTCGTAGGCCTGCTGCTGCCCGGACGCGTCCACCTGCTGGCCGTACTGCTGCGCGGCGTCGTACCCCTGCTGGCCGTACGCCTGCTGCGCACCGGTCCCGTACTGCTGCTGGACCGCGTCCGCACCGTACTGCTGACCGTACTGCTGCGAGGCGTCGTAGCCGGCCTGCTGCTGGGCCGGGTCGTAGGCCTGCTGCTGCCCGGACGCGTCCACCTGCTGGCCGTACTGGCCGTACGCCTGCTGCGCACCCGTCCCGTACTGCTGCTGGACCGCGTCCGCACCGTACTGCTGACCGTACTGCTGCGAGGCGTCGTACCCCTGCTGGACACCGGAGCCGGTCTGCGCGGGATCGGCCGCGGCCTGGAAGCCGGGGTCCTGCGCCGGGTACGCGGGCTGCGCGAAGGACTGCTGCGCGCCGGTCATGGGCGGGTACTGCTGCGGCGGGTACTGGTACTGCTGCTGCGGCGCGGCCTTGGGGACCAGCGTCGGGTCACCGAAGGCCTTGAGCAGCGCGAATCCGAGGATTCCGAGCACGGCGGCGGATCCGAGCGTGGACACGAAGCCCGCGAAGCCCAGGCCGATGTTGTTGTTCGCGGCCGCACCGACGAACTCGGTGATGAGGTTGATCGCGGCGAACAGCAGGCCGACGCCGCTCATGACCAGGCCGCTGAGCACGATCGGCGAGGCGGCCCGGCGCGTGCGCTCACTCGTCAGCACGAGGGCGGCCGCGGCGGCCAGCAGCACCGGGACGTGGAGGCCGAAGAAGGCCCCGCTCGCCCCGCCCATCGCTCCGGCGAAGCTGCCCGGGTAGCCGGAGCCCGCGATCAGGCGGATCAGGCCCGAGAGCATGGACGCTCCCACCGCGCCGACCAGGACCCAGGCCCCGGGAAGGCGCAGGCGTTCTAGTGTTTCGTTGTTCAAGAGAGGTTCCCCTCTGCTGCTTCTTCGCCGTCGCGTCGGTGGAAGCTTGGCATATCGTCGGACTGTCAGATGCATCGGTCGCGTCCGGGTGGAGGTGTGGGGACACCGGAGCGGGCCGAAGAGGTGAGATGGCGACCTGGACCCCGGGGTTCACGAACTCCCGGTACCGGAACGGTCACACGAGGGTCGCGAGCCCACGGCGGGGCAGACGACCCATACACGCCCCCAGCCTGCCAGACTTGGACGCATGCGGATAGTCGTACCGGCTGGCGGTATCGGTGGCGCACGTTTCCTCCGCGGTCTGAAGGCCGCGCTCGCAAACGGGTCGCCGGACACCGACGAGCAGATCACAGTCAACAACATCACCGTCATCGGGAACACCGGTGACGACATCACCCTGTTCGGGCTGAGGATCTGTCCGGATCTGGACACGGTGATGTACACCCTCGGCGGGGGGATCGACGAGGAACGGGGCTGGGGCAGAGTCGACGAGACCTTCACCGTCAAGGAGGAGCTCGCCGCCTACGGGATGAAGCCCACGTGGTTCGGCCTGGGCGACCGCGACACCGCGACGCACATCGTGCGCGCGCAGATGATCGCGGCCGGGTTCCCCCTCTCCGCCGTCACCGAGGCGCTGTGCGACCGCTGGCAGCCGGGCGTGCGCCTTCTGCCCATGACCGACGACCAGGTCGAGACGCACGTGGTCGTGGACGACGGCCAGGGCCGCCGGGCGATCCACTTCCAGGAGTGGTGGATCAGGCACCGGGCAGCACTGCCCGCGGAGCAGATCATCAGCGTCGGCGCCGACGCGGCCGAGCCCGCCCCCGGTGTGCTGGCCGCCATCGCCGAGGCCGACGCCGTCATCCTCCCCCCGTCCAACCCCGTGGTCAGCGTCGGGTCGATCCTCAACGTGCCCGGCATCCGCGAGGCCATGGTCGCCAAGACCGTCGTGGGCGTCTCCCCCATCATCGGCGGGGCTCCGGTGCGCGGCATGGCCGACGCCTGCCTGACCGCGATCGGCGTGGAGACCGGCGCGGGCGCGGTCGCCGAGCACCTGGGATCCGACCTGCTGGACGGCTGGCTGGTGGACGAGGCCGACGCCGGTACAGAGGTGGAGGGCATCGAGGTGCGCTCGCGCCCCCTGTACATGAGCGATCCCGCCTCCACCGAGGCGATCGCGCGTGCCGCGGTCGACCTGGCCGTGGAGCTGGCCGGGCGCGGGCCCGAGGGCGAGGCGACCCGGGGATGAGCACAGAACTGCGGGTACGCGGCCTGGGCGGCATGCCCGAGGTGCGCGCGGGCGACGACCTGGCCGTCCTGGTCGCCGACGCGGCGGAGGCCTCGGGGACCCCGCTGGCCGACGGCGACATCCTCGTCGTCACGTCCAAGGTGGTCAGCAAGGCCGAGGGGCGCTCCCGGCGGATGGACCGCGAGGAGGCCGTCGACGCGGAGACCGTGCGGGTGGTCGCCCGCGCGGGCCGCACCCGGATCGTGCAGACCCGGCAGGGCCTGGTCATGGCCGCGGCCGGGGTGGACGCCTCCAACGTCGAGCCCGGCACCGTGCTGCTGCTGCCCGAGGACTCCGACTCCTCCGCCCGCGCGCTCCGCGCGGGTCTTCGCGCGCGCCTGGGCGTGAACGTGGCGGTGATCGTCTCCGACACCTTCGGGCGCCCCTGGCGGTTCGGTCAGACCGACGTCGCCATCGGCGCCGCGGGCCTGTCGGCCGTCCATGACCTGCGCGGCAGCGAGGACACCCACGGCAACGTGATGGAGGCGACCGTCAACGCGGTCGCCGACGAGATCGCGGGGGCCGGGGAGCTGGTCAAGGGCAAGACGAGCGGTGTCCCGGTCGCGGTCGTCACCGGGCTCCGCGAGCTGGTCACCGAGGAGGACGGGGTCGGCGCGGCCGCGCTCGTGCGGCCCGCCGACGAGGACCTGTTCCGGTACGGGTCGCGGGACGTGGTCGCGGCCCGGAGGACGGTGCGATCGTTCACCGACGCCCCCGTGGACCCCGCCGCCGTGCGGCGCGCGGTGGCCGCGGCGGTGACCGCACCCGCCCCGCACCACACGACCCCGTGGCGGTTCGTCCTGGTGGAGTCCCCGCAGACGAGGAAGCGGCTGCTCGACGCCATGCTGCAGGCGTGGGTCGCGGACCTGCGAGGCGACGGGTTCTCGGAGGAGCAGATCGCCCGGCGGACACGGCGCGGCGACGTGCTGCGCGGGGCGCCGTACCTGGTGGTCCCGTTCCTGGTCGCCGACGGCGCACACCCGTACCCGGACGCGCGCCGGGCGGACGCCGAGCGGTCGATGTTCCAGGTGGCGATGGGCGCCGGGGTACAGGGCCTGCTGGTGGGACTGGCGATGGAGGGGCTGGGCTCGGCCTGGATCTCCTCGACCATGTTCTGCGCGGACGTGGTGCGCGAGGTGCTGGAGGTTCCGCGGGACTGGGAGCCGATGGGGTCGGTGGCCGTGGGGCACGCCGCCGAGGCGCCCCGAGACCGTCCGCCGCGCGACCCGGAGGACTTCGTCACCGTGCGGTGAGCCCACCGGGCCGGCGCCGTCCGGCCCGTTTCCGGGCCCGTCCGACCGGCCCCCGCGGCCAGGAGCCGCGGGGGCCGGTCCTCGTCGTGCCGGGCCGCGGCGGCCCCGCCGCCGAGAGGGCGGCGCGGGTACCGGACCGGCGCCGCTCCGGCTGCGCCCGGCGCGTCACGGAGACCCGTGGGCCCGGCGGCGCGATGCTGGTCCGGCAGGGAGCCGAGCGGGGGACGCGGGATGAACGTCGAGCAGTACGTGATCGCCACCCTGGTGATCGTGGTCGCCGTGATCTGCGGGCAGCTGGTCGCGGGGAGGCTCCGGGTGCCGAGCGCGATCGTGCTGGTGCTGCTCGGCATGGCCCTGGGGGTCGTTCCGTGGATGCACTCGCTGTCGGTCTCCCCCGAGGTCATCCTCCTCGTGTTCCTGCCGCCGCTGATCTACAACGCGGCGTTCTTCTCGTCGCCCCGTGACATGCGCGACCTGATGCGGCCCATCATCGTGATGGCCGTGGGGGTGACGCTGGCCACCGCGTTCGGGCTGGCGGCCGTCATCCATCTGCTCATCCCCTCGGTGGGATGGCCCGCGGCGATCGCCCTGGGCGCGGCGATCGCTCCGACGGACGCCGTGGCGGCGTCGGCGATCCTCAAGCGGGTGGGCACGCCGCGCAGGGTGCTGACGATCCTGGAGGGCGAGTCCCTGATCAACGACGGTGTCGCGCTGACCGTGTTCAGCCTGGCCGTCACCGCGATGGCCCGCCCCCTCACGCCGCAGGAGGGCCTGGTGGAGCTGGCCGAGGTCGTGGTGGGCGGCCTGCTCTGCGGCGCCGTCGTCGCGGCGGCGGTGGCCTGGTCGCGGACCCGCATGCAGGACCCGTCGCTCCAGCTGCTGGTCGTGCTGGTCACGCCGTTCGTGGCGTACGTCCCGGCGGAGATGGCCGGGTTCTCCGGCGTGCTGGCCGCGGTGGTCGCCGGGTTCTACCTGGGCACCCGGGGCGAGGGCCTGCTGCCGCCGCGCGTGCGGGTGAACGGGCACACGATCTGGTCGACACTGGTGAACCTGCTGGAGTCGATGCTGTTCGTGGTGCTCGGCCTCCAGCTGGACGCGGTGGTGACGGCGGTGCGCGAGCACTTCGCCTTCCTGCCGCTGGTGGGGGTCGCCCTGGCGACGGCGGCGGCGGCGGTCGTCCTGCGCATGGTCCTGATGCTGGTCGTCATCCCGGTGCAGCGGGTGGTGTCGTTCCTGAACCTGGACGTGTCGTCGTTCCGGGAGCGGATCGTCATCGGGTGGAGCGGGATGCGCGGGGCGGTGTCGCTGGCGATCGCCCTGTCGCTCCCCGCCACGCTGGGCGGGGAGCCGTTCACCGACCGCGGCGCGCTGGTGTTCGTGGCGGGCGTGGTGGTGCTGGGGACACTGGTGGGCCAGGGCATGACGCTGCCGCTGCTGCTGCGGCTTCTCGGGTTGGCCGAGGAGGGGGCCCGGCAGCGGGAGTTCCTGCGGGCGGACGAGCGGATGAGCTGCGCCGCGCTGAGCAAGGTGGACGAACTCCTCCGCGAAGGGGAGCTGGACGAGAAGACCGCCGACTCCCTGCGCGGCGTGTACGTGCGCCGGGTGACACAGGTGCGTGGGCTCCTCGACGCCGACGACGGCCGCGCGCGGGAGAGGGTCGACAGCGGCAAGGCGGTGCACGCCCAGATCACGCAGGCGCGGCGGGACACGCTGGTGTCGCTGTACCGGGAGGGCGACATCGACCACGACGTGTTCCAGGTGATGAGCCGCGACCTGGACATCCGCGACACGGGGGCGGGCCCGTACAGCGCGTGAGGGGCGGGGCTCCGGCGCGGCCTGCCCGACCCGGCGCCCGGGGCGGAGGGAACGCCGGGACCGGAGCTCATGCGGCATTCGAGTGGTACGCGGTCCCAAAGAAAACTGCAAACTTTCCTTACCATTTCCATTGACGCGACAGAGAGCCAACTTTAAAGTTTCCTAACAATTAAGCGGCTCCTCCTGGAGCCCCCTTCGTCTCCCCGCTCGACGAAAGGAGCACCCCCATGCTCAGGACTCATCGCCATAGCCGGACCACGGGGCGGAAAGCCGCTCTGGCCGGAACCTTCGCGGTTCTGGCGGCCGCCCTCGTGGCGGGCTTCAGCCAGATCTCCCCCGCACCCACCGAAGCGGAGACCGTGGCCGGCGGCGAATCCGTCCGGACCCAGCAGACCGACCAGTGGCTCACCGGCTACTGGCACAACTTCGAGAACGGCTCCGGGACGATGCCGCTGTCGGAGATCCCCGGCGAGTACAACCTGGTGGCCGTCGCCTTCGCCGACAACCACGCCACCCTCGACGGCGGCATCACGTTCAACCTCGCGAGCAGCGAGCTGGGCGGCTACACCGACCAGCAGTTCCGCGACGACATCGCGGCCGTGCAGGCCCAGGGACGCAAGGTCATCATCTCCGTGGGCGGCGAGGCCGGCCACGTGGACGTCACCAACGCGACGCAGGCGCAGAACTTCGCCGACACCACCTACCAGCTGATGCAGGACTACGGTTTCGACGGGGTCGACATCGACCTGGAGCACGGCATCAACGCCGAGCACATGTCCAACGCCCTGCACGACCTCAGCGCACAGGCGGGCGCGGGCCTGATCATCACCATGGCGCCGCAGACCATCGACTTCCAGAGCGCCGACCGCGAGTACTACAAGCTCGCGTCGAACATCTCCGACATCCTCACCATCGTGAACATGCAGTACTACAACTCCGGGTCGATGCTCGGCTGCGACGGCCAGGTGTACAGCCAGGGCACCCCCGACTTCGTCGCGGCCCTCGCCTGCATCCAGCTGGAGATGGGCCTGACCCCGGACCAGGTCGGCCTGGGCCTCCCCGCCGTCCAGTCCGCGGCCGGCGGCGGCTACATGGCGCCCAGCCAGGTCGTGCGGGCCCTCGACTGCCTGGAGACCGGCACCGACTGCGGGTCCTTCTCCCCCGAGACGCCGTACGGTCCGATCGGCGGCGTGATGACCTGGTCGATCAACTGGGACGCGACCAGCGGCTACGCCTTCGCGGACACCGTCTCGGCCCGGCTCGGCAACTCCGGCGGCGGCGAGCCCACGGAGGAGCCCACCGAGCAGCCGACCGAGGAGCCCACGGGGCAGCCGGGCGACTGCACCGCCTCCGCCTGGACGTCCGGCGGCACCTACACCCAGGGCGACCGGGTGTCCCACGGCGGCCGTGAGTACGAGGCCCGCTGGTGGACCCGGGGCGAGGCGCCCGGTACGACCGGCGAGTGGGGCGTCTGGACCGACGTCGGCGCCTGCTAGGCGGTCACGACCACCTCCGCGCAGAGGGGCCCGCAACCCCTCTCCCGCTACGCGCGGCCCCCGCGGACCCCGCCCCCTCCCACTCCCGGGCGGGGTCCGCGACCCAGGAGAAGGGGCGGAACGCCGGCACCCGGCGTTCCGCCCCTTCGTGCGTCCCTGCCCCCCTCAGACGAGGGGGAGCGACGGGCGCAGGACGCTGGGCGCCACGCCGTCACTCGCCTCCGCGACGCGCTGCCGCTCCGGCGACACCTCCCCGTAGAGGGTCGTGCGCTGGCGGACCGGCCGCCCGGTCGGCTCGACCAGGGCGCGGATGTCGGTGATCGTCTTGAACGACCCCTGCCCCGACCCGGCCATCCGGCTGATCGTCTCCTCCATGAGGGTGCCGCCCACGTCGTTCACGCCCCCCGACAGGAGTTGGCGGCAGGTGTCCTCCGCCAGCTTCACCCACGAGCACTGGATGTTGTCGATGTGCCCGTGCAGCAGCAGGCGGGCCAGGGCGTGCACCGCGCGGTTCTCCCTGACGGTCGGACCCGTGCGGGCCAGTCCGGCCAGGTAGATCGGCGAGTTGGTGTGCACGAACGGCAGCGGCACGAACTCGGTGAACCCGCGGCGCCCGTTGCGCTCCACCGACCGCTCCTGGAGCGAGCGCAGCAGCTTGATGTGCGCCACCCAGTGCCCGGGTGAGTCCACGTGGCCGTACATCATGGTGGACGTGGTCGGGATGCCCAGGTCGTGGGCGGACGTGATCACGTCGACCCACTCGCTGGTCGGCAGCTTGCCCTTGGTGAGGATCCAGCGGACCTCGTCGTCGAGGATCTCCGCGGCCGTGCCCGGGATGGACCCCAGCCCCGCCTCGCGGGCGCGGGTCAGCCACTCGCGCACCGGCAGGTTCGTGCGCGTCGCACCGTTGACCACCTCCATCGGGCTGAACGCGTGGACGTGCATGTCCGGGACGCGTTCGCGCACGGCCGCGGCGATGTCGAAGTAGGCGGTGCCGGGCAGGTCCGGGTGGATGCCGCCCTGCATGCACACCTCGGTCGCACCGGCCTTCCATGCCTCCTCGGCCCGGTCCGCGACCTGGTCGAGCGAGAGCGTGTACGCGTCGGCGTCGGTGCGGCGCTGGGCGAACGCGCAGAACCGGCAGCCGGTGTAGCAGACGTTGGTGAAGTTGATGTTCCTGGTCACGACGTACGTGACGTCGTCGCCGACGACGTCCTGGCGCACCCGGTCGGCCAGGTCGGCGAGCGCTTCGAGCTCGGGCCCGTCCGCGTGCAGCAGGGCGAGCGCCTCGTCGTCGTCCAGGCCTGCCGGGTCGGCCTCCGCGCTGCGCAGCGCGGCGGCGATGTCCGGGTCGAACCGGCGGGGCACGGCGCCCTCCCGGTCCACGCCGGAGCGCAGCTCGTCCCAGTCGCCGTAGACGGCGTCGAAGTCGCTCCGCCGGTCGCCGGTGCGCCCCTCCGTGTCGATCTCCGTGTGGAGGTCGGTGCGCCCGGAGGAGACCAGGACGGCCTCGCGCTCCTGCCAGGGGCGGCCCGCGATGACGGCGTCCTCGCGGGCCAGCCCGGTCTCCGGGTCGGCGAGCGCGGCGACGTGCCCGGACAGGCGCGGGTCCAGCCACGGCTCTCCCGCCCGGATGTACTCCGGGTAGACGGTGAGCCGCTCGCGCAGCGCGAACCCCTGGGCCGCCGTGCGCCCGGCCAGGTCGTCGATCTGCGGCCACGGGCGCTCGGGGTTGACGTGGTCGGCGGTGAGCGGCGAGACGCCGCCCCAGTCGTCGATGCCCGCGCGGATCATCAGCGCGTACTCGTCCACGCCCCCCGCCTCCGCCCCGATGAGGTTCGGGGGCGCCTGGATGTGCGCCTTGGGGCCCATGACCAGGCGGGTGACCGCGATCGTGGCGGCCATCTCCTCGCGTTCGGCGTCGGGCCGGTGCATCATCGCGGTGCCGGGCTTGGCACGGAAGTTCTGCACGATGACCTCCTGGACGCCGCCGTAGCGGCGGGAGACCCCGCGCATCGCGAAGACGGACTCGGCGCGGTCGGCGACCGTCTCGCCGATGCCGAGGAGGATGCCGGTGGTGAAGGGGACGCTGGAGCGGCCCGCGTCCTCCAGCGCCCGCAGCCGCACCGCGGGGTCCTTGTCGGGGCTGCCGTAGTGGGCCTGGCCCTTCTCGGTGAACAGGCGGGTGGAGGTGGTCTCCAGCATCATCCCCATCGACGGGGAGACGGGCTTGAGCCGCTGGAAGTCCGCCCAGGTCATCACGCCCGGGTTGAGGTGCGGGAGGAGGCCGGTCTCCTCCAGGACCATGATCGCCATGGCCCGGACGTAGGACAGGGTGTCGTCGTAGCCGTGCGCGTCGAGCCAGTCGGCGGCCTGCTTCCACCGGTCCTCGGGACGGTCCCCGAGGGTGATGAGCACCTCCTTGCAGCCCATCTCGGCGCCTCTGCGGGCGATCTCCAACACCTCGTCGGGCGACATGAACGGCGATGCGAGGCGCCCGGGGACGGTCGCGAACGTGCAGTAGTGGCACCGGTCCCGGCACAGGCGGGTCAGGGGGACGAACACCTTGCGGCTGTAGGTGATGACGCCGGGGCGGCCGGCGGCCTCCAGCCCGGCGTCGCGCACCCTGCCCGCGTGTTCGAGGAGGGTCTCCAGATCGTCGCCCCTGGCGTGCAGGAGCACCTCGGCCTCGGCGACGTCGAGCGTCTTGCCGTCCCGTGCGCGCGCCAGGGCCCTGCGCATCGCGGACGGGGTCGGCAGCCGGGGGTCCGGGGTCGGTGCCGGGGCCTGGGAGGACACGGGGAAGGGGTCGTTCGCACCACTCATAGAGCGACCCTACGCCCCGCCCGTTTCACGCGTGCGAACGCATCGCCGCTCGCGGACGGGCGGGGACCGCCGTCACCGTGCCCTAGCCGCACGGTCCGGGGACGCCCCGTCCGGCGCCCCTCCCCCGGTCGGCGCGGGAGCGGGGCGCACGCGTCCCCGGGGCGGCTCCGGGCGGCGTAGGGTCGGCAGGTGAACGAAGGAGGAGCTCCGTGCTGAGTCGCCTGCGCGGCAACCCGTGGGTCCGGTTGGCGCTCTTCCTGGTGGTGTGCGCGTGCGCGGGCGCCGCCCTGCACTCGAACTGGGCGCAGGCGCGCGACGCCGCCGCCGCGCTTCCCCTGTGGGTGCTCCCGGCCGCGGCCCTCGCGGGCATGGCAGGGCTGACCGCGCAGATGCTCGCCTGGCGGTCCCTGCTGGCCGGGTTGGGCTCGCCCCTCCCCCGGCGGGCCGCGTCCCGCGTCATGTTCGTGGGCCAGCTCGGCAAGTACCTCCCGGGCTCGGTGTGGGCGTTCGTCGCCCAGGTCGAGCTGGCCCGGGACTGGGACGTGCCGCGCTCGCGGGGCGCCGCCGCGACCCTGGTCGCCGTCGGCGTGACGGTCGCGGTGAGCCTGGCCGTCGCCGCGGTCGCCCTGCCCCTGTCGTCGGCGGAGGCCGCCCGCCGCTGGTGGTGGGCGCTGGCGCTGGCGCCGCTCCTGCTCTGCGCCCTGCACCCGCGCGTGGTCGGCTGGGGCATCCGCCTGGCCGCACTCCCCTTCGCCCGGTTCCGGGAGGTGGCGGAGGCCGGACCGCTGGGCCTCCGCGGGCGGGCCATGGCAGCGGCCGTGGGGTGGACCCTGGTGGCGTGGGTGCCCCTGGGCGCGCACGTGTGGCTGCTGACCTGGGCCGTGGGCGGTGACGCGCTGCGCTCGCTCGGCCCGTCCGTCGGTGCGTACGCGCTGGCCTGGACGCTGGGACTGCTGGTGGTGTTCGCCCCCGCCGGGCTGGGCGTGCGCGAGGCGGTCCTGGTGGTGGCGCTGGCCCCGGTGGTGGACGCGGGGGCCGCTCTGGTGGTGGCCGTGCTGTCCCGACTGGTGATGACCGCCGCGGACCTGGGCTGGGCCGGGCTGTCGGTGCTGCTGTCGCCCGCACCGGCACCCGGGCCCGGGGCGCCGCAGGACGGGCCCGCGCGGGCGCGCTGACCTCGCGGAGGCCGCGCCCTCCGGTGGGGCCCGCGGCCTCCGGCGCCGACCGGTCCGCCCCGGGCGACGTGGTCCGGTACCGGCTGCACGAGTCCGCGGGGCGGGCGCGGGAGCGACCGCGCCCTCCCGTCGGGCCCCGTGGCCCTCAGGCCCCGAGCAGGCGCTCGGTGTACGCCCGCCAGTAGGGTTCGGCGTCCACCGGGCGGACCCCGTCGCGCAGACGCCCGGGCTCGCCGGGGGCGTAGAACTCCCCGAGCGCGCGGGCCAGGTCGGCGGCGTCGCCCGGCTCGCACAGCAGGCCGTCGACCCCCTCGCGCACGTGGTCGGCGAGCGTCCCGGCCCGGGTGGCGACGACCGGCACGCCGTGCTCGTGGGCCAGCCACACGTTCTGGGTGGCCGTCGCGGTCCGGTACGGCAGGACGACGGCGTCGGCGGCGCCGAACAGGCCGGGGAGCTCCTCGGCCGGCACGTACCCGTCGAGGAACCGGACCCGGTCGGCGATCCCGAGTCCGGCGGCCTGCGCCTCCAGCTCGGCGGTCCCGCCCCAGAACTCCCCGGCGACGGTCAGCGTCACGTCCTCGGGCGCACCGCCGGCCAGGGCGCGCAACAGCAGGTCGACGCCCTTGTAGGGCCGGACGATACCGAGGAAGAGCAGGTGCCGGCGCTCGCCGCCGGGGGCTCCGGTGCCCTCGGGCGCCGCACCCCCCGTCTCGGGCAGGTGGGGCGGCATCGCGGCGACCACCGGGAGGTCCCGGCCCGCCCCCAGCAGTCCCTCGGCGAGCCGGGCCTGCTCCGGCGAGTGCGTGACCACGCCGTCGGTCCGCCGCAGCAGCGCCCGGACCAGGGACACGTCGACCGACCGCCGCTCGTGCGGCAGCACGTTGTGGCACAGGGCCACCACCCTGGGGCCGCCCCGCCGGGACCGCAGCCCGGCGAGGAGGCCCAGGTAGGCGGGAACCTGGATCGGCGAGAACAGGGTGAGGACCACCAGGTCGGCGTCGCGTGCGAGTCGCCGCCCCGTCCGCCACCACCCGTCCGGCCGGTACCAGGCGAGGTCGTGGCGGGTGTCCGGATACGGTTCGCCCTCCGGGTCGGCGATGGTCTGCCGCCCCGGGTACAGGGCGGCGGGGTACTGGGCGCGCCACGACTCGATCGCCGTCGGGTGGCCGAGCGCGCGCAGCCGGTGCGCGAGCTCGGTGGTGTGCCGGGCCCCTCCGCCCTTGTACGGGTGGGCGGGACCCACGAGGGCCACCCGGAGGGGGCCGGTCACGGGTTCTCCCGCGAGCGCACGATCAGGTCGGCCAGCAGGGCGATCGCCGCGATGATCAGCCCCGTCATGAGGATCATGACGGTGTTGTTGGGGATGTACAGCGGGTTGCGCACCTGGTCGAACACGAACTTGGCCGTGCCGAGGCCCAGCAGCACCAGCGCGGGCGGCATGAGGACCTTGAGCGGGTTGAAGTACATGACCATGCGCAGCACCTGGAGGATGTACCGGTAGGCGTCGCTGACGAAGTGGAACTTGGACCTGCCCGCCCGCTTCGCGTACTCGATGGGCACGTACCTCACCGGGTGCTGGTTGGACAGGAACGCCAGCGTGATGGTGGTGACGCAGGAGAACCCGGGGGGCAGCAGCCGCAGGTAGGGGCGGGCGACGTCGCGCCGGAACACGCGCAGACCGGAGTTGAGGTCGGGGATGCGCGTGTTGGTGAGCCGCTCGGCGATCTTGCGGATCACCCACTTGGCGGGGACCCGCAGCGCCTTGTGCGAACCCATCTCCTGGGTGCGGGCGCCCACGACCTGGTCCAGCTCGGGGTCGGCGTCGAGCATGGCGACGAGTTCGGGGATGCGCTCGTTGGGGTAGCTCATGTCGGCGTCGGTCCACACGACGAACTCGCCGCGCGCCCGCTGGCTGCCGATCCGGCGCACGGTGCCGGAGCCCCCGTTGTGGCCGAAGGCGATGACGCGCATGTGCGGGTAGAGGGTCTGCACGTCGCGCAGGCGCTCCAGGGTGTCGTCTGTGGAGGCGTCGTCCACCGCGAGCAGCTCGTAGCCGTAGCCGGAGCCGTCCATGGCCGCGCAGATCCGTTTGACCTCGTCGACGACGTGGTCTTCCTCGTTGTAGCAGGGCAGCACGATGGTGACGCGCACGGGCGGGCCGTCGGACGGCTGCTGCGGGATGTCGTCGCGTGTGTCGCTCATGGGTTCTTCTCAGCGGGGTGCGGGCGGGCGGGGGGGCTGGCGCGGGCGTCACCCCCGTGCGGGGATCACGGTCGTCCACACGCTCTCGTTGAAGGTCCAGTGACCGGTCGGGGGTTCCATGAGAGTACTCGGATCCATCTGCGCCAGGACGTGGAAGGGCCGTTCGATCTCCTCCGTGCTGCCGGTCAGGTCCTCCAGCACCTGCCAGTCGGAGGAGGCGAGGACCGCGTCGCGCCCGCGGTCGTGGATCGCGGCCACGACCCTGGCGGCGTTCTCCGGCGTGGGCTCGTTCATCGCCGCCGTGGGCACGCCGCAGACGTTGCGCAGGAGGGGCATGTAGTTCCCGGCCATGCCGGGGTCGACCACGACCACCGACGCGTCCTCCGGCAGGGACGCGCACAGCTCGTGGGTGGCCGCGACGGTCCCCACGTCCTGCCTGTACCCCATGATCCCCGCCGACGTGGCCGCTGACGGGGCGATCATCGCCACGGAGGCACTGGCGGCGACCACCACCGGGAGGACCCGGGACGCCGCCCTGCCCCGGCCGGTGTCGGCGGAGACCGCGCAGTACCGGGTGAGCCATGCCAGGAACCAGACGGCGAACAGGATGAACGCCGGGATGACCAGCACGATCAGGCGCCTGCTCGCCCACGGGTGGTCGGGGGTGATGGCGGGCCGCAGCAGAGTGGTGGTGACCGTCCACACCAGCAGCATGGCGGGCAGCAGCCACTGGGGGTCGCGGCGCAGGACGAGGCGGCGCAGGACCAGTGCCACGCCGAGGGAGGCGAAGAGGACGGTGCCCAGACCCACGTACCAGCCCACCCAGTACAGGCTCATGTCGTAGTAGGTGCGGCTGCCCTCGATGGGCCACAGCCCCTCCCGTTCCTGCACGGAGGCCACCCAGGCGTCGGTGAAGTCGCTGCCGTGCCCGTAGTCGGGCCAGAACAGGGGCCGGATCGCCAACCCGACCATGGTGAGGAGGGCGAGCGCGGCCACCGCGTGGGGGAGCCAGCGGACGCGCTCCACGTGCGGGACCCCGAACCGCCACAGGGCGGCGGTGGCCGCGGCCGTGGCCGCGATGACGGCGGCGCTGATCAGCAGGAGGGGGTTGAGGGAGTCCGACAGGTACTCCAGGTAGGGCCGGGACAGGCCGTAGCCGGCGTACAGGCCCAACCCGGTGCCGAGCGCGAGTCCGCCGAGCAGGGGAAGGGCCTGGCCCCGCCGGGCGAGCAGCAGCAGGCCGACGAACCCGATCACGGGGAGCAGGTCGCGGATCGCGTCGATCCGCACCACCAGCGCCAGGCCGAACACCAGCCCCGCCACAGCGGCGAGGGTGTGGGCGGGCGTCCACCGGTCGGTGAGGGCGGTGCGGCGTACGAGCGCGTCGTAGGCCAGGACCAGCCCGCCGACCAGGAGGATCTGGGTGAGGGGTTCGCTGTAGGTGAAGCGGCTGACCCACTGCTGGGGCAGGCAGACGGCCAGGACCAGGGCGCCCAGGGGGGCCCAGCGTGCACCGACCAGGCGCGCGGTGAGCCCGGCGAAGGTCAGCACGCCGAGCGCGCCGAGGACCGGCGTGGTCACGAGCATGCCGTCGAGCCCGCCCAGCCAGTAGCCGATGGAGGTGACCAGCGGGGCGCCGGCCATGAACTGGGGCCAGATCGACCCGTCCCGGTCGTAGTGGGCGAGGCTCTGGTAGCTGAGAGACGGATCGTCCCCCGCGATGAGCTCGCGCTGCTGCGGGATGGGCAGGTGGCCGTTCTCCGCGATCCACACGGTGAACATGGCGTACGAGGCCGGGTCGCGGCGGATGACCAGGGCCTCGGCGTGGTAGGCGATCTGCACGATCGCGAACCCGGCCGCGATCACCGCGACGAGCACGACGGGCCACCAGGGGACGTCCTCGTCCTCGGGCGGGTCCGGGATGAGGCGCGGTACGAGCACGCAGGCCGCGATCACGGCGGGCGTCCCCAGGACGGCGGCCGCCACGGGGGTGAAGGAGCCGAGGGCGAGGAGTGGGAAGGCCACCAGGAGCCAGGCCGACACGGCGATCGCGGGGAGCGCGGTGACACGGGCGAGGAACCGTCCGGGGAGCAAGCGCATGGGCCAACTCTGGCAGTTCCGGCCGGGCTACGCACACCGTGCGGCGATTCTCGTCGGCCCCTCCTGCTCCGGGGTCCCGCCCGGCCCGGCGCGGGGCCGGGAGCCGTGGTCGGGTGGCGGAAACGGACCGCGGGGTCGGGCGGGTGCCGGGGGCGCCCCGCGAGTCCACGGGAGGAGGAGGCCGGGCGTGCGGACCGTCCGCGGGACGGGGACGGCGGCACGGGTCGACGGGTCGCGGACGCCCTAGAGTGGCGGTCATGTCCGAAACTCCCGCGCAGCTGTGGCGCGCACTCGTCTCCGCCGACCCGTCCCGCCCGTTCGTGACCCACTACGACGCCTCCGGCGGCCGTGTCGAGCTGTCCCGTGCCACCTTCGACAACTGGGTGTCCAAGACCTCGAACATGCTGGTGGACGGGCTCGGTGTACAGCCGGGCGACCGGGTGGTGATCGCCCTTCCGGTGCACTGGCAGTCACTGGCGTGGCTGGTCTCCTGCTGGTCGGTGGGCGCGGTCGCCGAGTTCGTCCCGGACAGCGCGGACATCCCCGCGGACGCACAGGTCGTGGTCACCGGCGCCGGCCTCCTGGAGCGCGCTCTGGACAGCGGCGCCGACGAGGTCGTGGGCACCTCGCTGCACCCGCTGGGCCTGCCGTTGGCAGAGGTCCCGCCGATGGTGCTCGACTACTCCGTCGAGGTGCGGGGGTACGGCGACCACTTCTCCGCCTTCCCCGTGGACCCGGAGGAGCCCGCGCTCCGGAGCGGCGGCGTCGCAACGGGTGCGGCCCTGGCCGCCGGGGGCCGGGAGCGGGCGGCGGCCTGGGGGCTGACCGGCGACGACCGCCTGGGGCTGTTCCTGGAACCGGACGCGCCGATGTCCCGGCTCGGCGCGGGCGCGGAGCTCCTGCTCGCCCCGATCGCGGCCGGCGTGCCGATCGTGGTGACGCCGTTCGATCCCGGAGCCCCGCGGGAGGTCGTCGAGCGGGCCGGGATGGAGAAGGTCACCGTGGTGGGGACCGCCGTGGACGCGGACGTCCTCGCCGGGGCGCCTTTCAGGTCGGTCGGATCGGCCTGACGCCGCGGGGGACGTCACCAGGAGGGGCCGCCCCTGCGAAGACGGCGCGTCACGCCGCGCACGACGCGCCGCCCACCCGGTGGGCGGCCGCGGTCGGGGCGCCTCAGACCGCCAGGACGTGCGTCCAGCCCCCCTCGCCGGCCCGCCTGTCCGGCGACTCGCGGTCGGGGCGTTCGGTGCGGCCGTCCCGTGCGCGCGTCCCGCTCCCCCGCCGCCCCTCGCGGCGCGCCCGGCGGGCCAGCCGCTCCTCCGCCGCCGCGCGTTCCGTCTCGGCCCGGTAGACCGCGGCGGCCTCGGCTGCTGCGTCGTGGTGGGTCATGGCGCCTCCCTGGGGCTGGTGCGCCGGGACCGGCGTCCCGACTGCCTCCAGGCTCGCCCTAAGTCGGCCGCACCCGCCATCGGCAGGTCACCGTAGAAACGCCGCGCGGCCGCGCCTTACGCGTCGGCGCGGCCACGCCACGGGGTCCTCAGACGCCTTAGGGAGCGTGTGCCGGCGGGCTCGCGGGTCGGCGGACGCGAGCCCGCCGGGAGTCGGGTGGCACCCTCCGGACGGCGTCCCCGGCCGGGCGGCGCGGGGCCGCCCGCGGAACACGCCCTAGGACTCGCGGTAGAAGGCGTCCAGGGCCGTACCCGAGCGCTTCTCCTCGTCGTACGTGTAGACCTCGCGACCCTCCACGAAGACCCGCAGGGCACGGCTCATCACGTCCAGGGGGTCGCCGGACCAGACGACCACGTCGCCGTCCAGCCCCGGCTTGAGCGAACCCACCCGGTCGGAGATGCCCATGATCTCGGCCGGGTTGACCGTGAGCGCGCGGATCGCCGACTCGGGGGCCATGCCCTCCTTCACGCAGAGGGTGGCCTGGTGGACGAGGAACTCGATGGGGACGACGGGGTGGTCGGTGGTCAGGGCGACCTTCACGCCCGCCCGGTCCAGGATGCCGGGGTTGGCCAGCGTCTTGTTCTTGACCTCGACCTTGGAGCGGCTGGTCATCAGGGGCCCGGTGATGACGGGGATGCCGCGCGCGGCGATCTCGTCGGCCAGCAGGTGGCCCTCCGTGCAGTGGTTGATGATCAGGCGGTAGCCGAACTCGTCGGAGAGGCGCATCGCCGTGTGGATGTCGTCGGCGCGGTGCGTGTGCTGACACCACGGGATCTCGCCGTCCAGGACCCTGGTCAGCACCTCCAGGGTGTTGTCCCGGTCGAACGGGGTGCCCTCCTGCGCGGCGTGGTCGCGCTTGGCCTTGTAGTCCTGTGCCTTGGTGAACGCGTCCCGGATGACCGCGGCCACGCCCTGGCGGGTGGAGGGGATCTGGTCCTTCTTGCCGTACACCCGCTTCGGGTTCTCGCCCAGGGCGCTCTTGACGCTGGCCGGGTGCCTGATCAGGCGGTCCTCCATGCTGCGGCCCCAGCACTTGACGGCGACGGTCTGGCCGCCGATGGGGTTGCCGGAGCCCGGTTTGACGACGGAGCTGGTGACGCCGCCGGACAGGGCGTCGACGAACCCCTGGTCGGCGGGGTTGATGGCGTCCAGCGCGCGCATGCGGGCGCCGTTGGGGTCGGTCATCTCGTTGGTGTCGTCCCCGGCCCAGCCGACACCCTCCTCGTCGATGCCGATGTGTCCGTGGGCCTCGACGAACCCGGGGAGCACCCACTTGCCGGAGGCGTCGACGACGGTGGCGCCCTCCGGGACCGGTGTGTCGGCGTCCGCGCCGACCGCGGTGATCCTGCCGTCGGAGATGAGGACGGTGCCGCCGTCGATGGGGTCGCCGTCGACGGGGACGACGTATCCGGATGTGATCGCGATATCCATGGCGGGCAACCTAGCCCATGACGGGGCGTCCGCCCAAGGGCGGGAGCGGCCCCGGTCAGCCCTCGGGCCAGCGCGCCGTCAGCAGCTCCGACCGGGGGGTGAGCTCGACGGCGGCCCCCTCGATGGCCTCGCGCACCATCGCGCAGCGCCCCACCTGCTCGGACTCCCCCGTCAGGTCGCCGGCCTCGGCGGCGAACGCGTAGACCATGGTCGGCCTGTCGGTGAACTCCATCATCCGGAACGCGCCGCCCAGACCGGGGTGGTGCGGGGTCTGCTCCGGGATGACGCCCATGGTGACGATGCCCACCTCGATCAGGTCGGCGAGCAGGTCTCGCTGGGCGTTGAGGACCGCCGCCCCGCCCTGGGGGCGCCGCAGGGCCGACTCGTTGAGGACGACCCGCAGCACCGGGCCGTCCGGACCGGTCATCGCGGCCCGGTTGGCCATCTCCTCCTCGACCATCAGCTCGACCTCGTCAGGGGTCAGGTCCGGATGGCTGGGACCGAGGACGGCGCGGGAGTACTCGCGCGTGCGCAGGAACACCGGAACCGCCATGGGCTGGTGCTCCCACAGGTCGGTGGCGTGCACGCCCAGCTCGCGCTGGTCCCCGAACTCGTTGGGGAAGGCCTCCGCCTGCAGGGTGATCGCCCACGCCTCGACCAGCTGGTGCTCGGTTCCGAGGACGTTGTCCACCCTCTCCACCAGGGAACGGGCCGGACGGCAGTGGGCGTCCTCCACGTCGCGGAGCTTGTCGTCGGTCACTCCCACCGTGGCGGCGAGCTGCGCGCGTGAGAGTCCCCTGTCGGAGCGGGCGCGCAGGATCCGCGCACCGAAGGGGAGCCACATCGCAGACGGCAGCGCACTGTTCATAACCATGTCCCCTCCCGTCCCCTGGCGGGGCAGCCGTCACATACCCTCGGGTCGACGCCCCGGCCTCGTTACCAGACTCTCTCCCGTGTCGAGGGCGCTGGTCAAGCGATCGGGCGGGTACGGCGATCCGTGATAAGTCATTACAAGGGCTGACAATGCCGCCCGTCGTTCGTGCGATCCCCCGATTGGAAACCCCCGTTGTCCTATCTCGCCCTCCTGCTCTTCGTCGTGTCCCTCGGCGTCTGGATCTACGCCCTCTTCGACGTTGTCGGCTCCGACGCCGCCCGGGTGCGGCTCCTGCCCAAGGCCGCCTGGACCGTCGTCGTTCTGCTGTTGCCCAAGATCGGGGCAATACTGTGGTTCGTCCTCGGCCGGCCCCGCCGTGACCCGTCGGACGCGCCCTCCGGCCCGCCCCCGCCCTTCCCCGAGTACGACCACCCCCACCGGGCGCGCGCCGCGTCCCCGGAGGAGGACGAGGAGTTCCTCCGCCGCTGCCGCGAACGGGCCGAGGCACAGCGCCGCCGCGCCCGCGAGGCCCAGGGGGAGAACGGCCGGGAGGACGGGCAGGAGGACCGCGGCGCCGAGGAGGACCCCCGGGCCACCTGACGCGGACCCCGGATCCGTATCGTGGTCAAAGCATGACGGACTGTGCGATACCCCGAGACAGGGGTACCCGCGGGTGCGCAGTACGCTATGTGCCGCCCAGCCGCGAAACTCACCCCGGAAGTGAACCGATGAAGCCTTTCACCCTGTCGGCGACAGCCATGCTCGCCTGCACCGCGCTGCTCGTCACCACCGCCTGCGGCAACGACGGAGCCCCAGCCGACCAGGGAGAGCAGGGCGACGGGGAGACCGGGGCGCCCGAGCAGGAGCAGACCGGCAGCCCCGCCGAGGTCGACGTCACCGACGTCGAGGGCGCCACGCTGCACACCAGCGAGGGCGACATCGAACTGGAGCTGTTCCCCGAGGACGCCCCCGTGACCGTGTCCAACTTCGTCGGTCTGGCCGAGGGCGAGGGCGTGCCCAACCCGGTGACGGGTGAGGCCGAGTTCTACAACGACACCGTGTTCCACCGCGTCATCGCCGACTTCATGCTCCAGGGCGGCGACCCGCAGGGCACCGGGCAGGGCGGCCCCGGCTACACCTTCGAGGACGAGGTCGACTCCGGCCGGGAGTTCGGCGAGCCGGGTGTCCTGGCCATGGCCAACCGCGGCGGGGGCACGAGCACGAACGGCTCGCAGTTCTTCGTCACCGTCGCGCCGGCCACCCACCTGAACGGCCAGCACACCATCTTCGGCCAGGTCGCGGACGAGGAGTCCATGGAGATCGTGAACTCCATCTCCGTCACGGAGACCGACGCGAACGACCGCCCCACCCAGGACGTGGTCCTCGAGTCCGTCACCATCCACCGCGCCGAGTAGCCCCCCCGGGTGGCGGGGCCCGCGGTGGTCACCGCCCCTGCGGGCGCCCGGGGCCCCGCCCCGGGCGCGCCTCAGTGCCGGCGCTTGGCGCGGGCGGCCCGCGCCCGTTCGACGGCCGGGCCGATCGCCTCGGCCAGCGCAGTGACGTCCTCGCGCGTGGAGGTGCGCCCCAGGGACAGGCGCAGACTGCTCAGGGCCGTGTCGGCGTCCGCCCCCATGGCCAGGAGCACGTGGCTCGGCTGGGCGACGCCCGCGGAGCAGGCGGATCCGGTGGAGCAGGAGATGCCGCGGGCGTCGAGGAGCATGAGCAGGGCGTCGCCCTCGCATCCGGGGAACGACAGGTGCGAGATCCCGGGCAGCCTGCGCTCGCGGTCGCCGTTGACGACCACGTCGGGGACCACCGCGCGGACCCGCTCCTCCAACTCGTCACGCAGGCACGCGAGGTGCTTGGCGTGTTCCTCGCGCTCGGCGACCGCGTGGTCGACGGCGGTGGCGAGGCCCCGCAGCAGGGGCGCGGAGAGGGTGCCGGAGCGGATGTCGCGTTCCTGGCCCCCGCCGTGGAGGACGGGGGTCGGGGTGCTCCCGCGGGCGATCAGCAGGGCTCCGGCGCCGACGGGGCCGCCGAGCTTGTGCCCGCTGACGGTGAGCGCGGTGACGCCGCTGGCGGCGAAGTCCACCGGCTCCACCCCGACGGCCTGGACGGCGTCGGTGTGGAAGGGGATGCCGTACTGGGCCGCGACGGCGGCGAGCTCCTCGACGGGTTGGACCGTGCCGACCTCGTTGTTGGCCCACATGACGGAGACCAGCGCGACCGAACCGGGATCCCGCTCGACGGCGTCGCGGAGGGTGGAGGGGCTGACCCTGCCTTGGGCGTCCACCGGCAGGACCTCGTGGACGGCGCCCTGGTGTTCGGCCATCCAGTGGGCCGGATCGAGGGCGGCGTGGTGTTCGACGGCGCTGGTGAGGATGCGCCGCCGGGCGGGGTCCTCGGCGTTGCGCGCCCAGTAGAGGCCCTTGAGGGCGATGTTGTCGGACTCGGTCCCGCCCCCGGTGAAGACCACCTCGTGGGGGGTGGAGCCGAGTGCTCGGGCGAGCTGTTCCCGGGACTCCTCGACGGTACGGCGGGCGGCGCGTCCGTGGCCGTGCAGGGACGAGGGATTGCCGAGGGCGCCGAGCTCGGCCGCGATGTCGGCGACCACCTCGGGGCGGACCTCGGTCGTGGCAGCGTGATCCAGATACACCATGGCGTTACCAAGGATACGTCTGTCCCGGGTTGTCCACAGCCTCGCGGGTGTAACCCTCCGCTCTTTTCCGGTCCCGATAACCTTGGGGCATGCCCGACTCCGCGTCCTCGCAGACCACCCAGTCCGACACGAACTCCCAGGCCGCCACCGGCGCCCCGCACGAGACGGGGGCCCACGGCCCCCACTGGCCCGCGCCCGTGGCCGGGCGGCCGGTGCGCGCCCGGCTGTCCCTGCCCGGTTCCAAGTCGGTGACCAACCGCGCCCTGATCCTGGCGGCCCTCTCCGAGACGCCGTCGGTGGTGCGCCGCCCGCTGGCGAGCCGCGACAGCGAGCTGATGGTGGGCGCCCTGCGTGCGCTGGGCGTGGAGGTCTCCCGGGTCGGCGAGGATCTGGCGGTCACGCCCGCGGCGCTGCGCGGCCCCGCCTCGGTCGACGTCGGCAACGCCGGCACGGTGATGCGGTTCGTGCCCCCGCTGGCGGCGCTCGCCGCGGGCGACGTGCACTTCGACGGCGACCCGCGTGCCCGTGAGCGGCCCGTGGGCGAGCTCCTGGCGGCACTGCGCGTCCTGGGCGCCGACATCGACGACGGCGGCCGGGGGGCGCTGCCCATGACCATCCACGGCACCGGCGCGGTGCGCGGCGGCGAGGTGACGCTGGACGCGTCGGGCTCGTCCCAGTTCGTGTCGGCTCTGCTGCTGAGCGGCGCCCGCTTCTCCGAGGGCGTGCACGTGCGCCACTCCGGGCCCCCGGTGCCCTCCCAGCCCCACCTGGACATGACGGTGGAGATGCTGCGTGCCGCCGGGGTGTCCGTGTCCACGGGCGAGAACTCCTGGAGGGTCGAGCCGGGGCCGGTCCAGGTCTCCGACATCACCGTGGAGCCGGACCTGTCCAACGCTGCGCCGTTCCTCGCCGCCGCCCTGGTCAGCGGGGGCGAGGTGACGGTCGAGGGGTGGCCCGAGCACACGACCCAGCCGGGGGACGAACTCCGTTCGCTGTTCACCCGGATGGGCGGGGAGGTCTCCTGGTCGGAGGAGGGCCTGACCCTGCGCGGCACCGGGAAGGTCCTCGGCATCGAGGTCGACCTGCGCGACGTCGGCGAGCTCACCCCCACCATCGCCGCGGTCGCGGCGCTGGCCTCCACACCGTCCCGGCTGACCGGCATCGCCCACCTGCGCCGCCACGAGACCGACCGGATCGCGGCCCTGGCCGCCGAGATCAACCGGCTGGGCGGTGACGCCGAGGAACTGCCCGACGGCCTGGTGATCCGCCCGCGCCCCCTGCACGGCGGGGTGTTCCACTCCTACGACGACCACCGGATGGCCACGTCCGGCGCGGTCATCGGGCTCGCGGTGTCCGGGGTGGAGGTGGAGAACATCGCCACCACGCGCAAGACACTGCCCGACTTCCCGGGCCTGTGGGCGGAGGCGCTGGCATGAGCCGCACGCGGGGCGGGGGACGCCACCTGGACGAGGACGACATCCGTGTGCGCGCGCGGGGGGGTTCCAGACCCCGTACCCGCAACCGGCCCAAGCACGAGAGCGCCGTGGAGGGGTTGGTCACCGCCGTGGACCGGGGCCGGTACCGGTGCCTGGTCGACGGCGTCCCGGTGGTGGCGATGAAGGCCCGCGAGCTGGGCCGCGGCTCCATCGTGGTCGGTGACCGCGTGGACGTGGTCGGCGACCTGTCGGGCCGGGCGGACACCCTGGCCCGGGTGGTCCGGGTCCGCGAGCGCGGATCGGTGCTCCGCCGCACCGCCGACGACACCGACCCGGTGGAGCGGGTGATCGTGGCCAACGCGGACCAGCTGGCCATCGTCTGCGCCCTGGCGGACCCGGCCCCGCAGCCGCGCTTCGTGGACCGCTGCCTGGTGGCCGCGTTCGACGCCGGGCTGGCCCCCCTGCTCTGCCTGACCAAGGCGGACCTCGCCGGCCCGGAGGAGCTCGTGCGCGTGTACGAGCCGCTCGGGGTCCCCTTCGAGGTCCTCAGTCCCGAGGGCGGCCTCACCGGCCTGCGGGACCGGCTCGCGGCCCGGACCACGGTTCTGGTGGGATCGTCCGGCGTGGGCAAGTCCACCCTGGTCAACCGGCTCGTGCCGGGCACCGACCGGGCCGTCGGCCACGTCAACGCGGTGACGGGGCGGGGCCGCCACACGTCCACGTCGGCCGCGGCGCTGCCGTTCGAGGGCGGCTGGCTGATCGACACCCCCGGCGTGCGCAGCTTCGGCCTGGCCCACATCTCCCCGGAGGACATCGTCGCGGGCTTCGCCGACCTCGCCGAGGTGGCCGAGGGCTGCCCGCCCGGGTGCTCCCACCAGCCCGACGCCGCGGACTGCGCCGTCGCGGCGGCGTTGGAGCGCGGCGCCCTGGACCCGGCGCGGGTGGCGTCCCTGCGCCGCCTGCTCACGAGCCGTGAGGGAGACACCGACGAGGTGGAGGCCGAGAGCCGCCCCTGAGCGGAGGCGGACGCCCCTGCCGCCCTCCCGGAGGCCGCGTCAGCCGTCGACCGGCCGGCCGAGGCCGGCGCTCCTGGCCGGAGCGTCCGACTCCTGGGGGCGGATCCCTGCGACGTGGGCGCGGCCCCAGTCGCCCAGCGGGGCGAGCGCACCGTTCAGGGAACGGCCGAGGGGGGTCAGGGAGTACTCGACCCGGGGCGGCACCTCACCGAAGTCCTCACGGTGCACGATGCCGTCGCCCTCCAGCTCCCGCAGGTGGGAGGCGAGGACCTTCTCGGTGACGCCGCCGAGCGCGCGGCGCAGCTCCCCGAAGCGGTGGGGCCGCTCGTCCAGGGCCCAGAGGATGAGCACCTTCCACTTGCCGCCGATCACGTCCATCGCCGCGTCGATGCCGCAGTGGTAGTCGTTCGCCCCACGCTTGGCGACCATGCCCGGACCCCTTCCACCCGCACGCTTACCCCGGGGTGAGCACCCACTTCACAGTGCGTACTTGTGGGCCCCCGAACCGTGGACGAGCCTAGTCCACATGACGCAGACCCCATCGGAGACCGACCTGACCGCCAAGCCCCGTATCGCCCTCCTCGGGCTGGGAGCCATGGGCGCCGCCTTCGCCCGGACCTGGCTAGCCGCCGGGTACCCGCTGACCGTGTGGAACCGCACCCCCTCCCGCGCCGAGCCGCTCGCGGCCGAGGGCGCGGACGTCGCCGCGACCGCCGCCGAGGCCGTGGCCTCGGCACGCCTCGTGGTGACCTGCCTGCTGGACGACGCCTCCGTGGGCGAGGCCCTGGCGGGCGCCGACCTCACCGGCAGGGACCTCGTGGACGTCACGACGGGGACCCCCGCCCAGGCCCGCGCCCGCTCGGAGTGGGCGGCCGGACGCGGGGCCCGGTTCCTGAGCGGGGGGATCATGGCGATCCCGCCGATGGTGGGCGTCCCCGAGGCCGGCGGATACGTGTTCTACAGCGGCCCGTCCGAGGTGTTCGAGGAGCACCGGGCGGCCCTCGCGGTGCCCGCCGGCACCGTCTACGCCGGGAGGGACGCCGGTCTGGCCTCCCTCCAGGACGTGGCCCTGCTCAGCGCGATGAACGGCATGTTCGCCGGCGTCGCACACGCCTTCGCCCTGGTACGGAACGAGGAGGTGCCCCTGGGGGAGTTCGCCGGCCACCTCTCCGCGTGGCTCGTCGCTATGGCCTCCGAGGGTGTCCGGCTCACGGCCCGGCAGCTGGAGAGCGGCGACTACACCACGGGCGTGGTGTCCAACCTCGCCATGCAGGTCGAGGGCAACGCGACCCTGCTGCGCACCGCGGAGGAGCAGGGCGTGAGCACCGAACTCCTCACCCCGTACGCGGACCTCATGGCGCGGCGGCTGGCCGACGGACACGGGGACGAGGACGGCGCGGGGGTGGTCGACCTCCTGGCCGCGCCCCGCCGCTGAGGCGCGGGGCCCGGGTCGCCCCGTCCGACTCTGCCTCCCCGGTCCCGCGGGAGGCAGCGGCACGGTCCCGCGGAGCGGCGGAAGGGGATCGCGGTGATTCGTCCGTCCGGCCCGGAGTCGCGCGGCGCCTCCGGGCGCCCGCGCTCCGGCAGGGGTCCGCCCGGCACGCCGCGGGCTCCTCTCAGCGGCCGACCAGCAGCATCCCGTGCACCACCGTCTCGACCCGGCGCGCCGCCTCGTCCGGGTCGATCGGCTGGAGCGCGTAGGAGACGGTGAGCCGCACGTTCACGTCGGCGACCGCGTCGGCCACCGACGCGTCCAGGTCGGGGAGGCGCTCGTTCAGCATGGCGGCGATCCGCTCCCCCAGGACGTCCAGCAGCGGGGCCGACCGTGTGGTGAGCACCGGGAGGAGGTCGCGGTCCCCGGTCACGACCGCGTGCAGCAGGGGGCTGTCCCTGGCCGCCCTCAGGACCAGCCGGGTGGCACGGCTGACCGCGTGCGCGGGGTCGCCGTCCTCGGCGCCCAGCAGGAGCACCACGCCGTCCAGCAGGGCGTTGACCTCGCGCACCACGATGGCCTGGAGCAGGCCCTCCTTGCTGCCGAACACGTTGTACAGGGTCTGGCGGGACACCCCGGCCGCCGTGGCGATGTCCGCCATGCGGCGCTCGGCCCAGCCGCCGGAGACGACCTCGGCGCAGGCGGCGTCCATCAGCCGCTCCCGCGCCGGGACGCCCTCGGCCCGCGTCCGTCCGCTCACCGTGTCCATGCCGCCATCCTCCCACCTGCGGCCGGGCCTCCCCGCTCCCGGACGGTCGGCACGTCCGCGACCGTCCGGTTCGGGATCCGCCGTGGGCTGTGATCCGGCTCGCTGTCCCTGGAACTCCGCTAACACTCTGATCACGCGCGTGTGCCGCTTTGGCCTTGTTCGTGCCCGGGAGGGTAGCGTTACCGGCCATGGCGTCCTTTGACGATGATCTGCGGCTGGCCCACGTGCTCGCCGATGCTGCCGACGACATCGCGCTCAAGCGCTTCCGAGCGCTCGACCTCGTCGTCGACACCAAACCCGACCTCACACCGGTGACCGAGGCCGACCGGATGGTCGAGGAGACCATCCGCGGGATCCTCTCACGCGCCCGGCCCCGCGACGCCGTGGTCGGCGAGGAGTACGGCCGGACCGGCAACAGCAACCGGGTGTGGGTCGTCGACCCCATCGACGGCACCAAGAACTACGTGCGGGGGGTCCCCGTCTGGGCGACGCTGATCGCCCTCCTGGAGGGCGACCGGCCCGTGGTGGGCGTGGTGTCCGCACCCGCTCTGTTCCGCCGCTGGTGGGCGTCCAAGGGCGCCGGGACCTGGCAGGGCCGCAGCCTCTCGAAGGCGTCGCGCTGCCACGTGTCCAAGGTGCCGGACCTGTCCGACGCCTCGCTGAGCTTCTCGTCGCTCACCGGCTGGGAGGAGCAGGGCCGGCTCGACTCGTTCCTGGGGCTGACGCGGTCGGTGTGGCGGACCCGCGCCTACGGCGACTTCTGGTCGCACGTGATGGTCGCCGAGGGCGTCGTGGACATCGCCGCCGAGCCCGAGCTGTCGCTGTGGGACGCGGCGCCGCTGCCGATCATCCTGGAGGAGGCGGGCGGCCGGGCCACCAACCTTCGGGGTGAGGGCTTCGAGGACGGCGGGCCCCTGGTGTGCACCAACGGCGTGATCCACGACCAGGTGCTGACCTGGCTGAACGGCGGCCCCACGCCCCTGCGCCGGAGCTGACCCCTCCCCGGTTTCCCGCCAACGCTCGCCACGATACGCACACAACCGAACACGTTGCGTAGTAACGTGCGACGTGTGCTGACCACGAAACCCCTCGGGGCCGCCCTGTGCGGCGCCGCCGTCCTGCTGGTGACCGCCTGCGGCGGCGGCCACGGGTACAGCCCCGAGGAGCTCAACGACATGATCGTCGACACCGTTCGCGCCTCCGCCCGGGAGGGCGCGGGCGGACTGGGCGTACCCGACACGCTCTTCGACCCGACGACCTACATGTGCACCCCCGCGGTGGACGACCGGAGCACCGACGCCTGGCGGACCACCGCCCCCCGCTCCCCCGTGGACGTCGGGGACTCCGTCGAACTCGGCGTCCTGGTCCCGGAGGACGCGGAGGCCTCCGCCGTGACCGCCTCCGTCATCGGCCCCGGCGGCGGGGCCGCCGCGGCCGGGACGGACGCCGAGCCGGGCGAGTGGAGCCGCGTCCGCTACCCCGACGACTTCGACGAGTCCGCCGAGAGCGGCGTGCACACCGTGGTCTGGTCCGACGCGGAGTCGGGGACCCCGCTCACCTGCGACGGCTTCGAGGTGGACTGACCCCCGGGCCACCGCCCCGGTCCCGCAGTTCCGGACATGCCGAACGAAAATCCCTGACAATCCGAAATTACCGGCGTTCGGGGTGAACCGAACGCGCCCTTCCCTGCGATGGCTCTGATGAATCCCCGCCAACCGCGGGCCTCCCGGCGCCGCCGTCGCGGTGCCGGCACACAGACACCACGGAAGGGGCCGAATGCTGCGTTCCCTCACAGCCGGGATCGTGCTGGCCTTCGCCGGTTCACGGGCCAACGTGGCCAGGACCATCCTCTCCTGCACGGGCATCGTCGTCGGTGTGGGCGCGCTCGTCCTCGTGGTCAGCGCCAGCGACTTCGGCCAGCGGTTCGCCACCGCCTACAGCGAGGCCAACGCCGGTCGGCCGGCGACCCTCGAGGTCTCCGTGTTCGACGAGACGATCACCGACCGCGCGGCCTTCGAGGAGGACCTGGTCCGCGCGGGCGGCCAGGAGGTCTCGCTCTACCAGACGCCCGCGGAGCCCCCCATGATCCGCTCGGGCGACTCGGTGATCACCGAGGCGAGCATCCTCGGGGTCGACCCGACGCTGGGCGACATCCGGCGCATGAACATGCTGGAGGGCCGCTGGTTCACCGACGCCGACACCGCGTCCCTCGCGCCGGTCATGATCGTCAACGAGGAGCTCGGCGCCGCGGTCGGCGACCTCGCCCAGGTCCAGGTCGGCACCGACCGCTGGATGGACGTGCGCGTCATCGGCGTCCTGGAGAGCTCCGCCATGGACTCCGGCTGGTACAGCGCCTACGTCCTGCGCTCCCCCGCGACCGAGGATCTGATCTTCGGCTCCGGGGCCTCCGATTCCGAGGAGGAGTCGGAGGCCGAGATGATGTACATGATGGGCTCCGCCACCACGTACCAGGTGCGCATCGACCCTGAGGACCCCGCCGCGGACGATCCGTGGGGAACCATCTACACCGAGCGGCTCGGCTCGGCGTCGTGGCGCTGGGGCGTCGAGGACCAGGCCTCGATCTCGTCCTACCGCTCCGACTACGCGGAGATGACGAACGAGGCCATCACCTACCTGTCCTGGGCCCTCATGGGCATCGCCGCCATCACCCTCACCACCGGTCTGCTGGGCGTGCTCAACGTCGGCCTGGTCACCGTGCGCGAGCGCCGCCGCGAGCTGGCCACCTACCGGGCCCTGGGCGCGAGCCGGTTCACCCTGTTCGTGGCCGTCGTCATGGAGTCGGTCGTGGTGTCGCTGGTCGCCGGTCTCATCGCCATCGCCGGGTGCTGGGCGGTACTGGCGGTCGGCGGGGCGGTCCTGGACGCCTTCGTCCCGCTGCCCGACGACATTCCCCTCAACATCCCCCCGACCGGGGTACTCGTCGGCCTGGGCAGCGCTGCGCTGGTCGGGCTGCTGGCCGGAATCATCCCCGCGATGCGCGCGCTCGGCGCGTCCGTCGTCGCCGGACTCCGGGAATAGGAGACACACGTGAAGAAGTGGATCATCATCGGCGCGGTCCTGGTCGTCCTGGGCGGACTGGCCGGCTCCGGTTACCTCCTGCTGCGCAGCCTGGGAGGCTCCGCCGACGACGACATGCTCATCGCCGAGGGCGCCATGGACGTGGGCGGGGCGCCCATCGAGGTGGAGATGGGCGGGATCAGCTCCGTGATGGTGCTGGACGCCGTCGTCGAGGCCGAGCCCGGTGAGAGCGTCAAGGCGCGCAACGGCGGCACCGTCACCCACCTGTGGGTGGCCGACGGCGCCGAGGTCGAGGAGGGCGCGCCGATCCTCAACGTGAGGGTGCCGAACGAGAGTGCGCCCGAGGACGGCGGCAGTGACGACGCGTCCGCCCCGGCGACCTCGGAGGTCACCCTGTACGCGCCGACCAGCGGCACGGTGTCGGGGCTGGACGACGTCCTCGTGGGCGACGTGCTGGAACCCGGAGCCGAGCCCGCGGAGGTCGCACCGGACGTGTTCCGCGCGGTGGCGTCGATCCCCGCCAACGACCTCTACAGGTTCTACGAGGACCCCGAGGACATCATGCTCAAGATCGACAGGGGTCCGCCGGCCGACGTCTGCGAGTTCCTGTCCCTCGGTGCGGACGGCGGCGCGGACGCCGGGGGCGAGACCGGCGGTGAGGACGCCGGCGGCGGTGGCGGCAGTGAGCTCGTCTGCCGCGTCGCCTCCGACCTCCGGGTCTTCGACGGGGTGCAGGGCAAGCTCTCCGTCACCACCGGCGAGGCGGAGAACGTTCTGGTCGTCCCGGTGACCTCGGTGCGCGGTACCGCCGAGGAGGGCGAGGTCGTGGTGGTCTCCGGTGACGGCTCCGAGGAGGTCCGGGAGGTGGGGCTCGGTGTGTCCGACGGCTCCTTCGTCGAGGTCACCGACGGGCTGAGCGTCGGCGACATGATCATGGACCCGGTGCCGCTCGACCCCCGGTTCGACGTCCCCGACGCCGGGGACGACGAGGAGGACCTGATGGAGGGGGAGGGTTAGATGTCGCTCCGCGCACCGGCCCCGGAGACCGGGGCTCCCCCGTCGGGCCCAGCCCCCCTGCTGAGCGTGGAGGAGGTGACCCGGCACTTCACGGTGTCGGGGGACCGCATCGACGTCCTGCACGACTGCACGTTCCAGGTGCGGCGGGGGGAGGTCGTCGCGATCGTCGGCCAGTCCGGCTCGGGCAAGTCCACGCTGCTGAACATCCTGGGCCTGCTCGACAAGCCCAGCGGCGGCGCCTACACGTTCGACGGTGTGGACACCACCGCGCTCGGGGAGGGCCGCAGGTCCTGGCTCCGGGGCGAGGGCATCGGCTTCGTGTTCCAGCAGTTCCACCTGTTGGAGCGGCGCACCGCCCTGGCGAACGTGGCGGTACCCCTCGTGATCGCCGGGGTGCCGCTGCTGACCCGCCGTGCGCGGGCCCGCGAGCTGCTGGAGTCCGTGGGCCTGGGGCACCGGCTGCACTCCGAGCCGCACCAGCTGTCCGGCGGTGAGCAGCAGCGTGTGGCCCTGGCGCGCGCCCTGAGCCGTGACCCCGGCCTGGTCCTCGCGGACGAGCCCACGGGCGCCCTGGACGCCGCCAGCAGCACCATGATCATGGACCAGCTGTTGGAGCAGGCGAGGATCCGCGACTCGGCCGTGGTCGTGGTGACCCACGACCCCAAGGTGGCCGCGCGGGCCGACCGCGTGGTCGAGCTCGTGGAGGGTCGTACACGCTGACCGCGTGGGGCGCCGCCCGGATTTCGGGGGGGCGCCCCACGCGCACGACAACGGCCGACACACGAAAAAACACCGGGTGGAATTCCACCCGGTGTTTCCGTTGGTAGCGGGGACAGGATTTGAACCTGCGACCTCTGGGTTATGAGCCCAGCGAGCTACCGAACTGCTCCACCCCGCGTCGTGATCTCTATTTTAGGGCCTTTCGCCCCGGGTGGCAAATCGGCTTTCCGTGAGGAAAACCGGTGAGATCCCACCCTGTGGCCTTCCGGTTTCCCGTCCGGCCTGTGACCACTCTACCAGGCTTCTCTTCCCGGTCGAGCCACTCAAGCGCGCCCTTTCGGGCGGGTTTCACGGAATCCACCGAAACGGTAATTCCGCGAAAAGCACCGGACCCGGGATTTCTCCCGGGTCCGGGTCTTGGTAGCGGGGACAGGATTTGAACCTGCGACCTCTGGGTTATGAGCCCAGCGAGCTACCGAACTGCTCCACCCCGCGTCGTTGTGTTCATAGAGTAGCGCGCCCCGGCCGATAACCCAAATCAGCTTCCCGGGACCCTGGCCACCGGGGCCCGCGGCCTCCCGCGGAGCCGCCGCCGGTTCGCCCCTGGAGGGGGAGGACCGTTCCTAGTCGTTCATCTGCTCCTCGATGGCCTCCAGAGCCTCACGCAGGCGGTCGTTCGCCTCGTCGTTGGACTCCTGGGCCTCCTCCCAGGCCGACACCGCCTCGTTGAGGGCGTCGGTGAGGTCCTGGTCGGCACCGCCGTCGCCGGCTCCGGCCTCGTTCTCCTCCGGGGCCTCCTCCGGCGTCTCCTCGGGTGTGCCCTCGGCGCCCTCGAAGAGGTTGCTGAGCGCGTCCGGCAGGTTGCTGCCGATCGCGACCTCCTCGCCGAAGCCGACCATGACCTGCTGGAGCAGCGGGAAGGAGGCGCTGCCGCCTCCGCCTGCCTGCACGTAGAGCGGCTCCACGTAGAGCAGGCCGCCCGCGAACGGCAGGGTGAGCAGGTTGCCCCGCGTCACCTCCGCGTTGGACTGCTCCAGCGGCAGCAGGACCTCTCGGACGTCGGCGTCGGCGTCGAAGGCGTTCTGCACCTGGCCCGGACCGAAGATCACCGTGCTCCGCGGCAGCTCCAGCAGCTTCAGCTGGCCGTAGTCGTCGGAGTGCGGATCGCTGTCCACCGCCATGAAGGCCGCCAGGTTCTCACGTCCGCGGGGCACGAACGTGCTCGTCAGCGAGAAGCTGGCCTCCTCGGCGCCCGGGTACTGGATCGTCTGCCGGTAGGGCGGCTCCGGGGCCTCCGTGCCGCCGGTCGGGTCGTTGGGCACCGCCCAGAAGTCCTGACCGCCGTAGTAGGCCGCGGCGTCCGTGACGTGGTACTCGCGCATGATCTCGCGCTGCACCTTGAACAGGTCGTCCGGGTACCGGACGTGGTCGATGAGCTCCTCGCTCATCTCGTCCCGGTTCGTGACCGTGCCCGGGAACGAGTCCATCCAGGTCTGGAGGACCGGGTCCTCCTCGTCCCACGCGTACAGGGTGACGGTCCCGTCGTAGGCGTCGACGGTGGCCTTGACCGAGTTGCGGATGTAGTTGACCTCGTTGCCCGGCAGGGCGCCGACCTGCTGCGCCGAGCCGTCCGTGAACGTGTCGGTCACGGCCTGGGTGAAGTCGATCCGGTTCGCGTACGGGTAGCCGTCGGACGTGGTGTACGCGTCCACGATCCACACGACCTTGCCGTCGACGACCGCCGGGTAGGGGCGGCTGTCCACGGTGAGGTACGGGGCGACCCTCTCGACGCGGTCCAGCGGGTCGCGCTCGTAGAGGATGCGCGAGTCGCTGGTGATGGCGCTGTTGAGCAGGATGTTCGGTTCCTGGTACTTGATCGCGTACAGGATCCGGTCGAAGAAGTTGCTCAGCTGGACACCGCCGCTGCCGTCGTAGCGGTTGTAGGCCTGCGAGCCCCCGGGGTCCTCCTCCGCGCTCTCGTCGGTGCCCTCGGTGCCGTCGCCGCCCTCGGCGGGCGGGTCCTCGTTCGTGGGCTCCGCGCTCTGGGCGTCGCCGGGCGCGCGCGCCTCGTCGGGGGCCGGGCTGACCTCGGGCTCGACCGCGTCGTCCAGGGTCGGGACGTCGGCGGCGTTCTCCTCCGAGTCGAGGGGGTAGTCGTACTCCTCCTCGGCCTGGACGATGACGTACTCGGCGCCCTCGCGGCCGTAGTAGATCCGCGGCTGGTACTCGCCGGCGACCTCGCTCAGCTCGCCCCGCGGCGGGATGTTGTACTCGGTGAAGACCGGGCGGCCCTCGGCGTCGATCTCACTGCCGGCGGCGGCGACCATGCCGTAGCCGTGGGTGTAGATCAGGTGCCGGTTC
Source organism: Nocardiopsis codii (assembly GCF_036327455.1). Lineage (NCBI taxonomy): Bacteria > Bacillati > Actinomycetota > Actinomycetes > Streptosporangiales > Nocardiopsidaceae > Nocardiopsis > Nocardiopsis codii. The sequence continues at coordinate 56,145 of NZ_JAUZMY010000014.1, read as the reverse complement.
AACCAGTTGTCCTGGTCGTCCGGCGGACCGTCCAGCTCGCGGACGGCCACGATCGTGTCGATCAGGTTGCCCTCGGCGTCCGGGTAGCGGTCGACCTCCAGGACCTCGGGGAACTGGTAGAAGCCGCGGACCTGCTGCATCTGCTGGAAGGTCTGGGAGACCACGGAGGGGTCGGCCAGGCGCACCTTGGTGCCCTGGGACTCCTCGACCAGGTCCTGCGCACTGAGCTCGGTGGTGGCGTCGTAGGCCTCCACCTCGGCGTCCGCGATGTCGTACGCGTCGCGCGTGTGCTCGATGTTGCGCTCGATGTACGGGCTCTCCAGGCGCTGCTCGTTGGGGTTGACCTGGAAGCGCTGGACGATCTCGGGGTAGGCGACACCGACCAGCACGGCGGACAGCACCAGGAGCCCGAGGCTGGCCATGGGGACCATGGTGTTCTTGAAGTAGATGTTCGCGAAGAACAGCAGCGCGCAGATCACCGAGATGACGGTGAGGATCATCAGGGCGGTCTTGACGGCGTTGACGTCGGTGTACGACGCGCCGAAGGTGTAGCCGCGCTCGGAGAACACCAGGCCGTAGCGGTCCAGCCAGTAGGAGCCCGCGCGCAGCAGCACGAAGAGCCCCAGGAGCACCGAGAGGTGCACGCGGGCGGCGGGGGTGGCGCGCTGGCCGGTGTCGTTCTGGAGCCGGACCCCGCCGTACAGGTAGTGCACGATCACCGCGGCGATGAACGCCAGGATGACGGCCGCGTACAGGTAGCCGAGCAGGATCCGCAGGAACGGGTAGGTGAACGCGAAGAACGCGACGTCCATCCCGAACTCGGGGTCGTTCACACCGAAGTCGGTGCTGTTGGTGAACTGGAGGTAGGCGCGCCAGTCACCGCTGGCCGCGACTCCGGCCAGGAGTGCCAGGGCGCCGACGGCGATCCAGAAGAAGAGCTTGCGGTGCGGGTCGATGGACTGCCGGTAGCGGTCCAGTCCCTGCTGCTCCAGGCTCATCGGCCGGATACCCGGCCGGGAGCGGTACGCGAAGTAGATGCTCGCGCCGACGATGACGGCCATCACCAGGCCGGCGACGGCGAACAGGAGCACGCGGGTCCACAGTTCGGTCAGAAAGACCGAGGTGTAGCCGACGGAGCTGAACCACTTGTAGTCGGTCCAGAAGTTCGCGGCGAGCATCAACCCCGCGATGATGACGACCACGGTCGCCGCGACTGGCGCGAGCAACCTTGATCGGCGAGGCATACGCGCAGGTGGTGCGCCGGGCGATCGGAAGCTCACGCCTCCCCCTCGTTCTGGCTTGGTAGGTGCGTTCGGTGCGCGTGTGGCGCCTTATTACTGAAAACTTAAATGGTGGGTGCCAGGTTCCCGAAATCGCCCTCACCCGGGTGACAAGGCTGCATCGTTGCTGTATCGGAGTCGCATCCGGGAGGCCCCGTTGCGACCCTACTGTCCGGGAACGGGAGCGGCGGGGTTCCCACATCGGTCACTATGGAAACGTGTCGAACATTCGCGAAGCCGTCATGGACCTCGAACGCCACACCGCCGAGCAGGGCTGGGACCGGCCGCTGGGGCTGTACGCCCTGGTGCCGACCGCCGAACTGCTCAAGGCGGAGCCGGCGCTGGCCGATCTGCTGGGGATCGGCTCCCCCGCCGATCCCGACGAGTTGACCCCCGTCGAGCAGGAGCCGCTGCCCGACGACCTCCCCCTGGAGGAGGCGCTGGGGCGCATCCTCTGGCCGGAGGGCGTGGCCGGGTGCGCCCTGGTCATGGAACGCCTGGTGGTGAAGGGATCGGACGAGACCCTCGCCGCCGGCGAGGACCCGAGTGCGTCCGGTCGTGAGACCGAGGAGATCCGTATGGTCGCCGGTGTGATGCGGGACGGCTCGCGGCACTGCGCGATGCGCATGCGCAGCCACGACAGCGAGGCCGAGGTGCTGAACGGCGCGGACCTGATCCCGGCGCTGACCTCGGCCCTGGCGCTGACCCTGGACCTGGAGGAGCCGGAGCAGGGGTGACCCGGCCGCGGATCCGCCCGCCCGTGAGATCCAGGAGGCCCCCGCCGTGACGGCGGGGGCCTCCTGTGTCCGGGTACCCGCCCGGGCGCCGGGGCTCCGTTGCGGGGCGCGGGGTCCGGGCTCCGGATGTCCCGGCAGGCTCTCGGGCCGCCTCGGCCGTCCGGGCGCCCTCCCCCGGGACGGCGTACGACCTCCGGTCCGGCTGTGCTCCACGGGCGCGGCGGGGAGGGTCGGCCGACGAGGCGGCCCGGCGAGGACGCGGGGACGACGGCCTACTCGCAGCGGGGGAGTTCGCCTTCGCCGTCGCGGATGGTGTCCAGGGCGTCGACCGCCTCCGTGAGGGTCTCGACGCGCACGACCTCCAGCTCGCCGTAGGCGGCCGACTGGGAGACCTGGGAGCAGCTGTCGGCGGCCACGAAGAAGTACTCGGCTCCGGCGCGCTGGGCGCTGACCATCTTCTGCGGGATGCCGCTGATGCCGCCGACCCGGCCGTCGGAGGTGATGGTGCCGGACCCGGCGACGTCGACGCCGCCCGTGAGGCCGTCCTCGCTGAGCCGGTCCATGATCCCCAGGGCGAACATCATGCCCGCGCTGGGGCCGCCGATGTCGCCGATGGTGATGTCCACGTCGACGGGGAAGTCCATCCGGTCGGAGATGAGCACACCGACCGCGGCGCCGCCGTCCTCGCCCTCCGTGGTGGGGATCTCGACGTCGACCGTGTCGCCGTCGCGGTCCAGGGTGAGCTCGACCGGGTCGCCGGGCTCCCGGTCCCCGACCCGGTCCACGACAGCGGTGCTGCCCACGGCCTCCTCGGAGCCGTTCCCGCTCACGGTGGGTACGGCCTCGCCGTCCACGGCCAGGATGACGTCGCCCTCGTCGACCTCGCCGTGCGCGGGCATCCCCTCGACGGTCCCGTTGACCACGGGCACCGCCTCGTACTCCATGCCGAGCTCGTTGAACGCGGCGGCGGTCGCGCTGGTCTGGGAGTCGTTCATCTGCACGGTCTGCCGCTCGCTGACCTCCTCGGGCGTGCGTCCCGCGGGGAACAGCAGCTCCTCGGGCAGGACCGCCTCGGTGGGCGAGAGCCACGCGGTCACGACGCCGAAGAAGTTGAGCCGGTGCTGGGGACCGCCCGCGTACTGGACGGTCACCATCGACAGGGAGCCCTCGTGCTCATAGCTCTCGGCGCCGCCGATCTCGATGACGGGCCCCTCCTCGGTCTCCCCGACCGTGTTCACGGTGATGCCGGGGGCCGCGACCAGGTAGGGCAGGGGGAGGAGGAGGCTGCCCGCTCCGAGCCCGACGAGAAGGGCGAGAGCGACAACAAGGGTCATGACACGACGAACCATGCGCACAGCCTATTGCCGTCGGAGGGCTGGAGGCGTTCGTCCACACCCGTGGTCGGGCCGCCTCCGCCCCGGTCCGCGAACGGGACGGCGGCTACGGACGGGGTTCGCCCACCCACTCGCCGTCGCCGTCCTGGAAGGCCTGCTGCTTCCAGATGGGCACCTGGGCCTTGAGGTCGTCGATGAGCCGCCGACAGGCCGCGAAGGCCTCCTCGCGGTGCGCGGCGGCGGCGGCCACGACCACCGCGAGGTCGCCGATCTCCAGGTCGCCGACGCGGTGCGTCGCGGCCATCCGCACGACCGGGCGCCCGGGGACGGAGGTGTCGGCCAGCACCTTCTCCATGACTCCGCGCAGCCTGTCCTCCACGGTCGGGTGCGCGGTGTAGGACAGCGCGGCGACGTCACGGCCGTGGTCGTGGTCGCGAACGGTCCCGATGAACACCGCGGTGCCGCCCGCGCGCGGGTCGGACACCGCGGCGAGGACCTCGTCCACGGACAGGGGGGTGTCGCGTACTGACGCCAGAGTGATCTCTTCCACGCCACCGACCGTACCAACCGGGCATCCCCCTCGTCCCCGCGGGAGCGCGCGCTCCGGGCACGGGGCCCGCGCGTGCGCCTCCCGCGATCACCCGCCCTTGCGTTTGCGCAGGTGGCGAATGGCGGCCGCGGTTCCTATGGCCGCGGCGGCCGCACCTGCGGCCCCTGCCGCGGTGATGGTGACCTCCTTGCGGCCCAGGCTGCGGCCCACCAGCGCGTGCTTGCCGCTCCGGGAGTCCAGCAGGGCCCGGAGCGCGGACTCGTTGTCGTGGTCGGGCTTCCACCCGGCCTCGCGCAGCGCCGCGCAGTCCACCACGCACGGGTAGACGAGGAACTTCAGCTCGCCCTCGGCGGCCGGGGTGATCCGGGCCTGGTGGAGGCGTCGAATCGCGCCGAAGGCCAGGTTGGCGGGCACCTCGAAGTGCTTCATCCCGGCGACGCCCTCCACGTCCTCCTGTGTGAGGGAGCCCTCGCTGGCCACGGCCACGACACCGTCGGACCCCTCCACGCCGTGCAGGGCGCAGAACGCCAGGGCGCCGGCGAGGTCGTCCTCGTGGCAGAACTGCCAGTGCTGGCGGTGTCCCTTGACGGTGAGCAGGCGGGGCGCGGAGAAGTGCCGGCTGAGCAGGGTGTCGAGGTCGGGGCCGACGAGGGGCGCCGGCCGCACCACGGTCACCGAGAGGCTGGGGTGCGCGCGGCGGGCGCGCTCCGCGAGGTCCTCGATCTCGGCGAAGTCGCCCATCAGCCCGTCGCCGTTGTCGGAGACGCGGGTGGCGTTCTCCGGGAGCGGGACCGGGTTGTCGGCGGCGGCGCCGTAGACCATGGTGCTGGTGACGAGGATGACCCGCGGCACCCCCGAGGCCGCTGCGGCGGTGAGGACCGTCTGGGCCGCGCGGATGTTGTGCGCGCGGCGCTGCGGGGGTCTCGTCTCCACGGACCGGTCGTCCGCGGTGTGCACGAGCACGTCGACCCCGCCGAGGCGGGACACCAGCCCGGGGTCGCACACGTCGGCGATCCGCCACGTCACACCCCGCAGATCGGCGAACTCGGCGTCGATCGCGATGATCTCCCGGGGAGCCGTGGAACCTTCCGGCGTGGCCAGGCGTTGCACGAGGAGCCGGCCCACTCCGGACGCGGCACCGGTGACAGCGACCACCGGGCCCGCTTTCCCGGAAGGGCTGTGCTCTGGGCGAACCTGGCTGCTTTCGGTATTCACTCCGGGCGACTCCCAGCTAACGTGACAGTGGAGACCAAACCTAATCCTGCCTGAGGTCTGATGTGAGCGACCTGCCTTTCGGTTTCAGCATGCCGAACGATCCCGATGACGAGTCCGGACGCCGATCTGGCGACTCCGGCTCGGGTGCCGGCAGCGGCCGCCCGGGCGGAGGGGACTCCGGAACGCCGGACGGATTCCCGTTCGGCGACCCGCAGCAGATGGCCAACATGCTGCGCCAGTTCGCCGACATGATGTCGGCACAGCCCAGCCCCGGCGCCGGCGGCGACGACAAGTCGTCGTCCGGGGTCAACTGGGAGATGGCCAAGGACGTGGCACGACAGACGGTCGCCCAGGAGGGCGACCCGAGCGTGCCGGTGTCCGACTACGCCAAGGTCGAGGAGGCCCTGCGCCTCGCTGACCTGTGGCTCGACCAGGCTACCGACCTCCCGTCCGGTGTTCAGACCGCTCAGGCCTGGAGCCGGTCGGAGTGGGTCGAGAAGACGATGGACTCGTGGGTCCAGCTGTGCGACCCGCTGACGAGCAGGACCGTGCGCTCCATGGGGCAGAACCTGCCCGAGGAGATGCAGTCCGTGGCGGGTCCGCTGCTGGGCATGATCCAGCAGATGGGCAGCATGATGGTCGGCCGCCAGGCCGGCCAGGCGGTCGGCGAGCTGTCCCGTGAGGTGGTCGGTACCACCGACATCGGGCTGCCGCTGGCCGGCGAGGGCAACGCCGCGCTGCTGCCGGGCGGGGTCGAGCGGTTCAGCGAGGGCCTGGAGGTCCCCGCCGACGAGGTGCGCCTGTACCTCGCCGCGCGCGAGGCCGCCGTGCACCGCCTGTACTCGCACGTGCCGTGGCTGCGCTCGCACGTGTCGCGGCTCGTCAACGAGTACGCGGACGGGATGTCGTTCGACGTCAGCGGCCTTGAGGACCGCCTCGGTGAGATCGATCTCACCAACCCCGAGGCGCTCCAGGAGGCTCTGGGCGGCGCGGGCGGCGAGAGCCTGCTCCAGCCGGAGGACACCCCGCAGCAGAAGGCGGCCCTGGGCCGTCTGGAGACCACTCTGGCCCTCATCGAGGGCTGGGTGGCGACCGTGGTGTCGTCGGCGGTGTCCGGCCGGCTTCCGCAGGCGGACGCGCTCTCCGAGGCGACCCGTCGCCGTCGTGCGACCGGCGGACCCGCCGAGCACACCTTCGCCGCCCTGGTCGGCCTCGAGCTGCGCCCGCGCCGTCTGCGCGAGGCCGCGGCCCTGTGGTCGGCCCTGGAGGAGGCGCGCGGGGTGGAGGGCAGGGACGCCGTGTGGCAGCACCCCGACCTCATGCCCACCGGTGAGGACCTGGACGACCCGGACGCGTTCGTGAACGGCGGAGGCGGGTTCGGCGGGGCCGACTTCGACATCTCCTCCCTGACCGGCGACGCGCCCGGGGCCGGGCCCGACCGGGGGACCGCCCCGGGACCGGACCGGTCCGAGGACGACGGCGACGACGACGCACGCGGAGAGGACGCGTAGATGTCACTGCACGCGGACGCCCTGGCGGTGCTGGACGCGTGGACCGCGCCCGACGCCCGGCAGGAGGAGCTGCGCCGCTCCTACGTGGAGCACCTGGGCGGGCACGCGGACGCCATGTGGCGTACGTGCCTGCCCGGGCACGTGACGGCGAGTGCGGCGATCATCTCCGCGGACGGCTCGAAGGTCGTGCTCACCCTGCACCGGATCCACCGGATGTGGTTGCAGACCGGCGGCCACTGCGAGCCCGGGGACGCGACGCTGGGTGCGGCCGCGCTGCGGGAGGCCGTCGAGGAGTCGGGGCTCCGGGACCTGACCCTCCTCCCCGACCCCGTCCGGCTGGACCGGCACCGGGTGCCGTGCGGGGGCGGCAGCTTCCACCTGGACGTGCAGTACGCCGCGGTCGCCCCGTCGGCGGCCGTTCTGGTGTGCGATCCGGACGAGTCGGCCGACCTGGGCTGGTTCCCGGTGGGCGACCTGCCGGACCCCACCGACGACTCCGTGCGCGACCTGGTGCGCACGGCCGCCGAGGCTGCGACCGTCTACCGCAGCTCCGTCTAGGCCGTGTTTTTTGCATCCTTCCGGGCTCGCGTCCGCCAGGCTTCCTCTCGCTGCGCCTCTGCGCTCGTGAAGCACAACCAGGCTGAACGTCGCACATCGTCTTGCGAGAGATTGCCTGGACGGCCGCTCGCCGACCCGGAAGTCTCCTGAAAAACACTCCCTGGGCCGCGTCTCGCGCCCTCTCCCGGCTCGCGTCCGCCGGGCCCTGTCCTGCGGCGTGCCCGGATTTCCGGGGCCGGCGTGGACGGTGCCTGAGGGCTACTCCTCCAGGGCGACCTCGGCGATGCCCAACTCCTCCTCGTCCGCTTCCTCGTCCTCGTCGTGGTCGCAGGCCTCCGCACGCGAGGCCGCGCTGAACCCCTCCAGGTATCCGCGGGCCCGTTCGGTCCGGGGGTAGCGGCGTACCAGGTCCCAGAAGTCCCGTCCGTGGTGCGGGATGGACAGGTGGGCGAGTTCGTGGATGAGGACGTAGTCGACCACCCAGGAGGGCATCCGGGCGAGACGGCGGGAGATGCGGATCGTGCGGGTGTCGGGGGTGCACGAGCCCCAGCGCGCGTTCTGGTTGTCGACCCAGCGGACGCTGTCGGGGAGTTCGACCCCGCCGAGGTAGCGGTGGGCCAGTTCCAGCGCCCGTTCGTGGAGTTCGGTGTCGCCGGAGTGCCGACGGCCCTCCCGGGCCTCCAGCCGTTGCAGCATGCGACCCACCCAGCGCTTTTCCTCTGCGCGGGAGAACGTCGCGGGCACGAGGACGACCGTGGTGTCCCCGTCCCTGTAGGCCGACACGGTGCGTCGGCGACGAGGGCTACGTCGTACCTCGACTTTGGTGTTCGAGGGCACGAACTTTACGGTAGCCGAGAGGAGAGCTTCCGCACAGATATGCCCTGTCCTGTTATGTCATTGATTTCACCGGATCCCCGATTCGCGGAGCATCGTCGGGAATCACGGCCCCGTCGCGCGTTCTGCCCTGACCAGCACGGTCCCGGCGCGTCAGGCCAGGACACAATCAGGGCACTTCGAGCCCCCTCTTGACTCGAAAGAAACAAAAAAGAGACCGGACGGTTATCCCCATCGGGGGGCCCGCCCGGTCTCCCGCCGGTTCCGCGGTCACCTCGGAACGCTCAGCGCCACGTCATCCCGCCGTTGTACGGCGGGTCAACACAGGCGCGACCACGCGAGATCCATGAGTGCCTGTTCCGCACGGCGCTCCTCCCGCTGGCGGGCGCGCATCACACGGGCCGTGAGCCTTCTGTTCTGCATCTCGCGGGTCTCGATATCGGTCTGTTCGGCAACTCGCAGGAGTTCCAGGAACATCATCTGTCTTCGTCCTTCGTCAGTTCTTCGGGTGCGGAGTGCGGGTGGTGGGTCAGGCCGCGACCGGGGCGGGGTTCTTCCGGGGACGGCCCCTCGGGCGCTTGCGCGCCACGACCTGGCCGGCGACGAGCAGCTGCCCGCCCCAGACGCCCCACGGCTCGCGCCGCTCCAGGGCGTCGGTCAGGCACTGCTCCCGCACGGGGCAGGCTCCGCAGACGGCCTTCGCGGTCTCGACGTCGGCGGGCGCCTCGGCGAAGAACAGGTCGGGCTCGAGGCGGCAGGGAACTTCGGTGTCGTCGCCCAGCAGGGGCGTCTCCAGGACCGACGCAAGCATCGGTGCCCTCCAAGATCTTTGATCGTTTCGTACAACGCGGTCGGTGATGGTCACCGGAACCAGTCCGGTGAGGGACCTGGACTTGCGATGCCGCCGTCCTCTTCCCTCGTCCCTGGGGGACGGGGATCGGACGGAGATACAAAGAAAGCCGCGGCCCCTGTGTCGGGGTCCGCGGCCACGGTCGAAACTCTCGGCCTGTGCTGCTCTAGGCCGGAATCCTCCGTGGACACTCCCCCGATGCGCCGTACAGGCGCTGGGTAGCTTCAGCGTGTTCCGTCGTGCGCTTGCCTCGATCAAGGGCGAGCTCAGGGTTGGCGGGCACACCACTGCCGTTGCCGACACCGGTCGGGACGACCGGGGACACCATCGACAGGGCACGGGACCGGTGGGTTCCGTACTCGTCGCTGCCGCCCTTGGCGTCGTGACCGACACCGGTGGTGATGAACTCGCCGAATCCGGCGAGGACGCCCGTCAGACCGCTCTCGGCGGTGCCCGAGACAGCCGTCAGGGACAGCTGACGCGACGACATGGCGAAGCCAGTGATGAATTCAGTGGTCTGCGTGGAGTTCGTCATTTGATGGGGCACCTCCTTCTGAGTCGGGCGACAGGGTCTTTCACCTGCGCCGGGCGCGGTCACTGCGACGGAGTACAGACTATGGGTTGCCCTGTGAAGACGGCAACCTATTTTTGACCTGCGAAAACGTCCGCATCCGGCCACCGGGGGCGGGGAATGGCGCAGAGCCCGGGAGCGTTACCGCACGGCTTCCGGAACGCTCCTCCGCGCCGGCGACGCACGCGGGCCCCGTCCCCGGTCGGGGACGGGGCCCGCGTGCGTCGGGCGTGTCCGGGGCACTCGCGCGGCCGGGGCGCGGAGTCAGGAACCCGGCAGGGCGTCGGACCATCCCTCGGCGTCCACGACGCGGATCAGCCCCTCCTGCACGACGGAGCAGACGAGCTGGCCGTCACGCGTGTACACGAGCCCGCGGGCGAGTCCCCGCGCGCCCTGCGCGGTCGGGGCCTCCTGCGCGTACAGCAGCCACTCGTCGGCGCGGAACGGCCGGTGGAACCACATCGCGTGGTCGAGGCTGGCCATGGAGATGCCCGCGAAGGAGCGTCCGTGCCGCAAGAGGACCGTGTCCAGCAGGGTCATGTCCGAGGCGTAGGTCATCAGGCAGACCTGGGTGAGCCTGTCGTCGGGCAGCTTGCCGTCCACCTTCAGCCAGACCGGGTTGGTGGCGGTGCGCAGCTGCGGGTCGCGTTCGGCCTCGAAGGACAGCGGACCCACCGGGCGCAGCTCGATCGGGTGCCAGCGGACGAACCCGGGCACCTTCCCGAACGCCGCCTGGAGGCGTTCGCGCGTGCTCGGCAGGTCCTCCGGCGGCGGAACGTCGGGCATGGGGATCTGGTGGTCGAGGCCGGGCTCCTCCTTGTGGAAGGAGGCCGACAGGGTGAATATCGGCTTCCCGTGCTGGATGGCCACCACCCGCCGGGTGGTGAACGACCTTCCGTCGCGGACCCGGTCCACCTCGTAGACGATCGGCACCGCGGGGTCACCGGGCCGTATGAAGTACGCGTGGAGGGAGTGCACGTAGCGCTCCGCGGGGACGGTGCGCCCCGCTGCGACGAGCGCCTGCCCCGCTACCAGGCCGCCGAAGACGCGCTGCGGACCCTCCGCGGGGCTGCTCCCCCGGAAGATGTTCACCTCGATCTGCTCCAGATCCAGGACGGCCAGCAGGCCGTCGAGGGACTGGCCCCGCGTCTGCTCGTCGGCGCTCTCACTCATCCGCTGTCTCCTCCTCGTTGCCACCGGCCGGACCGTCCGTGACGTCCGCCGGATCCGCGCCCGAGACCAGCGCGAGCACCGCCTCACCGTAGCGATCGAGCTTGACCGCTCCGATCCCCGACACGGCGGAGAGCTGGGAGACGCTCGTGGGCTCCTGCTCGGCGATGGCCTGGAGCGTCGCGTCGGTGAAGATGACGTACGCGGGGACCTTCTGCTCCTGCGCGTTGGTGCGGCGCCAGTCGCGCAACCGCTCCAGCAGCGCCTCGTCGTAGCTGGACGGGCAGTCGAGGCAGCGCCCCAGCTTGCGCTCGGCCGCCTCGCCCAGGGCGTTCCCGCACACCCGGCAGCGGGCCACACCGCCCTTGCGGCGTTCGGCGCGCTTGGAGGCCGTGGACGGCGAGGCGGGCCGGAGCCCGTCCAGGAACCGGGAGGGCTTGCGGCTCTTGCGCCCGCCGGGCGAGCGGGCCAGCGACCACGACATCGCCAGGTGCTCCCGGGCGCGGGTGACCCCCACGTAGAACAGGCGCCGCTCCTCCTCCACCTGGTCGTCGGTCTCCGCGTAGATGATCGGCATCATGCCCTCGGTGAGGCCCACGAGGAAGACGGCGTCCCACTCCAGGCCCTTGGCGGAGTGCAGGGAGGCGAGGGTGACTCCCTCGAAGCCGGGCGCGTGCTCGGTGGCCATGCGCACGTCGAGTTCGTCCACGAGGTCGGCCATGGTGACCTCCCGGCCGCCGGGGGCCGGTGCGGCCGCCAGGTCCTCGGCGAGCTGGGCGAGCGCGGACAGCGACTCCCAGCGCTCGCGGGCCTGGCGGCCCTCGGGCGCCTGCTCGGTCAGGCCGAGCTGGCCGAGGAGCTGCCGGACCGTGTGCACCAGGGGCTCGGGGTCCTCCCCCGCCGCGCCGTGCCGGGCGCCGCGCAGAGTGTGCACGGCCTGTTTGATCTCGGCCCGCTCGAAGAACCGCGTGGTGCCCCGCACCGTGAACGGCACGCCCTCGTCGGTCAGCGCCTGCTCGTAGGCGGCCGACTGGGAGTTGGTGCGCAGCAGGACCGCGATCTCGCTGGCGGGGGTCCCGTCCTCCAGGAGGACGCTGATCTTGCGGGCGACCCCGGTGGCCTCGGCCGGCTCGTCCTCGTACTCCTGGTACATGGGGTCGGGCCCGTCGGGGCGCTGTGCCTGGAGGGTCAGGTGGTTGGCCGACGTGGTGCCGCGCGCCTGGGCGATGACGTGGTTGGCGACCCGCACCACCTGCGGAGTGGACCGGTAGTCGCGGACCAGTCGGACCACGGTGGCGTGGGGGTACCGGGCGGCGAACCCGGTCAGGTACCCGGGGGTCGCCCCCGCGAACGAGTAGATGGTCTGGCTCGGATCGCCGACCACGCACAGGTCGTCGCGGTCCCCCAGCCAGGCGTCCAGGAGGAGCTTCTGGAGCGGGTTGACGTCCTGGAACTCGTCGACGACGAAGTAGCGGTACTGGTCGCGCACGCGCTGGGCGATCGCCGGGTACTCGTTGATCATCCCGGCGGTGAGTTCGAGCAGGGACTCGAAGTCGAGCAGGTTGCGCTCGCGGCGCAGCGCCTCGTAGGCCTCGAAGACCCGGGCGACCTCCCCCGGGGGCATCGGCGCCTGGCGGCTGGTCTTGGCCACCGTCTTCTCGTAGTCGGTGGGCCGCACCTGGGTGACCTTGGCCCACTCGATCTCGCTGGCCAGGTCGCGCAGGCCGGTGCGGTCGGGCTGCACGCCCACGGAGTGGGCCGCGCGGGCGACCGCCTGGATCTTGCTCTCGATCAGGGTGGGCTTCTCGCCGCCGATGACCTGCGGCCAGAAGAACGACAGCTGCCGCAGGGCGGCGGAGTGGAAGGTGCGGGCCTGGACGCGGGGTGCTCCCAGTCCGCGCAGGCGGCCGCGCATCTCACCGGCGGCGCGGGCGGTGAAGGTGACCGCCAGGACCTGCTGCTCGGACACCACCCCGCTGGAGACAGCGTGGGCGATCCGGTGGGTGATGGCCCGGGTCTTCCCTGTTCCGGCACCGGCCAGGATGCACACGGGGCCGCGCAGCGCACGCGCCGCCTCGGTCTGCTCCGGGTCCAGTCCCTCCAGGACACGGTCGGGGTCCATGGTGCTCCTGCTGTGGTCGGGACGGCTGTACGGGTGTGGGGTCGGGGCTTCTGTCTGGGGGCACAGTCTCTCAAGTATCGGTTGTGGCGGGGAGCGGATCGGCACTCTGCCCTTATCGAGCGGAATGACACATTCCAGAACCAGTTGGCCCTGTGAGGCGTCCCACGTTGTGTCGCACGGTCGTGGGAAGCGGGCCGGGCCACTCGGTGTTGAGATGTGGGACCGGACGAAATACCAGCGATCGTAGGCAGAAGGACGTGAGCGACATGACGAGTACGGCGACCGACCAGTTCACGATGTACACCACCCCCTGGTGCGGGTACTGCAAGCGGCTCAAGAGCCAGCTCTCCCGCGAGGGGATCACCGGTGGTGAGGTGAACATCGAGGAGAACCCGGAGGCCGTCGAGCTCGTCATGAAGGTCAACGGCGGCAACCAGACGGTGCCGACGCTGGTCTTCAGTGACGGGTCGGCGATGACGAACCCGTCACTCGCTCAGGTGAAGAAGAAGCTGGCCGAGCTGTCGTAGGACGGTACGCGTGCCGCGGTCACACCTTCCGGGTGTGACCGCGTTCCGTGTCATGGGCCCCGGTCGTGAACCGCGACGGGACTCCTCCGACGGCGCTCGGGCGCTACCAGGGCTCGGACGATGACGACGGGGAGTGTTGAGTTGGGGGACGACATGAGGCCTCATGACATAGCGGTCGCCGACACGGTGGACGTCGGCGTGGTGCGCCGCACCCCGAACGGGTGGCGCGTGGGAGACGGGCAGGAGGTGCCCGACCTGGTGAGCGCGATGGTCCTCGCGGACCTGCTGACCGGTGAGTCGGGAGCCGCGCGTCCGCGCTCACAGGCCCCCGGCCGGGCCCCCGAGGGGGCTTCCGAGGTCGAGCGGTTGCGGCACACCATCGCGCAGCTGGAGCACGCGCTGCACTCGCGCGTGGTGGTGGAGCAGGCGATCGGGGTGCTGGCGGAGCGGCACACGATGGCGCCGCGGGAGGCGTTCGAGCGGCTGCGCTCGTCCGCCCGCTCGCGCGGCCGGAAGGTGGCCGAGCTGGCACGGGACGTGGTGGAGAGCAGCACGAGCCCTCTCACCTCGCTCCCCGACGAGTTGAACCCCTCCCCCGGCTCCGGCTGAGGGTGCCCGGCGACCTGGCGCGGCGACGGTGCGCGGCGTCCGCACACGCGAAGGCGTGCGAGGACCGTGCGCTGCCGTCCCGGTCCGAGGTCCGTGCACCGGTGCGTGTGACCGGTCCGCCCGGGCCCCGCGGCGTCCCCTTCAGGGTAGGCATCCCCCGGAGGAGGGCACCAGCCCTCCTCGGCGCCTGTGGACGGCCCGGCGCCCCGGTCACCAGCCCCCCGGGAGCTCCGCCCCGTACCAGTGCTCGATGAGGGTGCGGGCGATCGACACCCGGCCGGGCAGCAGGACCTCACCGGCCCGCGCGGCCTCGAACAGCTCGGGCCGGGTGAACCAGCGGGTGACGGCGATCTCGTCGTCGGTGCGCTCGGTCTCCCCCACGGCCCGCGCGGTGTACCCCATCATCAGGCTCCGCGGGAACGGCCACGGCTGTGACGACAGGTAGCGCGGTCGTTCGACCACCACCCCCGCCTCCTCGGCCACCTCCCGGATGACGGCCTGCTCCAGGGACTCCCCGGCGTCCACGAACCCGGCCAGCACGGAGAAGCGCCGCGCGTCCCAGTTCGGGTTGTTGCCGAGCAGCACCTCCTCCTCCCCTTCCCGGTCGCGGTGCACGAGCATGATGACCGCCGGGTCCATCCGGGGGTACTGCTCGGTGCCCTCCTCCTCGCAGACGCGCACGTGCCCGGACGCGGCCGGGGTGGTGCGTGCGCCGCAGCGGGGGCAGAACCGGTGGGTGGCGTTCCAGTTGGCGAGGGCGATCGCCCGGGTCAGGAGACCGGTGTCGCGGTCGTTGAGGACGGCCCCGACCTCGCGCAGCGACGCGGGCTCCGCGACGGGGTTGGCGAGCAGCTCCCGAGGGGAGCGCACCGCGAAGTAGGCGCGGTCGCCCTCGGTGCCGAGCAGGTAGCGCTCGCCCTCGGGGGCGTCGCGGGTGCGGGTGAGCACGAGTTCACGGGTGTCGCCGGTGGTGACCAGGGCGCGGGACTGCTTGGCCATGAGCGCCTGCCAGCCGTGGCTGCCCGGGTCGCCGCCCTCCAGCACCAGGACCTGGGAGCCGGGGTCCTCCCACGCCTTGGCGAGCCAGTCCTCGTCCACGCGCCGGTGTCCGGCGGGGTCGACGGTGGAACGGGACAGTGAGGGGGTCGCGTCGGCGTCCATGGGTCCTTCCAGAGGTCGGGGAGGGCCGTCCGCACGACCCGCGTCTACAGGGGTAACACCCCGGAGGGCTCCGTGCATGCCCGTTCCCGGAACACATGCGGCGACCGCATGTGTTCCGGGGGCGCGGACGCGTGCTCAGGCCCGGTCGGCGGAGCCCAGTTCCTCCCACAGGTAGGCGACGCTCTCCGCTCCCTTGAGGAGGAGGGGGACCTCCACCTTCTCGTTCGGGGCGTGGATGCGGTCCTCGTCCAGGCCGACGGCGACGAACACCAGGGGCGCGTCGAGGATGTCGGCGATGTCGGCCTCGGGGCCGCTACCCCCCTCGCGGGTGAACAGCACCTGCGTGCCGAAGGCCCGCTCCATGGCCGACCGCGCGGCCCTGAGCGCGGTGGAGGACAGGTCGGAGGCGCAGGCCCGCACGCCGGGGCCGCCGAACTCCAGCTCGGCCCGCAGTCCCGCGGGGGTGTTGGCCTCCACGTAGGCGCGGACGCTGTCCTGGACGTGCAGCGGCTCCTGCCCGGGGACGAGCCGGAAGCTGACCTTGGCGTGGGCCGAGCGCGGCACGATGGTCTTGCCGCCCGCGCCGGTGTGCCCGCCCCACATGCCGTTGATCTCCGCGGTCGGCCGCAGCCAGATCCGCTCCAGGGTGCTGTAGCCCTTCTCCCCCCAGGTGGCGGTGGAGGCCGCGGTGTCCAGCCACTCCCTCTCGTCGAAGGGCAGCCGGGCGATGAGGTCGCGCTCCTCCCGGTCGGCCTCGACCACCCCGTCGTGGAACCCGGGGACCGCGACGCGGCCGTCCTCGTCGTGGAGGCCGGACAACAGGTCGCTCATGGCCTTGAGCGGGTTGGGGACCGCGCCTCCGAAGGAGCCGCTGTGCAGGTCGCGCGCGGGGCCGTACAGGTTGATCTCGACGTCGGTGACGCCGCGCATGCCCACGCACATGGACGGGGTGTCGGCGGCCCACATCGTGGTGTCGGAGATGACGGCGACGTCGCAGGCCAGGCGGGCGCGGTTGGCCCGCATCAGGTCGGCGAAGTGAACCGAGCCGGACTCCTCCTCGCCCTCCACCAGGAGTTTGACGGTGACGGGCGGCGCGTCGGCCCCGGAGGCCGCCAGGGCGGCGCTCACGCCGAGGGCGTGGAAGAGCACCTGCCCCTTGTCGTCGGAGGCTCCGCGCGCGAACAGCGAGGTGCCGATCTCGGTCGGGGTGAACGGATCGGTGTCCCACTCCTCGACCGGGTCGACGGGCTGGACGTCGTGGTGCCCGTAGACGAGCACGGTGGGGGCGTCGGGGTCGGCGGCGGGCCACTCCGCGAACACGGCCGGCAGGCCGGGGGTCTCCCACACCTCGACGGTGGGGAACCCTGTCGCGGTGAGGTGGTCGGCGAGCCACCGCGCGGACCGCCGCACGTCGTCGTGGTGCGCCGGGTCGGCGGAGATCGAGGGGATCGCCAGCCACTCCCTGAGCGCGGCGAGGAACTCGTCCCGGTGTGCCTCGATGTGGGCGCGCGCGTCCATCTGCCCGTCCTTTCCTAGACGTCCTTGTCGTGATCGAGCCTAGAACCTGGACGAACCGGGTCACGCCCGCCCGTTTCAGCTCTGACGCGTCCGGCCGGGGCCGTCCCCGTGCGCCACGCTCCGCACCGGCGGCCGGGGCCGTCGCGCCGGAGTGTCCCGGACCGGCGGCAGAACCTTTCCGGGCGCGGGAGACTCAGAGGATCACGGGGCGGGAAGGGCCCGTCCCCCGACGAGAGGACGCACGTGAGCACCACCCCCGCCGAGGCGACAGCCGTGAGGTTCAGCCGTCTCTTCGACGCCCTCGACTCCGACCACGACAGCTCCGTGACCTGGGCGGACTACCAGCGCCTGGTCGAAAGCTACGTCGCGGGCTACGGCCTGGACCCGCAGGAGCGCAAGGCCCAGGCCGTCCAGGCGTCCTACCAGATGCTGTGGCTGGAGCTGCTGCGCCACTCGGGGGCCGAGGTCGCGCGCCTGGACCGGGAGCGGTTCGTCCAGGCCATGCACGCCGCCGCCGAGGACCGGAGCCGGTTCAACATGACGGAGGGCGTGGCCGAGGCCGTCTTCGACCTCCTCGACACCGACGGCGACGACAGCGTCAGCGAGGCCGAGTTCCTGCACTACGCGCGGGTCCTCGGGGCGGAGGCCACGGACGCCGCGGACCGGTTCGCCGGTCTCGACACCAACGGCGACGGGTTCATCAACCGCGAGGAGTTCGTGCTGTCGTCCCGCGAGTACCTCTTCGGCGACGACACCCGCTCGCCGGGCGGGTTCGTGTTCGGCGTGGTCTGAGGTCCGCCCCGGCCCCGGCCCGGGCACCGCGCGCCGCCGCCCGGTCCGCCCCGCGGCGGTCGCGGGCGCCGGCGCGTGCGGCCGGGCCCGCCTCCCGCTCCCCCGTCAGCCGGGCTCGGGGACGGAGGAGATCAGCGCCGCCAGGCCCTCCGCGTCGAGCAGGTCGGCGGGGCGCACCGTCCGCCCCGCGAGGACGTAGTGGAACGCGGCGTGCACCTCCTCCAGACCCACCCCGGCCAGGTCGGCCCAGGCCAGCCGGTAGGCGGCCAGCTGCACGCCCACGGCCCGGCGCTCCGCGTCGTTGCCGGGCGGGCGCCCCGTCTTCCAGTCCACCACGTCATGGCGGCCCGTGGCGGCGTCGTGGAACACCGCGTCCATGCGGCCGCGGATGAGCCGGTCGCCGATGACCGTCTCGAACGGCACCTCCACCTCCACGGGGACGCGGGACCCCCACTCGCTCTGCTCGAAGCGGCGCTGGAGCTCGGCCAGGTCCTCGTCCTCCCCCGCGGTCTCGTCCGCCGCGCCGGGCAGCTCGTCCAGCAGGGTCGCCCGCTGTCCGAACCGCTGTTCCAGCCACGTGTGGAAGGCGGTGCCGCGCCGGGTGTGCGGCGCGGGAGGTCGGGGTAGCGGGCGGCGGATCTGCCGGGCCAGGGCGGAGGGGTCCCTGGCCAGCCACACCATGGACGACACCGACAGGTGGCCCGGGAGCTCCACCTGCACGGGCCCGCCGCCCGCCACCGCGGCCTCGGAGCGGCGGTGGGCCAGCAGCAGCTCGGTGTCGCGCTCCCACCCCTGGAGGCGGCGGCGCAGCCCCGTGGGAGGCGCCTGCTCCCCCGGGGCGGTCTCTCCGGCGAGCAGGCGCGCACGTGCGCGCTCGACCAGGGCCGCCCCCTCCGCGATCTCCGTGTGGCGGGTCGCGCCGCCGGGCGCCCGGGCGGCGTCGCCGTCGCCCTGTCCGGCGCCCTCCTCGTTTCCGGCGGTCGGCGGCCAGACGGCGGAGTTCTCCTCGTCGTCGTGGGGGTTGGTCTCGTCCTCCCCCGGCGGCGGGGCCCAGCCGACGACCGCCCCGGCTCCGCCCTCGCACGCCTCCCGGATCTCCTCCAGGAACACCGACGGCCCGCGCGGGGCGGCCCCGCTGCGGCCCCACCAGTGGCCGGTGCACACCAGGGCGAACGAGGCGCGGGTGACGGCGACGTAGGCCAACCGCCGCTCCTCCATGAGCTGTCGGTCCCGCTCCGCCTGACGGAAGCCGGCGACGGCCTCCTTGTCGACCCCGGTGAGCCGCGGCAGGCTGTCGCGGTCGCCGCGCAGCGGGTAGGGCAGAAGGTGGTCGGCCCCGGCCCAGGCCAGCGCGTCGCGCGCCTTGGCGGGGAACAGCGGTGACCGCTTCCCCCCGCTGATCCCGGGCACGACGACGACCGGCCACTGGAGGCCCTTGGCGCCGTGCATGGTCATGAGCTTGACGCTGTCGGAACCGCCGACCCGCTCCCCCGGGGCGAGCCCGCTCTCGTTCTCCTCGGCGGCGTTGAGGTAGCTGAGGAAACTGCCCAGGGTGGGGTCCTCGCTGTTGCCGACGAAGCGGACGGCGTGGTCCACGAACGCGTCGAGGTCGGCGCGCGCCGACAGCGGGTCGCGGCCGGTGCGGGAGCCCACCTCGATGTCCAGTCCGAGCATCCGCTCGACCTCGGTGACCAGGTCGGGGAGCGGCTGGCCGACGAGCTTGCGCAGGGCGCGCAGTTCCTCGGCGAGGCGGCCCAGCCGCTCGTGGGCCGCCGCGGAGTAGTTCTCGGCTGCGCCGGGGTCGTCCACGGCGTCCACCAGGCTGCCGCTCTCGGCGGTCAGGTCCAGGACGGTGCGGCGCAGGATGTCGTCGTCGGGGTCCTCCCCCGGGTCGGGCGAGGTCAGGTCGCGCCGGGTGTGGCGGGCCAGCTCGGTCGCCCTGGCCCCCAGTGCGGCCAGGTCGCGGGGGCCCAGGCGCCAGCGGGGTCCGGTGAGCAGGCGGGCCAGCTCGTTCCCGGCGGAGGCGTCGTGGACCACGCGCAGGGTGGCGATGATGTCGCGGACCTCGGGAACCATCATGAGGCCGCCCAGCCCGACGACCTCCACCGGGATGCCGCGGGCCTCCAGGGCCTCGCGCAGCGGCGGGAACTGGGACCGCTTGCGGCACAGCACCGCCACGTCGCCCGGGCCGACCCCGCCGTCCTCCGCCCCGCCCGACTCGCCCTCGGGCCAGGGCAGGGAGTCGGGGGCGGTCCGGGCGCTGCCGGGCCGGCCGGGATCGGCGTGGACCAGGAGGTGCACCTGGTCGGCGATCCAGGCGGCCTCCTCGGTCTCGGTGGAAAACAGCGCCGTCAGCGCGGTGCCCCGGCCGCGCCGGGCCGGTCCGGGGTGCAGGACGGGGACGTCGCGGGCCTCGGCGCGCAGCTTTTCGGAGATCCGCTCGGCCACCCGCAGGACGCGCTCGCCGTTGCGGAAACTGGTGGACAGGCGGCGCACCGGCGCCGGTCGGCCGGGGGCTGCGGGGAAGTCGGTGGGGAACCTCGTGAGGTTGGCCGCGATGGCGCCGCGCCAGCCGTAGATGGACTGGCAGGGGTCGCCGACCGCGGTCACCGGGTGGCCGTCGCCGAACAGGGAGCGCAGCAGGACCAGCTGGGCGTGGCTGGTGTCCTGGTACTCGTCGAGCAGCACCACCCGGTACCTGCCGCGCTCGATGAGCCCGACCTCGGGGTGGTGCTCGGCGATCCGGGCCGCCAGTGCCATCTGGTCGCCGAAGTCCATGGCCTCGCGCGCGTGCTTGGCGTGGTTGTAGCGGTCCACCAGCGGCAGGAGCTGTTCGCGCCGGCGCTGGGCGGCGACCAGGTCGCGGGTCTCCTTGGTGGCCTTGCGGGTCATGCCGTCCACGCCCGCCTGGATCCACCGCCCGATGCCGCGCACCTGGTCGGTGGTGGTGAGGTGGTCGGCGATCTCCCCGGACAGGTGCAGGACCCGCTGGGTGACGGTGTCGGCCCCCACGGTCATCAGATCCATGGGGCCGTCGTACTCTCCGACGACCCTGGCGGCGATCTGCCAGGACTGGCCCTGGCTGAGCAGCCTGGACGTGGGTTCGACGGCCTCGCGCAGGGCGTGGTCGGAGACGATGCGCCCGGCGTAGGCGTTGTAGGTGGACACGGTGGGCTCGCCGTCGAGCAGCTCCTCGGGGAACTGCTCGGTGGCGCGCAGCTGCTCCAGCCTCCTGCGCACCCGCTCCGCCAGCTCCGCGGTGGCCTTGCGGGTGAAGGTCAGGCCGAGGATCTGCTCGGGCCGCACGTGGCCGTTGGCGACGAGCCACACCACACGCGAGGCCATCGTCTCGCTCTTGCCCGACCCGGCGCCGGCGATGACCACGCCCGGTTCCAGCGGCGCGGAGATGACCTGGGACTGCTCCGCGGTGGGCTCGGGCTGGCCGAGGAGCCTGGAGAGCTCGGCGGGGCCCAGGCGGGGCGGGGGCGGGGGGTCCGGCGGGGTCTCGGGGGAAAGGGGGTGGGGTTCAGACATGTCTGCCCTCGTCCTGCACCGGGCAGCAGGCGCGCACGGCGCACGCGTTGCAGCCCTTGTTCCGGATGGCGGTGAACCGCGAGCCGCCCATGCCGCCGGCGACGTCGAGCACCAGGTCCTGGGCCCAACGGGGGTCGGGGTCCTCCCCCAGCGGCGGCTGCGGCTGTTCACGCGCCTTGTTGGTCAGTGCGGCCCCGCCCACCTGGACGAGCGTGGCGCCGCCGGGTTCGGCCAGGCCGAGCTTGGCGAACGCGCCCTTGAGCACGGCCATCTGGTAGACGCCGAGCTGGGGGTGGCGTGCCAGGTCCTCGGCCTTGGCCCGGCCGGTCTTGATGTCCACGACCACGGCGCGGCCCTCGCCGTCGCGTTCGAGGCGGTCCACCCGCCCGGTGATCTCGATGCCGCCCACCTCGACCTTGAACCCTTCCTCGGTGACCACGAGCTCGCGGTCGTTGGCGGAGTCCCAGGAGATGAGCTTGCGGACCATCTCGTCCGCGCGCTCGCGCTGCTGGGCCGCCTGCCAGGGGCCTCCGAAGTCCAGGTCGGCCCAGATCTCGTCCATCCGCCCGCCGACCTCGTCGGCGCTGCTGCCCTGGGCGACCAGGACGGCGACGGCGTGCACGACGGTCCCCAGCGCCGACGCGGAGTCTCCGGAGGAGGCACCGGCCGCGCGTTCGAGGAGCCAGCGCAACTGGCAGTTGGTGAAACTCTCCACCTGGGACGGTGAGACGCGGATCGTGTCGTCCTCCCCGGCCAGGGGCCGGTCGTCGCTGAAGGGGGTGAGCGCGTACCACTCCGACGGGTCGGCGCCGCGCACCCCCTCCTCGGCGAGGCGGGCCAGGTGGTCGGCCGCGGCCGACCGGAGCGGGTCCGGGGCGGAGGGGTCGGTGACCACCGAGCGCAGGTCGGCGACGAGTGCGGGCAGGGACAGCCAGCGGCGGCCCGTTCCGACGGGCTCGGGTTCGCCGACGCCCATCTCGTTGAGGAACCGGGAGGGGCGCTCGTCGGCCTCCTCCCCGCCCACGGCGGTCACCACGAGGGTGCGGCGGGCGCGGGTGAGGGCGACGTAGAACAGGCGGCGCTCCTCGTCCATGAGCTTGGAGGCCATGGCGGCGCCCGAGGAGTCGGCGGCGTGCACCTCGGCGTCGACCAGTTCCTCCACGCCGAGCAGGGAGCCGCGCAGGCGCAGGTCTGGCCAGTCGCCCTCCTGGACGCCGGCGACCACGACCAGTCCCCACTCCAGGCCCTTGGAGCGGTGGGCGGTGAGGATGCGCACGGCCTCGCCCTCGGGGGCGCGTTCGGCGAGGCTGTCCCCCGGGATCTCCTGGGCGGCGAGGTCCTCCAGGAACCCCGCCGGGCTGCCGGGGGGCAGCCGGTCGCAGTAGCGGGCGGCGCTCTCGAACAGGGCCACCACGGCGTCGAGGTCGCGGTCGGCCGCGGCGCCGCGGCGCCCCCCGGCCAGGCTCGCGCGGAGCAGCCGGTCGGCGAGTCCGCTGTCGCGCCACAGCTCCCAGAGGACCTGTTCCGCGTCGGAGCCCCTGGCGGTCAGGTCGCGGACGGCTCCCAGCGCGCGGGCCACGCGCTGGGCGGGTGCGGCGACGTCGGGGTCGACCAGGGCGAGGTCGGCGGGGTCGCGCAGGACGTCCACGAGCAGGCTCGCGGCGGGCCGGTAGGAGCCGTCGCCCGCGTGGGCGCGGTCGAGGTCCAGGCGGCGCAGCGCGCGCACGAGCCTGCGCAACCGCACCGTGTCGGCCTCGCCGAAGGGTCCGGTGAGGAGTTCGCGGGCGGAGTCGTCGTCGAGCAGGTCGGGGGACAGGCCGTAGCGGATCAGCGCGAGCAGGGGCCGCACCAGGGGCTCGGCGGCCACGGGCAGGTCGTCCGCGCCGACCGCGACGGGGACGGACGCGGCGGTCAGCGCCCGCCGCAGGACGGGCAGC
The DNA here is from genome assembly GCF_036327455.1 of Nocardiopsis codii. Taxonomy (NCBI): domain Bacteria; kingdom Bacillati; phylum Actinomycetota; class Actinomycetes; order Streptosporangiales; family Nocardiopsidaceae; genus Nocardiopsis; species Nocardiopsis codii. The sequence goes on along the minus strand of NZ_JAUZMY010000014.1, from coordinate 33,335 downwards.
TGGCGGGTGGACGAGCGCACGAGCACGGCCATGTCCGACCAGGGGACTCCGTCCACCAGGTGGGCGCGCCGGAGGGTGTCGGCGATGACGGCCGCCTCCTGGGTGGGGCTGTCGGCCGTCATCACGCGGACCTCGCCGTCGGGGACGCCGGGGGCCGGGAGCAGGTTCCGGTGCTCGTTGACGTGGCCGCGCGCGGACGACACCGCGGGCAGGCGCCGGGTCAGGGCCCGGGAGGCGGCCAGGAGGGTGGGACCGCTGCGCCGGCAGGTGCGCAGGGCGACCACGGGCGCCTCGGTGCGCCGTGCGGTCGTGAAGCGCCGGGGGAAGTCGAGGATGTTGTGGACCTCTGCGCCCCGGAAGGCGTAGATGGACTGGTCCGGGTCGCCGACCGCGACGAGGTCCCGGCCGTCCCCGGCCAGGGCGCGCAGGAGCTCCTCCTGTGCGGGGTCGGTGTCCTGGTACTCGTCCACGAACACCACCTCGTGGGCGGCGCGCTCGCGTTCCTGGATCGCCGGGTCGGAGAGCATGTTCGCGGCGACCCTGACCAGCTCGGCGTAGTTGAGGGTGGGGACGGGCGCGATGTCGAACCTGCCCGTGTAGCGGTCCAGGAAACCGGCGGCGGCCACCCAGTCGTCGCGTCCGCGCTCACGGCCCAGGCGCTCCAGCTCGGCGGGGCCCAGACCGCGCTCCTGTGCGCGCATGAGGAAGTCGCGCAGCTCCTCGGCGTACCCCCGGGTCTCCAGTGCGGGGCGCAGCCGCTCGGGCCACGCCTCCGCCCCGTCCGCGACCTCTCCCGCCAACAGCTCGCGGACCTCCATCAGCTGTTCGGGGCCCGACAGCAGGCGCGGGGGCAGGTCGCCCACGCGCTGGAACTCGCGCCGGATCAGCGCGTAGGCGTAGCTGTGGAAGGTCAGGGCCAGCGGTTCGCGGGTGGTGCGGCGCAGCCGCGCGGTGATGCGCTCGCGCAGCTCCTGGGCGGCCTTGCGGCTGAAGGTGAGCACGAGGATGCGGGAGGGGTCGACGCCGCGGTTGTCGATGCGGTCGACGACGGCCTCGACGATCGTGGTGGTCTTGCCCGTCCCGGGACCGGCGAGGACCAGGAGCGGTCCGCCCGTGTGGTCGACCACGCGCTGCTGGTTCTCGTCCAGCACCGGCGGCGGCAGCACCTGGTTGGCGCGCCGCACGAGTCGGTACGGGGATGAGTTCACGTCACCAGTTCACCAGAGGGCGGCGACCTTCTCGGACGCCTCTCACGCTTCCAACCAGCTCTTCAGGTCGCGGATTCCCCGTCCCAGCGGGCATTGCGCATGTCCACCCGGTCGCTTCCGGGGCGCATGGGCGTGCTCTCGGCCGCGTAGTGGGAAAGAGCACGTACCTCGTGGCCGGACGCGGGGCGCCCGTCGGAGCGCACCACCCGCCACCAGGGCACCGCACCGCCCCACGCGGACATGACCGAGCCGACCTGGCGGGGTCCTCCCCGCCCGACGTACTCGGCGATGTCGCCGTAGGCCATCACCCGTCCCGGCGGGATCCGCTCGACCAGCCCGAGGACCTCCTCGGCGTAGTCGTCCGGCCCGCCCTCCTCGTCAGCGAACACCCCCGCAGCCTATCCAGCGCGGCGGGGGCCGTTCACGCCGCGGCGTGAACGGCCCCCCCGTGCGCGGCGGCGCCGCGGCCGGATCAGCTCGGGATCTCGTTGACGTGCGCGCTCCAAGCGAGGTCGGGGTCGCGCCTGCGCGCCCGGTCGGCCTGGGTCAGGTTGAACGCGCCCAGCAGGGCGATGCCCCCGCCGATGATCCACGCGGTCCAGGCGGCGGCGGGGAGGTGCGTGAAGCCCAGCAGCCAGGGCATCACGAACACCAGCACACCGATCGCGAGGACGCCCAGCTCGCTCGACAGGGCTCCCGGGCGGGTGAGGGAGAACGCGGAGCCCACGATGACTCCCAGCCCGAGGACGAACATCGCCCCTCCGCTGAACCCGTACATCCCGTGCCAGATCCAGCTCACTCCCAGGGCCAGACCGGCGGCCACCGCCACCCAGTCCGCCCAGCGTCCCTTCTCTCGCATGGCGCCACCTCCCAGCAGCAGGGCCGCCCCGGGGATCGGCCGACGGCCTCTGGGTGGACTTGTACCCACTCCCCTCCGGGGAACGCGAACGGCGCCGGGAAACGCTCCCGGCGCCGTTCCGCGAGGTCCGACCGCTAGTACGCGGGCAGGCTGGGGTCGACCTGGTTGACCCAGGCCAGGACGCCGCCTCCGACGTGCACGGCGTCGGAGAACCCGGCCGCGTGCACCGCCGCGAGGGCCTCCGCCGAGCGCACGCCCGACTTGCAGTGCAGGACGATGCGCTTGTCCTGCGGCAGCTTCTCGAAGGCCTTCCCGTTGAGGAACTCGCCCTTCGGGATGAGCGTCGCACCCGGGATGCTGACGATCTCGTACTCGTTCTTCTCGCGGACGTCCACGAGGAAGATGTCCTCGGGCTTGCCGTCCAGGAGCTCCTTGAGCTCGGGCGCGGTGATCGTCGAGCCGGCGGCGGCCTCGGTGGCCTCCTCCGACACGGCGCCGCAGAACGCCTCGTAGTCGATCAGCTCGGTGACCGGCTCGGTGTCCGGGTCCTTGCGGACCTTGACCTCGCGCCAGGTCATCTCCAGGGCGTCGAAGATGAGCAGGCGGCCGACCAGCGGGTCGCCGATGCCGGTGATCAGCTTGATGGCCTCGTTGACCATGACGGAGCCGATGGAGGCGCACAGCACACCCAGGACGCCGCCCTCGGCGCAGGACGGCACCATGCCGGGCGGCGGGGGCTCGGGGTACAGGTCGCGGTACTGGGGCCCGTACTCGTTCCAGAAGACGCTGACCTGGCCGTCGAAACGGTAGATGGAACCCCACACGTACGGCTTGTTCAGCAGCACGGCGGCGTCGTTGACCAGGTAGCGGGTCGCGAAGTTGTCGGTCCCGTCCAGGATCAGGTCGTAGGGGGCGAAGATCTCCAGCGCGTTGTCCGACTCCAGGCGGTCCTGGTGCAGGATGACCTCGACGTTGGGGTTCACCTCCTTGATGCTGTCCCGGGCGGACTCGGCCTTGGGGCGGCCGACGTCGCTCTGCCCGTGGATGACCTGGCGCTGGAGGTTGGACTCGTCCACGACGTCGAAGTCGATGATGCCGAGCGTGCCCACCCCGGCGGCGGCCAGGTAGAGCAGCGCCGGGGATCCCAGACCGCCCGCGCCGACGACCAGCACCTTGGCGTTCTTCAGGCGCTTCTGCCCGTCCATGCCCACGTCGGGGATGATCAGGTGGCGCGAGTAGCGGCGCACCTCGTCCACGGTCAGCTCGTCAGCTGGTTCCACCAGCGGCGGCAGCGACACGGTGACTCCTCATGTCTGTTCATGGTGCTTCGGACCGCCCCTACCGGACAGGGAGAGGGCGCGGGGGCGAAGCGTGCTTGCACTTATACCCAACCTAACGGGTGGGGTTTTCCATTCCCACCGCGGGGAGGCGTGGGACACGACACCCGTGCGGCCTCCCGTCCAGCACCAACAGACCCGGACACCGAGTTCATCCCGCGCGGTCCCGTGTGCCGCGCGAACCGGCGGGTAGTGTCGCCTATACGTTCAGCGACGACGTGGGGAGTGCCCCGTGACATCAGAGAACAGTTCCGCCGACGGACCCCCGGCACCCGGCGTGGAGCCGGGGGCCGAGGTACCCGAGGCCGACGCGGCCGAGCAGCGCACGACGGCGCACGGCGAGGGCGAGGGCTGGGACGCCCCGTCCGAGGAGAGCTTCGACCACGCCGACGAGGCCGACGTGGTGGAACAGGCCTTCGAGGTCGGCACCGACGACGACGAGCGCAGGTGACCCCGCCCGCCCTCACCCGCCCGCACGGAAGCTACGCGGGAGTAAGATGGGGCGAAAGCTGCACGACGCGCGCCGGCGACCGGCCGTGTCCGGCAGCACTAGCCACGCAGATGTTCGGACATGGCGCGCATCTGCCATGCCGAGTTCGGAGGGTGTGGGTGTGACAGCTCCTTCAGACGCCCGCGCCCGGGGCACCCGCTTGCCCCGGGTCAGGCGGCGCCGCCAACTCCTGTCCGCAGCACAGGAGGTCTTCGTCGCCCGCGGTTACCACGCGGCGGCGATGGACGAGATCGCCGACCGCGCAGGTGTCAGCAAGCCCGTGCTCTACCAGCACTTTCCCGGGAAGCTGGAACTGTACCTGGCCCTGCTCGAAGAGCACTCCGAAGCGCTGGTCGAGAAGCAGCGCGAGGCCCTGGAGAGCACGGACGACAACCGCCGGCGGGTCGCGGCCAGCTTCCAGGCCTACTTCGACTTCGTCGCGGGCGACGGCGAGGCCTTCCGGCTGGTCTTCGAGTCCGACCTGCGCAACCTTCCCGCGGTACGGGAGAAGACCGAGCAGACGTTCCAGCGCTGCGCCGAACTCATCGGCGCGGTGATCCGGCAGGACACCAGCATCTCCGACGAGGAGGCGCACCTGCTGAGCATCGGCCTGGTCGGCATGGCCGAGACCAGCGCCCGGTACTGGCTCAACAATCACGGCGCCGTCCCCAAGGACGCCGCCGAGCAGCTCGTGGCCCGGCTGGCCTGGCGCGGCATAAGCGGCTGGGACCTCCAGCGCAGGGCCGACGAGCAGGACTCCTAGGGCACGCCCGCCCCGGGCCCCGCCCGCCCCTTCGGGCGGGGAACAGGGCTCCCGGGCCGCCGGACACAGGAACACGGGGACCCCCGGGCGCGCACAGCGCCCGGGGGTCCTCCGCTGTGGCGGAACCGGTCGCCCCTGCGGCGTCGTCCCCCGCCCGGGCACGCTCTCCCCCTCCTTTTCGCAAGAAATTCACCAAGAAAAAGCAATCCCCCCGCCTGATGTCTGACAAGCGGTTCAATTCCTGTTCGCCGGGTATCGCCGAAATGAGAAGTAACTGGCTTCTCTTCGCGGAATCCGCCCGGACCGAATTCGGGCACGGGCGGAGTGAGCGATTTGGGGGTGAAGACGTTATGGACATGGGTCAGGGCCTGACGACGGCCTGGGCTGCGGTGGCGAGTTTCGTGCCGCTGCTGATCGGCTTCCTCGTGATCCTGGTTCTGGGCTGGTTCATTGCCTGGTTGGTGGGCAAGGGGGTCGCCAAGGGCCTGCACGGCGTCGGACTGGACCGCGCGCTGCACCGCGGGGGTGTGGGCGAGTACTTCGAGCGCAGCCGCTGGACCGCCAGCGAGCTGTGCGGAAAGATCATCTACTACGTCGGACTGCTGTTCGTGTTCACGCTCGCGTTCAGCGTCTTCGGTCCGAACCCGATCAGCGCGCTGCTCAACGACGTCATCTCCTGGATCCCGCGCGGCATCGTGGCCCTGGTGATCGTCGTGGTCGCCGGCATGATCGCCAAGGCGGTACGCGACCTCGTCTCGGGCGCACTGGGCGGCCTGTCCTACGGGCGGTTCCTGGCCAACGTGGCGGGGGTGTTCATCCTGGCCCTCGGTGTCATCGCGGCGCTGAACCAGATGGGCGTCGCCGTGAGCGTGACCATGCCGGTCCTGATCGCGGTCCTCGCCACCATCGGCGGAATCCTGATCGTCGGCGTCGGCGGCGGCATGATCGATCCGATGCGCTCGCGCCTGTCGCGCTGGTTCGAGGCCGCCGAACGCGAGACGAGCCGCCTCGGTCAGGGCGAGAGCTACCAGGCCGGACGGGACGCGGCGATGACCGGTCCCGCCGCCGGGCGCAGGGAGGGCGCGTCGGCGTCGACCCCGGCACCGTCAGCCCCCACCCGCCCCGGAACGGGCGGTGGGTCCCCGACGTGACGGACCGGTCCGCGGGTCCCTGAGATCGCGGACACCAGAGGAGGGCGGGGCCGCACGGCCCCGCCCTCGTCGTGTACGCCGCGCCCGGTCGGGGCGGCCCTCAGAGGAACTCGGAGTCGCGCAGTTCCAGGCGCGACAGGTGCTCGATCCTCCGCACGGCGAGGACGACGGAGGCGATGATCGGCAGGAAGGCCAGCCAGAAGGCAAGGTTCCCCGGTCCGGTGAAGACCATCGACACCAGTGCGACGACGATGATCAGTGCGAACAGCGCGAAGTCGACGCGGTCCTGCTGGATCAGGACGCCGACCGGTGGGCGCGCAGCCCCATGTCGACCGCTCCTCATTCGCATTCCTTTCTCGCGGCTCTGCGGGCCGCTCCGCCAGTTACGGCGTCCGCCGGTCCGCTCCCGGACCGACATAACGCCGACAATCCCACGTTGCATTCCGCAGTGCCCTGGTTCGACCACGTTGTGCGGGGCCGCTAACGGCCGCCGGGAGTGGCCGGTGCTTTTCAGCGTACGCCCGGTACCGGATTTTCGCCGGAGAACCGGAAGGGCTCGTGCCCGCGGAGGACCTCGCGTCGTGGGTCACACCCGCCTGCGGACGTCACCAACCTAGCGGACGAAACCACGGTCCTTGGCCAGTCGGCAGATCGCGAGAATGCGGAGGGTCTCCCAGTCGTATTCGACGGCCTCGGAGTCCCAGCCCCTTTCGAGGCAGCCGTCGAGGAAGCCGTGGAGGTAGGTACCGAGGGTGCGCGCGTTGAGCTCACTGCCCGAGGAGGTGATTCCATCGCACACCTGTGCGGAGTGCTGGTCCAGCTCAGAGCACATCCAGGGGTCGATCGGGCCGCCCAGGGGGCCGATCTTGTGGAAGTCACGGGTGAGTCCGGCCAGCGGGTGGCGCACGGAGGTCCCACGGGGCATGGAAGTACCTACTCGCGTGGTCAGGAGACGGGAGACTTCAACGAGTTTACGTGCCCCCGCCAACGAATCGTCACGAAAGTGTTGGATATTACCCCCGCTTGACCAAGGGCGTCCCTGGTACGGGTCAAGCGTCGGTGAGGTTCGTCCCCGTGCGGGGCGGGGTCAGGCGGACAGCCCCATGGCGTCGAGGCGCGCCTTGTGGCGGTCGGTGAGGGAGGCGAACATGCGGCTCACGGCAGCCAGGTCGCCGAGCCCCGTGGCGTCCGGGGAGCCCTGGGCGTCCTCGGCCAGGAGCGCGGCGAGCCGCGGGCGGCTCACCGCCACGTGCTGCGCCTGGCTGAGCGCCTCGCCGACCAGTCGGCGGGCCCACAGGGACAGGCGCCCGGCCAGCTTGGGGTCCTCCGCCACGGCGGCGCGCACCGCCCCGGAGACGAACTCGGCCCGCCCCGTCTCGGCGAGCACTCCCTCGACCAGGATCGCGGTCTCCTCGTCCGCGAGCGCCGCGACCTTGCGGTAGAAGTCACCCGCGATGCCGTCGCCGACGTACGTCTTGACCAGGCTCTCCAGCCAGCTCTGCGCCTCCGTGCGCTCGTGCCAGGCGTCGAGCGGCGCCACGAAGGGCTCCATGGCCTCCTCGGGGACGACCCCCAGCTCCTCCAGGCGGTCCCGGAGGGTCTGGTAGTGCGCCTGTTCGGCGGCGGCCAGGGCGGCCAGCTGGCCCTTGCTCCGCAGCGACGGGGCGAGCCCGGCGTCGTCCGCGAGGCGGAAGAAGGAACCGAGCTCCGCGTAGGCGAGCAGCCCGAGCAGGTCGATCACACCGGGGTCTGCAGAGGGGCCTTTGGTCATGCCCGACAGGGTATCGCCCGGTCGCGGGCGCGCCGAACCGGGGAGCGCGGGGACTAAACGGGTCGTCGGCACGGTTGCACACGCTGGGAGCGGGTACGGTCCCAGCCGTCCACAGCCGGAGTGAACTGCTATGTCCACCCGGCGCGTCACCAGCTAGACTCTGCGTGATGACCGGCGTGTGCGGCCGACCCGAGACTCTCCTCACACACGCGGGGACACTCCCACGCATCGGCGTCGCGCAAGCGGCACCCACCCAGGCGCGGACCCGCACCACCACGTGGTCGCGGGACCCGCGCGAGGAAAACGACGAACCACGGATGCTCCCCGTCCACGCGGGGACGGTCCTTGATCCGCGGCGGGGAACCCCCCGCGCCGCACGGATCACGCAGGCAGCGCCACCGCGCCGATACGGCCGCGGTGAGCCGCGCCCATCGCGGCGGCCACGAGCCGACCGCGACCGCACCCCGCCGCGGCCACGCCAACGTTGCGGCCCGCCAAGATGGAGGCTTGAGCCCTGAGCACCACAGAAGACACGACCAAACCCAAGACGACCTTCCGCGACCTGGGGGTGAGCACGGAACTCGCCGACGCCCTGGAGGCGGAGGGGATCACCGAGCCCTTCCCCATCCAGGAGCTCGCCCTGCCGATCGCGCTGCACGGCAGCGACATCATCGGACAGGCCCGTACCGGTACCGGTAAGACCCTGGCCTTCGGCCTCCCGCTGCTCCAGCGGGCGCAGAAGGCGCCCGGTACCTCCAAGCGTCCCCGCGCCCTCGTGGTGGTCCCGACCCGCGAGCTGGCCATCCAGGTCGCGGCGGACCTGACGACCGCGAGCAAGCGCAGCGGCGGCCGTGTGCTGACCGTCTACGGCGGTCGGTCCTACGAGCCGCAGGTCAACGGGCTCAAGGAGGGCACCGACGTCGTCGTCGGCACCCCCGGCCGCCTGCTCGACCTGGAGAACCAGAAGCACCTGCGCCTCGACGAGGTGTCCGCGGTGGTCCTGGACGAGGCCGACAAGATGCTCGACCTCGGCTTCCTGCCCGACATCGAGCGCATCCTCACCAAGATCCCCGTCGAGCGCCAGGTGATGCTCTTCTCGGCCACCATGCCGAGCGAGATCGTCTCCCTGTCCCGCAAGTACCTGCGTCAGCCGACGCACGTCCGCGCGGGGGACGACAACGAGATCGACGGCTCCTCCATCACCGGCCGGATCACGCAGCACGCGCTGCGCACCCACCAGATGGACAAGATCGAGATGCTCGCCCGCCTCATCCAGGCGGAGGACCACGGCCAGAGCATGGTGTTCTGCCAGACCAAGCGGGCCTGCGACCGGGTGGCCACCGAGCTCAAGACGCGCGGCTTCGCCGTCGCGGCCGTGCACGGGGACCTGGGGCAGAGCCAGCGCGAGCGGGCCCTGCGGGCCTTCCGCAACGGCAAGATCAACATCCTGGTCGCCACCGACGTGGCCGCCCGCGGGCTCGACGTGGACGACGTCACGCACGTCGTCAACTACGAGACGCCCGAGGACGAGAAGACCTACACGCACCGCATCGGCCGCACCGGCCGGGCCGGGCGCAGCGGTACCGCGGTCACCTTCGTGGACTGGCAGGAGATGCCGCGCTGGAAGCTGATCAACGCTGCCCTCGACCTGCCGTTCGCCGAGCCGGAGGAGACCTACTCCACCTCGCCGCACTTCTTCGAGGCGCTGCGGATCCCCGCGGGGACCAAGGGCAAGCTGGCGGCCGACAAGCGCGCCGACCACGCCGGCCTGGAGGCCGAGGAGATCGAGGACATCGGCGACACCGGTGTGCCGCGGGGCGACCGGGGCGGTCGGCGTGACCGCGACGGCGGGCGCGACCGCGGAGCCGGCGGCCGCAGCGAGAGCGCCCGGAGCGAAGGCAGCCGGGGCGAGAGCAGCCGGGGCGAGGGCGGGCGCAACCGCGGCCGTTCGCGCCGCCGCACCCGCGGCGGGCAGGGATCGGCCCCGGCCGAGGCGACCGCGGCCAGGGTGGAGACCGGCGCCCCGGCACAGGCGGAGGCCCCCCGCGACGGTGCCAGGTCCACCGACGACGGCGCCCGGAAGATCCGGCGCCGCCGCCGCACCCGCGGCGGAACGGGAACCGCGCAGCGGGACCCCGAGAACACCTGACCCCTCCGCCGTGCGGCGCCCGCGAGGGTGGGCGCCACGGCGGGCGTACGACGTGCGGGCACCGCGTCTCCCCGCGGTGCCGGTGTCGGCGGCCGCTTCGCCGGCCACGGCCCGGGATATCCCGGGCCGGGCCACCGATCGTCTAGGGTGGCCCGACGTGAGTACACCTCAGTTCACCGACCTGCCGCCGGGCGTGCGGCGCGCGGACCTGCCCCTCTCCTACGGTCCCCTCGCCGCCCTCCGTGCGATGCCCACCTCCGGGAGCACCGAGCTGGCCCCCGCTGTCCTGGTGCACGGCTTCACCGGCAGCAAGGAAGACTTCATCGCCCTCCTCCAGAGCCTCGCCCAGGCGGGCCGGGAGGTGGTCGCGATCGACCTGCCCGGCACCTACGAGTCGCCGGGCCCCGAAACCCTCGTCGCTCCCCCGGGAGTCCGTCTCCCCGACTACCGCCTCTCCTCCCTCGGCGGCGTGGTCGCCGAGGTCGTCGACCTCGTCGGCGGGAACGGTCAGGCCCACCTGGTGGGGCACTCCTTCGGCGGCCTGGTGGCCCGCGAGACCGCACTGTCCGGCCTGGCCGACCTCGCCTCGCTGACACTGATGTGCAGCGGTCCGGCCGCCCTCGGCGGCCAGAGCGCCATGGTCACGCGCAACCTCATCGCCGCGCTCTCCGTCGACCCCACCCCCGAACGGCTCCGCGAGCTGTGGGACGAGCGGTTCGACGCGGAGGCGCGCAGCCGCACCTCCGATCCGGTGATCCGGGAGTTCCTCAGGGAACGGCTGCTGTCCAGCAGCGCGCTGGGCCTGATGCGCACCGCCGAGGACCTGCTGGGCGCCGGCGACCGTGTCGACGAGCTCGCCGACCTGAAGATCCCCAAACTCGTGTTCTACGGGGAGAACGACGACGCGTGGTCCCCTGCCGAGCAGGACGACATGGCCGACCGGATGGGCGCCAGGCGGCTGGTCGTGCCGGGGGCGGGCCACTCCCCCAACGTGGAGGCCCCCGAGACCACGTCCGGTGTGCTGACCTCGTTCTGGAACGAGACGGAGTCGGTCGGCCGGCGCTAGGCGTACTGACCTGAGAGGTTGGTGACGCGGGAGGCGGGAGCCGCGCCGGGCGCCGGTGCCGCTCCGGTCCCGCGAACGCGGCGTGGGGCCCCCCCCGGGGGGGGCCCGCCGGCGGGGGGGGGCGCCCCCACGGCGGTGGGACCGGTCGGGTCAGACCCAGGAGTCGAAGTTCTTGCTCTCCGCGCCCGACGTGGTGGAGGGACCGCGGTCCGGCAGGATGCGGGTGTCCGGCGGAAGCGACAGCAGGGCCTCGCCGATGGACGCGAGCTGCGTGGTGTAGTCGATGTAGGTGTTGCCGACCATGCCGGGCTCGCCCTTGCGCAGTGCGTCGCCGCTGAAGACGACACCCAGCTCGCCGAAGTAGTAGCCGACGCTGCCGGAGGACGTGCCGGGCAGTGCCAGGACGTCGATGTGCAGGTCTCCGATGTCGAGGGCGCCCTGGCCCTCCACCTCGATCTCGGGCCGGTGCTCGGCTCCGTGGTGGCGCCGCCACGCGCGCATCTCGCGGGGGTGCAGCGCGATGTCGGCGTCCGCCTCCTCGGCGACCTTGATGGCCGACTCGATGTGCGGGCTGTAGGCGTTGGTGCAGGCCACCAGGTAGATCTCGCGGTCGCCGACGGCCTCCAGGATGGCCTCGGCGTCGAAGCCAGGGTCGATGACGACGACGCCGTCGTCGTCCGCCTTCACGATCCAGGTGTTGCTGACGACGTCGAACTTCTCCTCGTCGAACTCGAAGACGCCGATGCTGCGCACGCGGGTGATGCCGTCGGGGTCGGGGCCGGTCACCCCGGCCTCCTCGGTCTCGTCGGCGAACAGCCCGACGGGCTTCGCGGCCTCGTCCTCGTCGTCCTCGCCGGCGGTGTCCTCGTCCTCGGCGTCCTCGACCGCGACCGCGTCGGCGGTGTCGGAGTCGGCGTCGGCCTCCTCGTCGTCGGAGGAGTCGGCGGCCCCGGCCTCCTCGCCGGCTGCGGCCTTCTCCGCCTCGCCGGAGTCCTTCCCGGAGCCGTCAGCCGGGTCGGAGTCCTTCTCCGCGGCCTGCGCGGCCTCGCCCTTCTCCTCGGACGGGGTCTCCGCGACCGTGTCGGAGTCGGCCTCCACGACCTCCTCCTTGGCATCCACCGCGACCTCCGCAGCGGAATCGGTGGCCTCCGGGCCGTCCTGCTTCTTCGGCTTCCGCTTCCAGAACACGGCGTCAGACCTCTCGGTTTCGTCCAGGTACAGGTAGTTCTGCTGCGACCATTGTCGCGCTCCCGCACAGTGGTCGGTACCGTACCGGACGCCGGAGGGCGACACACTGGTCACCCCTTGATCAGGGGGACCCCCGTCGCCGGCGCCACGAGTTCGTCGAAGGCCTCGGGGCCGGTGGTGTTGCGTCCGAGCCGGTGCCCCGTGAGGCTCCCGTGGTCGTCGCTGGAGCCGGTGACCACCACGCCCAAGTCGGCGGCCACACCCCGCCAGTACCTGGTCTGCGCACGGTTGTGGGCGGGGTGGTCCGCCTCGATGCCGCCCAGCCCGGCCTCGACCATGCGCTCCACGAGGTCGAGGGGGACGGCTCCGTTGAGGGAGCCCTCCGCCCGTGCCGGGTGGGCCAGTGAGCACACCCCTCCCGCGGCCCTGACCAGGCCGACGGCGTGGACGGGGTCGATCGCGTAGCGCGAGGCGTAGGCGGGACCGCCCGAGCCGATCCACCGGTCGAAGGCGTCCTGGACGTCGCGGGCCGCTCCGGCCTCGACGATCGCCCGCGCCAGGTGCGGGCGGCCGATCGTGTTGGCGTCGGCGTACTCCGCCCTGCCGGCGCCCGCGATCTCCAGGACGCGCTCCCAGGTGACGTCCACACCCTGTTCCCGGAGCTTGCGGACCATCTCCTCCGCCCGGGAGGCCCTGTCGGAGCGCACGCGGCGCAGTTCGCCGTCCAGGCCGGGGTCCTCGGGATCGAAGAGGTAGGACACCAGGTGGACGCTGGATCCGGCGTAGGCGCAGGACAGCTCCATCCCCGGGACGAGGGTGAACCCCGGCGGGACGTGCGCCGCGGCCTCCTCGATCCCGCCGACGGTGTCGTGGTCGGTGAGCGCCAGGACGTCCAGACCCGCGGCGACCGCGTGCCGCACGACGTCGGCGGGGGCGTCGGTCCCGTCGGAGACCGAGCTGTGTGAGTGCAGGTCGATACGTGTCACCGGGCGATTGTACGTAAGTCCCGGCCGCGGTGCCCCCGTCGGGTGGGCGCACACGTCCGGGTCAGTCCGTTTCGTCCCTGGGTGCGAGACTCCGGGAGAGGAAGGGGCTCGCCGCCCCGAACGGCGGTTCCAACGCCACTCCGCCGTCGTTGATGTCGCGCAGGTCCCTCAGGGAGTTGATCTCGCACATGAGGAGGGCGGTGTCGGCGGAGGCGAAGACGATCCACAGCCAGTGGGCGAGGGCCTCCCCCGCGTACACCGCCCGGTCGCGGCCGACCGCCAGGTTCCACAGGGCGACCTCGTGGCCGTCGAAGCGCAGTTTGGCGTCGGCCGCGGCGGAGTCGAAACCGTTGCCGGGGTCGGCCCCCTCCAGGCCCGCGAGGCGTGCGCCGAGCCCGACACCGGGGTCCTCGGCGACGATGGCGATCTCGCCGACACCGCCGAGGGGGTCGGGGCCGGACAGGGCGACGACGGTCGCGAGCGCTCCGCTGCGTTCGTCACCGGCCTCGGCGAACCCGGTGACGACCCAGTTGGCGGGCAGGGGCCACGGTATCCACACCGGGACGCGCGCCTGGGGCAGGAGGGATTCGAGAGCGGGTGTGCCGGGGGCGCGGATCTCCTGGAGGGGGGCGACCTCTCCGTGGACGTCGCACTGCCAGGCGCTGGTCCACAGCCCCGGAGGCTGGACCGCGCGCCCGCATCGAGGACACGAGGGCTCGGACTTCATGCTCTTCTCGGCGTACCCGAACGCCCCGGACGGAAAACGCGCCGGGGGCGGGCCGCGTTCGCGACCCGCCCCCGGTACCGGGACCCCGTGGGGCCTCCTAGGACTGCTGCTGGCGCTTCTTGTTGGCCGCGGTACGCCCGCGCTCCTTCTGGTCGAGGACGACCTTGCGGATGCGCACGTGCTCGGGCGTGACCTCGACGCACTCGTCCTCGCGGCAGAACTCCAGGGCCTGCTCGAGGGACAGCCTGCGCGGGGGCACCAGGCGCACCAGCTCGTCGCCGGTGGCCGAGCGCATGTTGGTGAGCTTCTTCTCCTTGGTGATGTTGACGTCCATGTCGTCGGAGCGCGAGTTCTCGCCGACGATCATGCCCTCGTACACCTCGGTGGTGGGCTCGACGAACAGCGTGCCGCGCTCCTGGAGGTTGAACATCGCGAAGGGGACGGCGACACCCGCGCGGTCGGCCACCAGGGACCCGTTGGGGCGGGTGCGCAGCTCACCGAACCACGGCTCGACCTTCTCGAAGACGTGGTGGGCGATACCGGTGCCCCGGGTCTCGGTGAGGAACTCGGTGCGGAAGCCGATGAGCCCGCGGGAGGGGACCAGCCAGTCCATGCGCACCCAGCCGGTGCCGTGGTTGACCATGTTCTCCATGCGGCCCTTGCGGACGCTGAGCAGCTGGGTGATGGCACCCATGTACTCCTCGGGGGCGTCCACGGTGAGGCGCTCGACGGGCTCGTGCACCTTGCCGTCGATGACCTTGGTGACCACCTGCGGCTTGCCGACGGTGAGCTCGTAGCCCTCGCGGCGCATCTGCTCGACCAGGATGGCCAGCGCCAGCTCGCCGCGGCCCTGCACCTCCCAGGTGTCGGGACGCTCGGTGGGCAGGATGCGCAGGGAGACGTTGCCGACGAGCTCCTTCTCCAGGCGGTCCTTGACCAGGCGCGCGGTGACCTTGGAGCCCTTGGTCTTGCCGACCAGCGGCGAGTTGTTGGTGCCGATGGTCATGGAGATCGCGGGCTCGTCCACCGTGATCAGCGGGAGCGCGACCGGGTTCTCCAGGTCGGCGAGGGTCTCGCCGATCATGATGTTCTCGATGCCGGCGATGGCCGCGATGTCGCCGGGCCCTGCCTTCTCGGCGGGCTTGCGCTCCAGGCCGTCGGTCATCAGCAGCTCGGTGATCTTGACCTGCTGGGTGCTGCCGTCGGTGCGGATCCACGCGACCTGCTGGCCCTTGCGCAGCTCGCCCTGCTGCACCCGGACGAGCGCGAGGCGGCCCAGGAAGGGGGAGGCGTCCAGGTTGGTGACGTGGGCCTGGAGGGGGGCGTCCGGGACGTACTCCGGGGCCGGGATGGTGTCCAGGATGGTGCTGAACAGCGGAACGAGGTTGTCGTTCTCCGGCACCGTGCCGTTGTCGGGACGCTCCACGGAGGCCTTGCCGTCACGGGCGCAGGTGTAGACGATCGGGAACTCGATCTGCGACTCGTCGGCGTCCAGGTCCATGAACAGCTCGTAGGTGTCGTCCACGACCTCGGCGATCCGGCTGTCGGGCCGGTCGACCTTGTTGATGACGAGGATGACGGGGAGCTTGGCCTGGAGGGCCTTGCGGAGCACGAAGCGGGTCTGCGGGAGGGGGCCCTCACTGGCGTCCACGAGCAGGACGACGCCGTCGACCATGGACAGGCCGCGCTCGACCTCTCCGCCGAAGTCGGCGTGGCCGGGGGTGTCGATGATGTTGATGACCACGTCCTCGCCCTCGGGCGTGGTGTAGTGGACAGCCGTGTTCTTCGCGAGAATGGTGATGCCCTTCTCGCGCTCCAAGTCGTTGGAGTCCATCACCCGGTCGTCGACGTCCTGGTTCTCACGGAACACACCGGACTGCCAGAGCATGGCGTCAACGAGGGTCGTCTTGCCGTGGTCCACGTGGGCCACGATGGCGACGTTGCGGAGGTCGCTGCGGCGTGCGGAGCCCTCGACGGGCGTAGCGCTGGACATGGGAAAGTCTCGATCTCCTGGTACTGGGAAGAGACCGCAGGTTGCCACGGCCCGTTGCCAGTTTATGCGGTCAAAGTGGTCTGGTTGGGAAACGTACAGGTCACCCTGGTCACCCCTGACCGCCCGGCACTGGCGCCGGTCACTCCGCGTTCACCGCCCGGACCGTGGTGCGGGTCCGGACGCGGTGAGACGGTGTCGGCTCGCGGAGGATCCGAACGTGTCGCCGCGGGTTCAGGCCTTCAACGCGGTGGGGCGCCGGATGCTTCCCCGAGCCCGTTTCCCTTTCCGGCTCCGACCGCTCGACGGGGCGAGGGCGGTGCCGGGGGTGGTGCTCTGCCGGTGCCCGCCAGGGCGCTCCCCGAGCACCGGCTGACGCCGGACGCGGGGCCCCGTCGTGGACGGGCCGGTGGGTACAGCCTACGGGTGAGTGGCGGTTCCCGGTGCGAGCAGGGGTGCGATCTGGTCGAGGAAGGGGACGTCGGCGGGCAGCCAGGCGAGAGTGCGCAGGTCGTCGGCGGTGAGCCAGCGCAGGGAGAGGTGTTCGAGAGCCTCGGGCTCTCCGTCGAGGAGTTCGACGCGCCAGAGCCTGAGCACGGCGGGCCGGGTGTGGGAGCGGCCGGGAGCGGGGAAGCTGGCGTCCCCGCCGATCCGGTGGAGGGCCCGGACGGTGACCCCGAGTTCCTCCTCGCACTCGCGGACGACCGCGTCCGCGGAGCTCTCGCCCGGGTCGACCTTGCCCCCGGGGAACTCCCACCGGCCCCGCAGGGTCGGGGGGTCCGCTCGCTGGGCCGCCAGCACCCGGCCGTCCCGGATGACGACCGCGCCCACCACGACCAGGGTCTGCTGCTCCACGTGATCCACGTCCGACAGCCTAGTGAGCCCGGACGACGGGCCGGGACCGGAGGCCGCCGCGGCTCGCCGGGGGCGGGCGCGCTGCCTCGGGTGCGGCCGTGACCGTCGCCTGCGGGGAGGTCCGCCCGCGGGCTCGCGGAGACCGGTGTGCGGCGGAGGGCCCGCGGGCCCACGGGGAAGCACGGTGCTGTGCGGCGGCGGCCCGCCCGCGCCCCGCGGGTGTCCGGGTCGTCGGGCGACGCGCCGCCCGCGCTCCCGCGTGTTCAGCCGACGGACCGGGCCGAACGGAGCCGGTGCGCCAGAGCGGTGTACCGGTGGCCCGAGGAGGCGTTGCGGACCGCCTGCGCCAGGGCCCGGCGGGAGCCGACCAGCACGACGAGCTTCTTGGCCCTGGTGACGGCCGTGTAGAGGAGGTTGCGCTGGAGCATCATCCAGGCGCTGGTGGTGACGGGCACGACCACGGCGGGATACTCGCTGCCCTGGGAGCGGTGCACGGTGATGGCGTAGGCGTGGGCGAGTTCGTCGAGCTCCGCGAAGTCGTAGGCGATCTGCTCCTCCTCGTCCGTGCGCACCGTGATCTCCTGGGCGACCGAATCGATGCCCTCGACCACGCCGAGCGTTCCGTTGAACACCCCGTTCTCGCCCTTGTCGTAGTTGTTGCGGATCTGCGTCACCTTGTCGCCGACACGGAAGACGCGCCCGCCGAAACGGCGTTCCGGCACGTGTTCGCCCGCGGGTGTCACCGCGTTCTGGAGCACCGTGTTGAGGTTGGCCGCCCCCGCGGGCCCGCCCTTCATCGGGGTGAGCACCTGGACGTCCCTGCGCGGGTCGAGGCCGAACCTGCGCGGGATCCGGTTGGCGACCACGTCCACGGTCATCAGGGCGGCGTCCTCGGACTCCTCGCACGGGAACAGGAAGAAGTCGGCCATGCCCTCGAACCGCGGCTGCTCCCCGCCGTTGATCCGGTGGGCGTTGGTGATCACGCCGGAGTCCTGGGCCTGGCGGAAGACGTGGGTCAGGCGCACGCTGGGGACCGGAGAGTCCTCGTCCAGGAGGTCCCGGAGGACCTGGCCCGCCCCGACCGACGGCAGCTGGTCGACGTCGCCGACGAACAGCAGGTGCGCGCCGGGAGGCACCGCCTTGACCAGTTTGTTGGCCAGGAGCACGTCCAGCATCGATGCCTCGTCCACGACCAGGAGGTCGCAGTCGAGCGGGTTGTCGCGGTCGAACGCGGCGTCGCCCCCCGGTCGGAGTTCGAGGAGCCGGTGCACCGTGCGGGCCTCGATCCCGGTCATCTCGGTGAGGCGCTTGGCGGCCCGTCCCGTGGGTGCGGCCAGGATGATCTTGGCCTGCTTGGCCCTGGCCAGGGTGACGATGGACGCGACCGTGAAGGACTTGCCGCAGCCGGGCCCGCCGGTGAGCACGCACACCTTCTCCGTGAGGGCGAGGCGGACGGCCTCGCGCTGGGCGTCGGCGAGGTCGGCGCGCGTGCGCGTCCCCAGC
Organism: Nocardiopsis codii; assembly: GCF_036327455.1. Taxonomy (NCBI): domain Bacteria; kingdom Bacillati; phylum Actinomycetota; class Actinomycetes; order Streptosporangiales; family Nocardiopsidaceae; genus Nocardiopsis; species Nocardiopsis codii. The sequence goes on along the minus strand of NZ_JAUZMY010000014.1, from coordinate 15,292 downwards.
CAGTCCATGACGACGTCCCAGTCCACGCCGGCGAACGCGGGCATGCGGTCCACCGGATGGGCCAGCAGGGAGCGCAGGCCCGAGGTGAGGCCGATCTCGGCGCGGTGCATCGGCAGCAGGTAGACGGCGCGGACGGGTTCGTCCCCGGGGCCGGGGACGGTCTCGCGGACCACGCCCTCGTCGGCGACGAGTTCGGCGACGCACTCGATCACCAGGCCCGCCTCCACCTGGAGGATCTTGACCGCGGCGGAGATGAGCTTCTCCTCGGGCAGGTAGCAGTGGCCGTCGCCCGTGGACTCCGAGAGGGTGAACTGGATACCGGCCATCACCCGCTGCGGGCTGTCGTGGGGGATGCCCACGGCCCGGGCGATGGTGTCGGCGGTCTTGAACCCGATCCCCCACACGTCGGTGGCCAGGCGGTACGGCTCCTTCTGCACCACGTCGATGGAGGCGTCGCCGTACTTCTTGTAGATGCGCACGGCGAGGGAGGTGGTGACCTCGACCCCCTGGAGGAAGACCATGACCTCCTTGATGGCCTTCTGCTCCTCCCAGGCGTCCGCGATGAGCCTGGTGCGCTTGGGTCCGAGGCCGGGCACCTCGATGAGCCGCTCGGGGTGCTCCTCGATGACCTCCAGCGCCTCCGTGCCGAAGTACCCGACGATGCGCTCGGCCATCCGGGGGCCGATCCCCTTGATCAGACCCGAGCCGAGGTAGCGGCGGATGCCCTGCACGGTGGCGGGCAGGACGGTGGTGTAGTCGTCCACGTGGAACTGCCGGCCGTACTGGGGGTGGGACCCCCACCGGCCGTGCATGCGCAGGGCCTCGCCCGGCTGGACGCCCATGAGGGAGCCGACGACGGTCAGGAGGTCGTCGGTCCCCCGCCCGGTGTCGACCTTGGCGACGGTGTACCCGTTGTCCTCGTTGGCGTAGGTGACGCGTTCCAGGACACCCTGCACGACGGCGGGTCGGAAGGTCCCGTCGGACACGTGGTCATCCCCTCTCCCCCGGGCCGGACGCGGTCACGCCTCCTCCGGCGCCGCCGTACCGGGTCCTGCGACGTCGGGCGCGTCCTCGCCGAGCACGGCGAGCACGCGGTCGCGGTCGGCTCTGCGCAGGCTACTCGCCACGAGGACGTAGGAGTGCCTGAGCATCTCCGCGATCTCGTCGTCGGGCACGGTTCCGTCGAGGAGCACGGAGTTCCAGTGCTTCTTGCTCATGTGGTAGCCGGGGGTGACGGCGGGGTACTGGTCCCGCAGCTCCAGGGCGAGGCCGGGGTCGCACTTGAGGTTGACCGTGGCCGGTACGTCGTCCTCCCCGCCCTGGTCCGAGCCCCCTGTGAGCAGGGCGAACATCTTCTGCCCGGCCACCTTGTAGACCAGGGCGCCGGGGCCGAAGGGCTCGCTCTCACCGGCCTCGGGGAACCACAGCGCCGCGTCGATGAACTGTCCTGGTGTCATGGCGTCGCCCTCCTCTTCCTCTCGCCCCCGACAGTGCCAGAGGGCGACGACGTTCGGGAGCGAACGGCACCGCCCGGTGGAGGGCGTGCCGCGGGAGACCCCGGCCCGCGCCGGCGCGGGCCGCCGGCGCCCGGTCGGCCACTCCGGGGGCTCCGGGGCGTCCCCGCGCGCAGCGCGTGCTCCCCGGCCGCCGTGGGGGCCCTGGATAGACTCCGGCGCAGCATCCCCATCCCCCACCGACAAGGGAGCGTCCATGAAGGCGAGAGGCGCGCGCAGGCTCGACCCCCTGGAGCCGGGAGACCCCCGCGAGATCGGCGGGCACAGGGTGCGCGGGCGGATCGGCTCCGGCGGCATGGGCACCGTGTACGCGGCGGACTCCCCCGGCGTGCACGGCTACCTGGCGGTCAAGGTCGTCCACCCGGAGCAGGCCGCCGACCACCGGTTCCGCGAGCGGTTCGCGGTCGAGGCCCGCCTGCTCTCCCGGGTGAACAGCCCGTCGGTGGCCCGGTTCGTGCGCGCCGACGTGGAGGCCGAGCTTCCGTGGCTGATCACCGAGTACGTGGCGGGACCGACCCTGCGGCACCACGTGGAGCGGTTCGGGCGCCTGCGCAAGGGCATGCTCCTGGGCCTGGCCGTCGGGACCGCCGAGGCGCTGCGGGCCATCCACGCCGCCGGGGTGGTGCACCGCGACCTCAAACCGAGCAACGTGGTGCTCTCGTCCACGGGGCCCAAGCTCCTCGACTTCGGTATCGCGCACCCCGTGGAGGACCCGGATCCGACCAAGTGGATCCGGCTGCGGCGGATGCGCCGCGCCTACCGGGACCTGAGGCTGCCCTCACCGGACAGCCTGGCGGACGAGCGGATCGCCGAGCGCGTGGACAGGCTGGGCACGCCCGGGTGGGTCAGCCCCGAGCAGTACCAGCGCCAGCCCACGACACAGAAGGCCGACGTGTTCCTGTGGGGCGCGGTGGTGGCGTTCGCCTCCGTGGCGCACGACCCGTTCGGGAGGGCGGACGCCAAGGAGATGGCCCGCCGGGTGATGTTCGAGGAGCCGGACCTGCAGCACCTGCCGCCGGGACTGGAGCGGCTGGTGCTCGCCGCGATGTCCAAGGACCCGGACGACAGGCCGGACTCAACGGAACTGCTGCGGGAGGCGCTCGCCCTGGAGAACCCCGAGGGAGGGGTCCGCGCACCGGAGGACGACGGGGGGACCTCGCCGGCCACGGGTGTCACGGCCGTGCGCCGGCTGCTGGAGCGCCGGTGGACGGAGGTGGCGGTGCGCCCGCCGCAGCTCCCGCGCGAGGGCGCGCGGCTGTTCGGCCGCCCGGCCCCGGGCGGGGGGACGGACGGCGTCGCGCCGTAGGCCGCCCTGCCGGCTGGACGGGGGTGTTCGCCCCGGCGCCGGGAGGCCCCGGACGGCACCCCCCAGGGCGTGTTCCGTGGATGCTTTCGGTTGACCCGGCGCTTGCGCCGATCGACGCGAGCGGCTTCCAGGCCATCTCTCGCAAGACGAGTGGCGCAGGTCAGCCCGGGTTTGGCTGTCCGAGCGCAGTCGGCGCGGCGAGAGGCAGCCTGGGGGACGCCAGCCCGGAACGATCCGCGGAACGCGGCCTAGAGGAGTCCGTAGTGGGCGCGGCCCTCGCGGGAGAACATGTAGGCGATCATCGTGACCGCGAATCCCAGCGGGACGACGGCGATCAGGTCGCCGGCGACGAGGTTCCACAGCAGGAGTCCCCCGGCTGCGGTCTGGAAGGCCACGACCCCCCAGAACACGCCGACGGTGCGGTGGCGGATCCTGCCCGCGAGGAACGTGGACAGCAGTCCGTACACGCCGGTGACGGCGGCCATGGTGATCATCATGGAGCGCATCATCTCGACGCTGACCGCGAGGTCGACGCCCTCCTCGGCGGCGAGGTCGGCCTGCTGCCGCAGGGCGTCGGCCATCACCTCCTGGGGGACGCTCAGCCCCAGGAGGAACAGGGCGGTCAGGCCGAGCCCGCAGGCGCCGCCGATGTACATCAGCGTGCGGACGGCCGCGACCTTCCTGGGCAGGGGCGCGTCGGGGCGGAGGGCGTCGAAATGGGCGCCGAAGTCGGGGAGCCCCCGCTGCGGCGGGACGTCGCCTCCGCCCTGTGTCCCGTTGGGGTCGTACGGGTCCTGGCCAGAGGGAAACACGGACGTCCTCCGAGGGTGTCGAGCGAACTTGCCTCCCCCATGGTAGGGGCGGCCGGTCCGTCCGGCGCGGGATCGTGCCGCCGATTCCCCCCGACACGCCCGTTCCGCGGACACGGGCGGCCCCCGCGGGTGATGATCTGTGGGCGGGGCGCTACACAGGGCGATACGGCTGGGACGAAACTCCTGACCGGCACCGCAGATTCTGCAAATCGTAACCGCCGAACGCGTGCCCCGTCCCCCTCGCGGACCTAGGGTGATGCCCTCTGGCCCCCACCGACCGCAGGCGGACACCCCGCCGATCCCCCGAAGGAGCCCCGGAAACATGTCCAGACTCGTGCGCGCCTCGGCAGCACTGATGCTGACGAGTGCCTTCGCGGTCCCGATGCCGCACGCCGCCGCGGAACCCGCGGCCCCCGAGGGCTCCGCCGACTTCACACTGACGATCCTCCACGCCAACGACCCCGAGTCGCAGCTGCTCTCCGCGCCGGGCCAGGACGGGTTCGGCGGCGCCGCCCGCTTCACGACGCTGCTCCACCAGCTCCGCGACGCGGAGGAGAGCGGTGCGGAGGCCGGGGCCGACGAGGCCGACGAGCGCGGTGTCGTGACCGTCAACTCCGGTGACATGTACCTTCCCGGACCGGAGTTCGCCGCCTCCCAGGAGGAGGGCGCACCCTCCTACGACGCCGTCGCGGCGAACCACGCCGGCTACGACGCGGTCTCCATGGGCAACCACGAGTTCGACTTCGGCCCGGACGTGTACGCCGACTTCCTCGACCAGCTCACCGGGGACACGACGGTGGTCGCCGCGAACGTGGACGTCTCGGCCGAGCCGAACCTCGCCGCCCAGGAGGCCGCGGGCAGGATCGCCCCGAGCACGGTGGTCGAGGTCTCCGGCCAGGAGGTCGCGGTCGTCGGTGCCCTGTACCCGCCGCTGGCCACCATCACCAGCCCGCGCGGCGTCGTGGTCGAGGACCTCGTCGCCCCGGTCCAGGCCGAGGTCGACCGGCTGACCGACGAGGGCATCGACAAGATCATCCTGATCTCCCACCTCCAGAACATCGCCTACGAGGAGCGCGTCGCACAGGAGCTGACCGGCGTCGACGCCATCGTCGCCGGGGGCGGCCACGAGGTGATGGCCGGCCCGGACGACGCCCTGGTGCCCGGTGACGAGGTCACCGCCCACCCGGGGACGGGTGAGCCGCTGGCCTACCCGCTGGTGGCCACCGCCCCGGACGGCCGGGAGGTCCCGATCGTGACCGCCGGGTCCAACTACAAGTACGTGGGACGCCTGGTCGTCAACTTCGAGGGGGGCGACCTGGTGTCGATCTCCGACCGCTCCGGCCCGGTGCGCGTGTCCGGCACTGGTGAAGACGCGGTCTCCCCCCACCCCGACGTCGAGGCCCAGGTGACCAAGCCGGTCTCCGACTACGTCGCGCAGCTGGCGGAGACGGAGGTGGCCCGGAGCGAGGTGGACCTCAACGGCGTGCAGAACCCGGGTGTGCGCACCCAGGAGACGAACCTGGGCAACCTGGTCGCGGACGGACTGCTGGACACCGGTGTCCGCAACGCCGGCGAGTACGGGGTGCCCGCTCCGCAGATCGGGATCCAGAACGGCGGGGGCATCCGCAACGCCTCGGTGCTCCCCGCCGGCCCTCTGAGCTCGCTGGACACCTACTCCGTCGCCCCGTTCGCCAACCAGGTGGCCGTGGTCCCGGACATCCCCCGCTCCCAGATCAAGGAGCTGCTGGAGCAGGGCGTGGCCGCCGCGCCCGCCGCGAACGGCGGGTTCATGCAGGTCGCCGGGGTCAACTTCGCGTACGACCCGGCCCGCACCGCGCAGGTGGTGGACGGGGAGGGCGCCGTGACCACCCCCGGTGAGCGGGTCCGCAACGTGATCCTGCACGACGGCACGGTCCTGGTCGAGGACGGCGGGGTCGTGGACGGTGACCCGATCACGGTCGTCACCAACGACTTCTCCGCCCGGGGCGGGGACATGTACCCGTTCCGCGGCGCCGACTTCACCGTCGTGGGGGCGACCTACCAGGTCGCCCTGGAACGCCTGCTCACCGACACCCTGGAGGGCCGGGTCACCGAGGAGGCGTATCCCGAGGGCGGATCGGGCCGCATCGTCGTGGGCGAGGAGGCCACGGTGCCGGACGGCGGCACGCCCACCGATCCCCCCACCGACCCTCCGACCGAGCCGACGGCCCAGCCCACGGATCCCGCGGAGCCGACGGACCCGCCGAGCGCCGGGCCGACCGCCCCGGGTGACGACAAGCCGGGCAGGCCCGGTGACGCGGACGGCACGCTGCCGAAGACGGGTGGCGCGCTGTTCGGCCTGGTGGCGGCTGCCCTGGTCGCCGTCTGCGCGGGCGGTGCCGCGCTGTACCTGAGCCGTAGGCGCAAGGGTGCCGACGGGGCGCCCGCCGAACTGGACTCCTGACGGTGGCGCGCCGACACCTCGCGGGGTCGGCGCGCCCGGGCCGGGCGTCCGGACCGCCGGCCGGGGGCTGACGGCCGGCGGGAGGAGGGAGGGCCCGTCCGGGGGTGCGTGCGCACCCCCGGGCGGGCCCTCGTCGTGCGCGGGCCCTCAGCAGCCGGGAAGGCCTCGGACCGGCTTCCAGGGTTCGGCGACCCGGAGGGCGGTGGCGCTGACGAAGACGTCGCGGTTTCCGTCGGCGTCGTCGGTGAGCACCCACCACGTGGAGTACCTGCCCTCGCCGCCGGAGTGGGGCTGCCCCTCGGTCTGGCAGAAGAAGTAGTGGCGCCCGGCCGACAGCCGGGACCCCGTGGGGTGGCCGGTGTCCCGCTGCCAGTAGGAGCGGGCCTCCCGCCAGGTCGAGTAGTAGTGGCGGGCCGAGTAGGAGCCCGGGACAACGTGGACGCCGGGGTCCTCCTGCTCCGCGGGCGCGGCGGCGGACTCCCGTGGGGCCGGGACGGCGGGACGGTCCGCCGACGCGGCGACGGGTGCCGCAAGTGCCGTGGGGAGGGCGAGCGCCAGCATCGCCATCGCCGCTCGCAGGGTGCCTCTGTGTGCCATCGCCGTTCCTCGCGTCTGCGGGACCGGTCCGCCTCGGCGTCCTGGGACCGTCGTCCACAGGAGACGGTGGGGACTCGCACCGGGCTGGGCGGTCCTGGTGGAATGGATGCGGGGGGACCTGAATCCAGGCCAACCCCCACCAACACCACTATTGTTACGCAGAGTATTCAATGCGATGCGCAGCGACACGTTTCCCCGCGCCCCGCCCCCGTGGGCCGTGCCGGTCCGCCGCCCGGGCAGGGCACGGCCCGCGGGGCCGGGGCCGCGGCGCGCCCGTCAGGGGCAGCCCGACGCCTCCCGGGTCGCGTCGGCCATGTCGTCGCGCTCGTCCTGGTCCATCCCGTTCTCGTCGAACCAGATGAGCACGAAGTGGCAGGCGTCCTGGATGTCGGTCGCGGTGCTGTCCTCGCTCTCCTGCAGGGCCATGGCCGCGAACAGCGCGATCCCGGCGCCGTCGAAGGCGATCGCCCGCACCAGGTTGGTGTCCATCGCGGACGTGCACTGGAAGAGGTTCCCGGCCTCCTCCTCTTCGTCCGCCGTGCAGATGTCGTCGGTGACGTCCACCCGCGCCTCGATGGCGAAGTCGCGGCGCAACTCGTTGACCAGTTCCTCCGCGGTGAGGAGCTCCTCGGCTTCGAGGGACGGCTCGTCCGTGGGGAGCGGCTCCTCGGTGGGTGAGGGCTCCTCCGTGGGCGTGGGCCGGGCTGTCGGGGACTCCTCGGCCGACGGGTCCGCGCCGGGCTCCGCGGCGGGGCCGGGGGCGTCGGTCCCAACGGAGCCGCCCGTCGCCATCCAGCCGAGGACCATGCCGCCGCCGAGGAAGGAGGCGCCGGCCAGGACGGCGATGACGGTGAGCACTGCCAGGAGGCCGGTGCCGTAGCGACCGGGCCGGGGCGGCTGTCCCGGGGGCGGGCCGAGCGGCCCCTGAGGCCCTTGGGGTCCCTGGGGTCCATGCGGGCCCTGAGGCCCTTGGGGCGGCGGCACCCCCTGGGAGCCCTGGGGGTGCCGCCCACCCTGCGGCGCGTGGGGTGCGGAGGTGGAGCCGCCCGCCGGCTGTCCCCCGAAGGGCGGCACCCCGGCCGCCTGCCCCTGGAGCGGCGGCGACGGCGGCAGGGACTGCGGCTGGAACGGGGGCGGCTGCTGACCGGACCGCCCGGGAACAGGCGGCCGGGGTGCCGCGTCCCCCGGAGTCCCCTGCGGGCCGGGGTTCCCACCCGGCGCCTGACCCCCGGGGCCGCCCCGGAAGTGCTGGTGCCCCTGGGAACCAGGGGGCCCGTGCGGCCCCTGCGCTTGCTGCTGCTCCTGGGATTCCGGGAAGCCCTGGGGCCCCGCCGCCCCCGGGGGCCTGTGCGGCGGGGAACCGGAGCCGCTGTCCTGCCCGGGCTCGTTGTGGGGGTTCACGTACAGTCTCCTCGCTGTCGGGGGACGCCGGTTCGGGCGGGCGTGCCGGTGGGGCCGCGGACGGGCGACGGGCGCCGACAGGGTTCCATGCCCACCCTGCGGTGCTTTACTACCCGTTTTGTTATGAATCCTCCCACTTTCCCATTCGGAGTGACCTTCCGGGGGGAGGCATGGGTGTCCACAGAGCACAGGAGCCGCCTTCCGGCGCGCGCATATGACCAAGACTCCCAGTTTCACCAAGTAAGCGCAAAGAAAAGTCGCCTGAGAGGCAATCGAACCATTTGACCGGTATGTGATTAGCGTATTTTCAGCCAACCTTGGGACATCCGGCGCGCATAATAGGGAAATGCACGACCCCGGACCTACGATCGACAACATGACCTGCGTTTTGCTGGCCGAAGACGATGTCTCGATCTCAGAGCCTCTCGCGCGCGCACTCCGCCGCGAGGGCTACACGGTGGACGTGACCGTCAACGGCATTGAGACACTCGACCGGGCCCGTGCGGGAGACATAGACCTCATGGTCCTGGATCTCGGGCTGCCCGAAATGGACGGGCTGGAGGTGGCACGCCGGCTCCGCGCCGAGGGGCACGGAACGCCGATCCTCATCCTGACCGCCCGCGCCGACGAGGTCGACACCGTCGTCGGCCTCGACGCGGGCGCCGACGACTACGTCACCAAACCCTTCCGACTGGCCGAACTCCTCGCCCGTGTCCGTGCGCTGCTGCGCCGGGGCGGCGCCGAGGTCCCCGTCGTGCACGGCGTGCGGATCGACAACGATTCCCGCCGCGCCTGGCTGGGCGAACGCGAACTACAGCTGACCACCAAGGAGTTCGACCTCCTCCGCGTCCTCGTGCGCGACGCGGGCAAGGTGGTGACCCGCGAACAGATCATGCGCGAGGTCTGGGACACCAACTGGTGGGGCTCCACCAAGACCCTGGACATGCACATCTCCTGGCTGCGCCGCAAGCTCGGCGACGACGCCAACCAGCCCTCGTACATCACCACGGTCCGAGGTGTGGGCTTCCGGTTCGAGCGGGACTGACACGGCCTCGGGCCACGAGGTGCTCAGCGCCGATCGGCCCGGTCGGGGTCGGACGGACGTGAGGTGACATGCGCAGGCGGATGGTTTTCTCCACCCTGGTGGTGACCGTCATCGCCGTCATGCTGCTCGGGCTGCCCCTGGGGGCGCTCACGTACAAGCTGGTGCACGACGAGAGCAGTCGCCAACTCCAGGCCGAGGCGGAGCTGATCGGCGCCGAGAGCGACACCATGCTGGAGATCCACGGGAAGCTCTACCCCGCCGAGTTCGACCGGGACCACCCGAACCGGTACATCCAGATCACACCGGCGGGAGATCCCTCGGGGGCGACGGCGGGGGACCCCGCCCTCAGTCCCGAGGAGCCCGGTGCGCCGAGCCTGCTCAAGGCCACGGCGACCACCGGCAGGGGCACGCTGGTCGAGGTGTGGGCGAACGCCGAGACCGTCCAGCAGAGCGTCGTGCGCGCCTGGCTGGGCATCGCCTCGCTGTCCCTGCTCGCCATCGGCGTCGCCGTCGGGCTCTCGATGTTCCAGGCGCGGCGGCTCACGCTGCCGCTGGTGGACCTGGCCGCCACCGCGGAACGCCTCGGATCGGGGATCACCACGCCGTGGGGGCACCGGTACGGGATCCCCGAGGCGGACCGGGTGGCGGAGGTCCTCGACCGCAGCGCCGAGCGCATCGCGGGGCTGATCGCCACCGAGCGCCACTTCGCCACCGACGCCTCGCACCAGCTCCGCACCCCGCTCACCGCGCTGACGATGCGGCTGGAGGAGATCATCGCGGAGTCCGGCAACCCGGACGTGGTCCGTGAGGAGGGCGAGGCCGCCCTCGCCCAGACCGAACGCCTCGTGGAGACCGTGGAGAGCCTGCTCGGCAGGGCGCGCAAGAGCCAGAACCCCGAGGTGGAGGCGGTCGAGCTCGACCCCGTCCTCCAGCACCTCCAGGCCGAGTGGGAGCCGGTCTTCCAGCAGGAGCGGCGCGAACTGGTCATCACCGGCGCCTCCGGGCTGACCGCGGTGACGGCCCCCACCGACCTGGCGCAGATCCTCGCGACCCTGGTGGAGAACGCGTACAAGCACGGCGCCGGGACGGTGACCATCCGGCGCCTGGACACGGGCCAGTCGGTGCGCATCGAGGTCAGCGACGAGGGCGACGGTGTGCCCGAGCACCTGTCCGGGCGGATCTTCGAACGCGAGGTCAGCGGCGGCGGGGGCACCGGCCTGGGGTTGGCCCTGGCCCGGCACATCGCCGAGTCCGAGGGCGCCCGGATCGAGCTGGTGCAGACGAGGCCGACCACCTTCGCCCTGTTCCTGCCCGCCGGCGCGGGCGGGCTGTCGAAGATGACCGGCCCGGTCTAGGGCGCGTTCCGCGGATCATTCCGGGCTCGCGTCCCCCAGGCTGCCTCTCGCTGCGCCGACCGCGCTCGGACAGCCAAACCCGGGCTGACCTGCGCTACTCGTCTTGCGAGAGATGGCCTGGAAGCCGCTCGCGTCGATCGGCGCAAGCGCCGAGTCAACCGAAAGCATCCACAGAACACGCCCTAGGCGTACTGACCCCAGAGGCCGGTCGTGCCGGCCGGTGGCACCCGCCCCGGAAGGGGCGACGTAGGTCTCCGGCACCGGTGCGGACCGCGACGTGCGCCCGACCGCCACGAGGCCCCCGGCCCCGCACCACCCGCGCGAGCGCCCCCGCGGGGCGCCTCGCGGTGACCCGGAGGCCTTTCCGGAGAACACTCCTCCCGGCCGCGACGGCCCTCTCCGGGCCGCCGGCCGCCCCCGACGGCCCGTGGGCGGCCGGAGAGCACGCGGCCTCCGCCCCCACGAGAGGCCGGCGCCTCCTCCGCGCACCCGCCTGCGGCTCCTCCACGCCGCCGGGGCCGCCCGGACCGGGTCCGGGGCGCCCCGGCGGCGCGCGTCGGCCCGCCCCCGGACACCGGCCCCCGGGCACGGAGCCCGGGAGCCGGGCCGGTGTCAGGCCTCGGTCGGCGCCGTCGTCCGCACCGGGTCGGGAACCTTCCCCCGCACCACCAGGTCGCTCCAGAGCGAGCGCACCCGGCCCAGCCCGTACGCCTTGGTCACCTCCGAGCGCGCCCGCTCGGCCTCGGCCGCGAAGCCGCCCCCGCTGACGGTCTCGTGGATGGACTCGGCCATGGCCACGGCGTCGTCGTGGATCCAGTGCGGGTCGTAGATGGTGTCCGCACCCGGCCACGGCAGCAGCGCGGGGATGCCGCCCGAGGCGGCGCACTCGGCGGGCGCCAGGTGGAACGACTCGTCGTCGCTGGTGGAGAGCATGAACCCCACCCGTCGCAGCCAGGTGGCCACGTCCGGGCCGAAGGGGTCGAACACCACCCCGGCGGCGAGCCGCTCGTCGCGCTGGATCCGCCGGTACACGCGCTCGAAGTAGGCGCGCTCCTCAGGCCGGTTCCAGATCCACCAGTAGTCCCACGGCTGCTTGGTCTTGACCGAGAGCGTGTACCGCGGGTCCATGCGGCGCAGCTCGGCCAGCACGTCGAGGCCGCGGTCCAGGCGCTTGCGGGACGGCGCGATCCCGACCATGCCCAGCGAGTACTCGACACCGGGGAGCTTGGGGCGGTCCAGCTGCTCGTCGTCCACCCAGTTGGGCACCACGATCACCTTGTCCGCGGGCCACCCGGTCAGCTCCCGGGTGAGGTCGGCGTAGTGGGGGCTCACGCACACCACGGCGTCGACCTTGTCGATGTCGAGCTTGCGCGGCCACTCCGCGTAGAGCTCGAACCGGTGCAGGCGCACCACCAGGCGCTGGTCGGGGCGCTTCCACTTGGAGTAGAACAGCGCGTTGGGCCCGCACCACTCGCAGATCACCACGTCGGCCCAGGCCGCGAGTTCGCGTGACCTGTACTGGTCGTGGGTGTTCAGCCCCTCCCACTCGTCGATGCGCACCTCCAGACCAGGCAGGGAGTCGAGGTACTCGGCGAGACGGGTGAAGAACTTCATGTCGTGGCCCGCGACGACCACCTTGAGCGGCCGCTCCGGGTCGACCCCGGCCGGTGCGGGCGGCAGCGCCTCGGTGAGGTAGCCGCGCAGGCGCTCCGCGGCCCTTTCGAGGGTGTGTGCGTCGGCGGCCTCGCGGCAGCGCTCGGCCGCGTCCGCGTAGAGGGCCCGGTCGTGGTGGGCGCGGGCGATGACCTCGGCGACGGACCCGACGTCGGCCCCCGCGAACAGCGGGTAGTCGGCTCCGAGCATCGCCTCGTGCATGGGGGTGCGGTTGAGCACCACCGGCAGGCCGAGCGCCCCCAGTTCCAGCACCTTCGTGGACAGCTCCAGGCTGGCGTCCATGGAGGGGTCGCGCCAGGACAGCCCGAACCCGCACTCGGCGGCCTGGCGGAGCGCCTCCGCGCGCGCCATGCCGCCGCGCCAGTCCACCCCCGGGGTGCCCTCCAGCGCCTTGCGCATGCGCTTGGCCCAGTCGGCGGGCTCGGCGTGGATCTTGTCGCCGATCATCACCAGTTCGGCGTCCACGCCCCGTGCGGCCAGCTCGGCGGGGAGCGCGGTCATCTCCAGGGTGTTCCACGCGGGCGCGAACTTGCCGGTGTAGGCGAGCCGGGCCCGGGCGTGGGCGGCGCCGTCGGCGCGCACGTCCTCGGGGACCACCACCACGGGCGGGAACAGCACCGAGCGACCGCAGGCCGCCGGCACCGACGACTCCAGGAAGGCCCGCAGCTCCTCGGTCTGGCACAGCAGGAACCTGGACGCCACCGCGATCTGGGTGAGTTCGGCCGTCGCGGTCGCCGACAGCTCGCCCACGCTGTGCGGGAAGTCCGTCAGGTAGGTCCAGAGCCTGCCCTCCAGCGCCTCCTCCTGGGCGGCGAGCCCGGCCAGGCGGCGGCCGCGCACCACCACCAGGTCGAACGGCTTGCGCTCGTGCTGCCGTGTGAGCAGGCCGACGGCCTGCTCCGGCGTGAGCCCGCGCGGGCCCAGGTCCGGGAGCAGCTTGTCCTCGTAGGGACGCAGCAGGCGGACGCCGGGGACCCGGGTCAGGGGCTCGGTGAGCCGGTCGGTGCGCACGGGTGCCTTCAGCAGCAGGGTGACCTCGCATCCGGCCGCGGCCAGGGCCTGCGCCATCGACTGGGCCCAGACCGCGGAGCCGTCGATGATGTTGAGATCCACGTCCCCGTACAAGAGTGCGCGCGGAGGAGGTGTGCTCACGTTCTTCCCTTCGGATGCTTTCTGGTGGCCCGTGCGGGGCTGTCGGCGCTGTCGGTGGGGTCGGGGTTCAACCGACGGCACCGGTGGAGGCGTCCGTGGAGTTGTACACGGCGTCCTCGTCGTCGGCGTCGGGGCCCGCCGGACCGTGGTCCGGTCCCAGGGCCAGGAGCCGGGCGCCGCGCCGGTTCCACTCGTCGGGGTTCCAGCCCCGCCGCACCAGGTGCGTGCGGGCCAGTTCCGGGACGACCTCGCTGACGAAGACGTACTGCGGCGCCACCGTGTCCGGGCGGTCGAAGAAGCCCCGTTCCCCGGCTCCGTCGAGCGGGCTGCCGGGGCCGGGCGCGTGGCCCTCCCCGGTGCTGGCGCCGACGGCGTCGGCGTCGGAGCACTCTACGGCGCACACCAGGTCGGCGAGCCGTGTCCGGCTGACCGGTCCCGTCCACAGGTGGGCCCAGGGCGCTGTGGCGCGTTCGGCGAGGGCGGCCCAGCGGTCCGGGCCGAGTCCTCCGACTCGCGGCACCGGCGCGCCGGGCGTGTTCCGGGTGAGCTCCGCGGGTGTGTCCGGGGCGCTGAAGCGCACTGTCCGCACCGTGATGCCCTCGGCGCGCAGACGCTGGATCCCCGGCAGGCGGGACGCCGCGTGGGGGACGACGACCTCGGTGGGCCGCAGGACGGCGCCCGTCAGGTCGGCGGCGAGCAGGTCGGCGTCGGGCTCCCCCGCGGGGTCGGCGAGGACGGCGACGGAGCGGCCGCGGAGCGGGAGCTCCGACCCGGGCGTTCCGGGCGGGAAGTCCAGGTCCCCGAGGATTCCGGCGAGGCGGACCGGGGTGGCCTCCTCCAGGAAGACCTTGCGGAGCCGGAGCCGCATCGCGGAGGGGGTGACCCGCTCCGCGCGCATGCGCGGCACCGAGACCGCGAGCGCCTCCGCGTGCGGGTTGGCCGCGTTCGGGACGGCGGAGTGGGTGATGACGCCGGTGCCGCAGGCCCAGGCGCGGCGTCGCAACCGGGTGTCCTCGGTCGGGAACGCCGGGACGACGGCGACGTTGGCGGCGCGCAGGGCGTCGGCGAGGCCGGGCGAGTCCGCGTCCACGACCCCGGCGTCGAGCTCGGTGAGGACCTCGGGGACGGGGTCCTGGGGCGTGCCCCGGACGAACACCGCCTTCGGGCCGGGCGTCAGGTCGGCGGCGACCGGGTTGAACAGGTGCAGCGGGACCCCGGCGTCACCCCGGTGGACGCGGTCGAAGCCGAGCCCCCGCAGTGCGGGCGGGGCCGGCGCGTCGTCGAGGAGGACGGTGGGGATGCCGCGCGCGGCGGCGGACTCCAGGACCCAGTGCAGTGCACGGGTGCGGTCGGCGGCCGCCGGGTCCCCCACGTGCGCCCACGGCGATCCCGCTGCCGCGGCCGAGGAGGAGACCAGGACCAGGTCCACGTCCACGCCGTCCATGACGATCTGGGCGTCGTGGGGGCGCAGGGGCACGGAGCGCAGGTAGGGGGAGACGGCGTCCTGGATGGCGGAGCCGACGACGGTGGCGGCGACCAGCAGGTCCTCACTGCTCCCGACCATCCCGCTGAGGAGTCTGGCCTCCTGGCGGTCGGCGTCGAAGGAGCGGACCGGTTCCGCGCCGGGGCGTCTGCGCTGGACGTGCTGGGTGGTCCCGCTGCGCCTCCAGAGCCGGTAGAGGTCGCGCGGGAGTCTGACGAGGGAACGGCCGGGCCGTTTGGCGGCGGCCGTGAGCGCCCGCCCCACCTGGAGCGAGGTCGAGTCCTCCACGGCGGCGAGCCGGGTGCGCGCCTCCTGGAGCTGGGCGTCGCGCTCGGCGAGGGCCTGTTTGAGCTGTTCGGTCTGGCTCTGTTCACGCCGTTTCACGGTCTGCCACCTTGCGTTCTGGTCGGATCGGCGAAACCACCGCGTCCGTCGAGTGTGTCGTGCCCGACGGAGCCGGGTGCTGCTCCCGGCGGGTCCCCGGCCGGGTGCGGATGCCCTTGGCGAGGC
>NZ_JAUZMY010000098.1:0-505 GCF_036327455.1 Nocardiopsis codii | reverse complement strand
CCCTAGCCAACGTGGCTCCTCTACGTACCCAAGCTCTCTTCGACACGGGATATCTAGGCTCGAAAAGTTACCGGATCCCATCGCTCATCAGACTTGATTCCGGAAGCTTCATCGCCGGGGCAGACCAACGTGTCAGCATTGCCAACGACAGCCCCAACGACATCAATTTCGTCATCCGTCGCAGCGAAGACGGTCGTCGGTGGGACGAGGCCCAGATAGTCCTCGAGTATCCCGGCGAGGGCGCCCTCGGAGCATCGGTTATCGACTCAGTTCTGTTCCAAGACCACAACTCGGGGCGCGTGTTCTGCTTGATCGACCAGTTCCCGGGTGGCGTGGGGCAGCCTAACGCCGAACCAGGGTCGGGCTTCGATGAGCAAGGTCGGCAGCTTCTGTTCGATCGCGATGCAACCGCCTACGTCATCGATGCAGAAGGCATCGTAACAACCGAGTCGGGGGAACCCACGGACTACACCGTTGACGAAACCGGAAACGTCTTCGCAGCCGG
>NZ_JAUZMY010000097.1:0-509 GCF_036327455.1 Nocardiopsis codii | reverse complement strand
CTGCGGCTGGCCGGCGTTCGCCTCGCCCGCCGCCGACAGCAGCATCGCGGAAGAGCGCGATGTCTCGCACGGCATGGTCCGCACCGAAGTGCTGTGCGCGAAGTGCGACGGCCATCTCGGCCACGTCTTCCCCGACGGACCGGGACCGACGGGATTGCGCTACTGCATCAACTCCGCGGCATTGAAGCTCGAGCCCAAATAAACCTCGCGTCAACGCTCCCCTTCCTCAGAGAAAAAATAGATCCGCGCGGCTTGTCTCAGGCCGCGCGGCTCCTATCTCTGCGGTCCGTTCGCGTTGCGAACGGTAAAAACGCCAACAAGAAACGCGTCCAAAGAACTTCTGTATTCAAGGAATGCCCATGTCCACCAGATCGCGCCAGACCGTGCTGGCCCTCGGCCTTGCAGGCCTTCTCGTCGACGCTGTCGCGTCCCATCCCGCCTTCGCCATCAACAAGGTCACGCTGTTCAAGGTCGTCTCGCCGCAGAACGAAATCGTGATCGGCCTCACC
>NZ_JAUZMY010000013.1:0-188097 GCF_036327455.1 Nocardiopsis codii | reverse complement strand
ACGCATCGTGCCCCTGTTGTCCTGTCAGAACAAGACCCGGGGGTACGACGGCGGAACCCCGGCCACAGTGCTCGCAGCCCGGACAGGCGAGCCCCCGCGGACCGGGGCGGGACGGCGCCCGGCCGACGGCGGCGGCCCGGCCTGCGCGTACCGGGGCCGAACGGCGTCCCCCGGCGACGGGCCGGGGCCCGCAGGGGCGCCGTGTTCCCCGACCGCGCGGTAGCAGCGGCCCGATCACCTCCCGATCCGCCTCACCACCGCACACTCCCGGGTCGCGCCTTCCGGCGTGGTCCGACCGGCCCGGGTGCATGCGCTCAGGGGAGCTTGCCGATGACCTCGGCGGTGAACTCGGCCGTGCCCGCGGTCCCGCCCAGGTCCGCCGTGCGCACCGGCGAGGACGCCAGCACGGTCCGGACCGCGTCCATGACCTGTGCGCCCGCCTCGGCGTGGCCCAGGTGATCGAGCATCATCGACGCCGACCAGATCGCGCCCAGCGGGTTGGCCAGGCCCCGGCCCGCGATGTCGGGGGCCGACCCGTGGACCGGCTCGAACATCGACGGGAACTCGCGCTCCGGGTTGAGGTTCGCGGACGGGGCGACCCCGATCCCGCCCGCGACGGCGGCGGCGAGGTCGCTGAGGATGTCCCCGAACAGGTTCGAGCCGACGATCACGTCGAACCGTGCGGGGGCCAGGACGATCTTCGCGGCCAGGGCGTCGATGTGCTCCTGCTCCCAGGACACGTCCGGGTGGGCGGACGCGCGTTCCGCCACCAGTTCGTCCCAGAACGGCATGGTGTGCACGATCCCGTTGGACTTGGTGGCCGAGGTCAGCCGCCCGCCTCGCCGCCCGGCCAGGTCGAAGGCGTACTCCAGCACCCGCTCGACGCCCTTGCGGGTGAACACCGACTCCTGGACGACCGTCTCCTCCGGGGTGCCCTCGAAGGCCCGACCCCCGATCTGCGAGTACTCGCCCTCGTTGTTCTCGCGCACGACGACGAAGTCGACCTCGCCGGGACGTGCGCCGGAGACCGGGCTGGGCACCCCCTCCAGGACGGAGATCGGGCGCAGGTTGACGTACTGCCGGAAGCTCCGGCGGATCGGGATGAGCAGCCCCCACAGGGAGACGTGGTCGGGCACCCCGGGCCAACCCACGGCGCCCAGCAGGACGGAGTCGTGGTGCCGGATCCGGTCGAGGCCGTCCTCGGGCATCATCGCGCCCTCGGCCAGGTAGCGCTCGCAGGACCAGTCGAACTCGTCGTAGGACAGGGAGAGGCCGTGGTGGGCGGCGACACGGTCCAGGACGGCGCGGGCGGCCGGCAGGACCTCCTTGCCGATCCCGTCGCCGGGGATCGTGGCGACGCGGTAGTGCTTCATGTGGTCTCCCGTGGGTGTGGGGGCTCGTGTGCTGTCGAGGGTGGTGGGCTCGTGCGGCGGCGTGTCCGGCGCCGTGGTGCGGTCCCGGGCGGCGACCCGCCGGTGTCGCGGAGCCCCGGGAGGGGACGGTCGCGGTCCGGTGCACGGCCTCCCACGGCCCGCGCCCCCGTCGCGTCCGCGCCGCGGGGGAGGCCCCGGTCGCCGGCGGCTCGCTCATGCACCGATCCCAGCAGTCCGCGGGGCGCGCGTCCAAGACCGTCTGCCGATACCTTTGATAGGCCAGGCCTATAAGGAGACGGGAGCTCTGCGGTGGACGTCCGACAGCTGGAGTACTTCCTGGCCGTGGTCGACCACGGCGGCGTGAACCGCGCGGCCACCGCCCTCCACCTGTCCCAGCCCTCGCTCTCCCAGGCGCTCCGGTCGCTGGAGCGGGACCTGGGCAGCGACCTCTTCCACCGGATCGGCCGCCGGGTCGTCCTGACCGGGGCCGGGCACGCACTGGTGGAACCGGCCCGCGAGGCCGTGCGCGGCCTGGACCTGGCCCGCTCCGCCGTCGAGGCGGCCCAGGGGCTGCGGCGCGGAAGGGTGGACGTGGCGACCCTGCCGACCCAGGCGATCCAGCCGCTGACCGACCTGGTCTCGGGCTTCACGGGACTCCACCCGCGGATGTCGGTGTCCGTCCGGGTGGCGCTGACCACGCGCGACGCGGTCGACATGGTCCGCACCGGCGCCTGCGAACTGGGCGTGGTGGCCACGGCCGGGCCGCTCCCGGAGACCGAGGTGCGCGTGTGGCCGCTGGTCCGGCAGGACTTCGTGCTCCTGGCCCCGAGGGACGGCCCCTTCCTGGAGGGCGAGCCCGTACCGGTCGAGCGGCTGGCGGGCCGCAGGCTGATCGTGGGCCAGCGGGGGTCGGGGATGCGCCGGTTCGTCGACGACCTGATCGCCGACGGGTTGGAGACGCACATCGCGGTGGAGACGGAGGACCGCCTCTCCGTCCTGCCGCTGGTGCTGGCCGGGGCCGGGTTCGCCGTGGTGACCGACGCCTGGCGCGACCTCGCCGAACGCGCCGGGGCGCTCGTCCTCGACCTGGCCCCCACCGATCACCTGGACGTGGCGCTGATCAGCAGGCGCGGCCCCCTCACCGCCGGGGCGCAGGCCTTCGTCGCCCACGCGGTCGGCTGAGCGCCGTACCGGCCCCTCAGGCGGTCATGTCGAAGGCGGCGAGCACCCTGGTGGGTCGCACCCGCACCACGAGCTCACCGGGGCTGCCGTTGCGGCGGCCGAACTCCTCCGCCTTGTCGGGGCCCATGTAGCGCCGCGCGATCACCGTCGCGGTCCGGACGAGTTCGCCGGGGTCCTCGGACACGGAGGCCTCGCCCTGGACCTGCACGAAGCCGAACGGCGCCTCCTCCAGGTCCACGACCAGCGTCACACGGGGGTCGCGGGCGATGGCCCGCCCCTTGGCCGTGTCCTTGCCGGTGTTGAAGACGACCTCGTCGCCCTCGACCGTGAACCACACCGGCGCCGCCAGGGGACGGCCGTCGGAGGCGACGTAGGCGAGCTTGCCCGTGCGGGTGCCCTCGAGCAGGAAGTCGCGGACCCGGGGATCAGAGATGGAAGCCACGGCGCAACGCTAACCCGGGCCCCCTCTCCGCCGCGGGTGCGACACGGCCCGCCCTCCCGCGGGCCGGGCGGCGGACGCGTGCACCCGGAGCCGCCGCTCCCGGACGGGTGCACCGCCTCAGGCCGTGGCCGGGACACGGGCGTCGGCCCTGGTGGGGCCGGAGAACACCGCCTCCAGCGGAAGGCCCAGCGTGTCGGCGATCGCCCGCGCCGGGGCGGCGGGGGCCGCCGACAGGACCGGCCGCGCCGACTCCAGGGCGCGGGTGAGACGCTCCTGCCGTGCCAGGTGGTCCGCTGCGCGGTCGGCGTCCCGGGGGTGCGGGCCGCTGCCGTCGTGCGCCCGGAGGGCGGGGTGGTCCGGTGGGGGCGCGTCGCCGGGGGAGAGCTCCACGGGGCCTCCGTCCGGGCCCGTGTAGGCGGTGCACCAGCGCAGCCGGTCCCCGGCGCGGGCGGGCGCGTCGGCGTGCGTGACCACCAGGGAGTCCACGCCGCCCGTGGCCGCGAGCGCGTACCGGTGCGCGACGAGGTCGAGGTGGCCCACCCTGAACACGCCCTGCCACGGGTGCGTGCCGTTGTGCCGCTCCACCAGGAGCGCGCCCAGCGCCGGGTCCTCCGCCACCAGCGGCCCCGCGCCGTGACGGGTGGTGAAGGTGCGCACCACGCCGATCCGGCGTGCGTCACCTGGCCGCCCGGCCTCGGCCAGGAGCGCGAACGGGTTGGCCGTGGTCGTGGTCGACCACGTGGTGTACGGGTGGAACCCGTGCCACTCGTCCAGCAGCACGCCCTGCGCGCCCTCGAACACCACGGGCGTGCGGGCCAGCAGCTCCGGCAGGTACGACTCGTCCACCAGCCGCACCCGCCGGGCGAACGCCCGGTACGCCGCCACGCACTCCTCGACGTCCGGGTCCGCGTCCGGCCCGGCCTCCTCCGGCGCCCCGCCCGCGCGGGCGGCCTCCCGCCGCACGGCGGCGAGGTGGTCGGCCAGGCGTCGCAGCTTGCGGCGCAGCAGCCCCGGGTGTTCGCAGTCCCCGGCGGTCGGCGCGTCCTCGGGCCGGGCCAGGGCGTAGGCCATGGCCTCGCCCACGCCCATGCCGCAGGAGCCGTGCCGGTCGGCGCCGCGCGCCCGTTCCCTCACCTGGTTCGCGGCCCGGTGCCAGGGCGTGCTGACCAGAGCCCGCCGGTCCACCGTGACCAGGGAGAGCGGGTCGGGGATCCCGAGTTCCGCGAGGTGCTGGGCCTCGGCGGCCAGTGCGAACGGGTCCACGACCACGAACCGCGACAGGTGCGTGGGAACCGGCCCGTCCGGGGCGAGGGTCCCCGCCCCGAACTGCGAGAACGTGTGGTGGCGACCGTCGGGGGCGACGACGTTGTGCGCCGCCTGCGCGCCCCCGTTGGCGCGCACGACGGCGCCGAAGCGCCGTCGCGCGCACAACAGGTCCACCGTCACGCCCTTGCCCGCGTCGCCGAACCCCAGGTCCACGACGACGGCGTTCCCGTCGGACCACGGCGGAGGAGTCCCCGTCACAGCCGGTCCACCCCGCCCGCGTCCGTTCCGGCGAGGCCGCCCGGGGTCGGCGCGACCACCACCGTGCCGCGTGAGAAGGAGAGGGGGCGCAGCGCCTTGCCGACCGCGGCCCCGGCGTTCGAACCGGCCTCGGCCAGGTCCGACAGCCCCTCCTCCAGGTCGATGGCCTCCTCTGCCAGTCCCACCGTGACGGCGATGGTCTCCGACACCGCTTCGATGTCGTCCAGGTAGATCACGTTCTGGCCGAGGTGGGTGTCCCAGAACCCCCGGACCCTCGTGTCGTTGTAGTAGTGGCTGCCCGTCGGCATGATGAAGAAGACCTCGAAGCTGCGCTGCAGTTCGGCGAGGATCCGCGGGAACGGGATGTTCCCGGGGACGTCGTCGCCGATCACGTCGCGCACCTCGCGCTCCTTGACCGCCGCGTAGGCCATCTCGTCGCCGATGATGAACAGGTAGCCGCGCCGTCCCCGCTTCTCCAGGCAGTCCATCGAGGTGTGCCGCGCCATGAAGTACATGGCCAGCTCGTAGGACTCGGTGGCCTGGCCCCCTCCGCCGCCCTCCAGCAGGATGTTGCCCAGATCGTCCTCCAGTTCGTTCCCGGACTCGAACTGGCCGATCTGGATCGGGGCGCGGTCACAGGTGGCGTCGCCGATCCCGCCGAACAGGATCTGCGGGTCCTCCACGTACCCCTTGCGCAGCAGCAGCCCGAACAGGTCCGGCAGCTTGGTCTGGAGGATGCGGGGCACTCTGCCCATGGAGCCGGTGACGTCGAACAGCACGGAGATGGCGAGCGAGTTGGGGTGCTCGTCGGAGTCGCGGCTCTCGCGGACGCCGACGCCCTTGGGGTTCAGGCTCGGGTGGGTCTTCCACGTGTTGCGGGGGGCGGACGAGAGCACGTCGTCGGTGTAGCCGAAGCTGCTGGATCCGACGGAGGAGTTGTAGGCCTGGCGCGCGTGGTAGGCGTCGGTGGACCAGTTGCTGTTTCCCATGGGTGGTCTCCTTCTCGGGGGTGGTGGGTCGGGGCGCGGCCGTCCGGTGCGGGCGGCCGGTGGTCTAGGGAACCGGTGCTGTGGGGGGAGTCGGTTCCGGCATGTGGAACGGGCGGAACCGGCGCGGGCCGAAGAGGCGTTCCAGCACGTCATCGAGTTCACAGAGCAGGGCGAACCCGTCGCGGGGCCGTCGTTCGGGCGCGGGCAGGGTGCAGCCGCGTGCGAAGGAGCGCAGCTCACGGGGCAGGTGGCCGCCGGAGACGAACTCGATGCACCGGGTGGCCATGTGGATGTCGGTCTGGGGGAGGGCCGGGCGGCGAGCGGCCACCTCGGGCGGATAGAGCTCCTCACGGCCCGGCACCATCGCCGGGACGTGGGGTGCGGTGCGCGGCGTCCGCGCGGTCACCGAGTAGCACCAGTCGACCAGCACCAGCCCGTGCTCGGCGGGGTGGATGAGCACGTGCTCGGGCACGACCGCGCCGTGCACGACCCCGGCCCGAGCCGCGTTGCCGACGGCCACCAGCAGCCGCCGCCACATCCACGCCGCGTCGCGCGGGTCGATCCCCTGCGGGTACGCGCGGCGCACGTCGGCGAGAGTGTGGAACCCGTGCAGCCGCCCCAGGATGTTCGCGCGCCGCTCCACGCCGGTCGCGGCGTCGCGGTGCTTGAACGACTCCACCAGTTCGGGGACGAACGCCCGGTAGTGCTCGTGGCCCTTCTCGCGCAGGCGGCGCAGTGCGGTCGCCTCGGCCTCCATCAGGTCGTTGTCGCGCTGGGACCGGGGGAGTTTGAGCACGGCGTCGTGCCACGTCCCCTCGCGGTAGCGCACCGGGTACAGGTCGGCGACGTCGCCCCGGGCCATACGCCCGGCCGCGACGCGGTAGCCGCGTGTGCGGGTGACGAGGTTGAGGTCGTCGAAGCCCAGGTCCCCGGAGACCATGTCGCGGTACAGGCTCCACAGCCCGGTGAGCCGGGTGAAGGCCGACGCGGCCTCCGTGCGGCGCCCCCCGGGCGCGGGGTCGGGGTGGACGAGGCGGGCCAGGCGCCGGTACGCGGCAGTGGCGGCCCGGGGGACGTCTCCGCCGCCGGCCGGCACCGGGCCGAACAGCGCCACGGGGTCCTCGGCCATGGTGACGGCGCGCAGCGCCGCGTCGAAGGCTGCGGTGTCGTGCGGTTCCGTGCCCATCAGGTCCTCCGTTCCTGTGCGTGGTGGCGTGGTCCCCGTCGCGGTCGTCCCGCCCCGGTCACTGGGTGCTCCTCAGCAGGGGCGGGTGCAGGAGCGCGGCGCCCCCGGCCCGGTAGAGGCGGGCGCGGCGTCCGCCGCCGGGGCCGCCGTGCTCGGCGAGTTCCCCGGTGTCCTCCACGAACCCGGGGGTGGCGAGGATCTTGCGGTGGAAGTTGGCGGCGTGCAGTGTGCGCCCCCACACCGCCTGGTAGACCTCCCGCAGCGCGGTGATGGTGAAGGCGGACGGCAGGAACGCGGTGGCCAGAGCGGTGTACTCCAGCTTGGAGCGGGCGCGCTCGACCGCGTCGGCGATGATCCGCCCGTGGTCGAAGGCGAGGTCGCGGTCGGCGCGGGTGTCCTCGCCGAGTCCGAGTCCGAGCCCGCTCCACGGGACCCAGGCCGCCTCCTCGGTGTCGCGGCCGCTGTGGGGGTCGGGCAGGTCGGGGGCCAGGAGCATGTGGGCGACCGAGAACACGCGCATGCGGGGGTCCCGGCCCCGCGCCCCGTAGGTGCCCAGCTGCTCCAGGTGCAGTTCGGTGGGCAGGCGGGTCTTCTCCGACAGCACGCGCAGGGCGGCGTCGGGCAGGTCGGGGTCGGCGGGGCCGTCCGGCCCGTCCTCCGCCCGGACGAACCCGCCGGGCAGGGCCCACCAGCCGCGCTGCGGGTGGGCGGCGCGCCGGGTCAGCAGCACGTGGGGGGTGCCCGCCCTCCGCGCTCCGTCCTCCCCGGCGTCGCCCTCCGGCCGGATGGTGAGGGCGACGACGTCGACCGTGACCGCCGCGGGGGCGAAGGCGTGGGGGTCGTAGCCCGAGAGGAACCGGCTCTCCGGCCCGTCGTGCGGTGGCGTCCTGGCGTCGGTCACGTGCGGTTCCTTGTTCTTCTCAGTCTGAGTTTTTCTCGATCTGAGGTGAACTTAGCACGCGGTTCGGCCTCCGTCCACCCCTTTCCCGTTGCCCGCCCCCGGGACGGGTCCTTCCGGGCGGTGGAGCGCAGGAGGAACCACACGGCGGCCGCGAACCAGGAGAGTCCGACCGTCAGGACCATCCGCTGTCCCAGGCCGTGGAAGCCGTGCTCCGCGGACGCCGTGAAGGCCGCGGAGAGCGGCGGGACGAGCGCGCCCCGGGCTCGACTGAGCCGCCGCGCCGTCGCCGGGGAAGCGGCGGCGGGGCGGCGACACGCCCGGGCGGGCGGACGGCGGGGGTCGGTGCCCACCGCTAGCATGGTGCGAACGGACGTTCGACCGGCTGTGCGAAGACGAGCGAGGGTGTGCGGAGTGCGAGTGTTGGGGATCGACCCGGGGCTGACCCGGTGCGGCGTCGGTGTCGTCGAGGGGGCCATCGGCAAACCGCTCACCCTGCTCGGGGCCGACGCCGTCCGCACCAGCCCCGACACCGAACTCCCCCAGCGGCTCGTCGGCATCGAGCGCGGGATCGAGGAGTGGCTGGACCGGTTCCAGCCCGACGCGGTCGCCGTGGAGCGGGTCTTCGCCCAGCACAACCTCAGCACGGTCATGGGCACCGCCCAGGCCAGCGGCATCGCCCTGGTGTGCGCCGCCCGGCGGGGCCTGCCCGTCGCGCTGCACACCCCCAGCGAGGCCAAGGCCGCCATCACCGGCAGCGGCCGTGCCGACAAGGCACAGGTCGGCACCATGGTGGCGCGTATCCTCGGACTCGACGGTCCCCCCAGACCCGCGGACGCGGCGGACGCCGTCGCCCTGGCCATCTGCCACATCTGGCGCGGTGGGGCCCAGGCGCGCGTCGCACAGGCCGCACAGGACTTCGCCCGCAAGGTGGAACTCGCCCGCCGTACCCGCGGCCGCTAGTTCCCCGCCCCCAGGAAGGAGAAGGGCGCCGCCCCCGGTGCCCGCACGAGATGATCGCGTTCCTCACCGGCCGGGTGGCCGCACGTGGCGCGGGCAGCGCCGTGATCGACGTCGGCGGGGTCGGCATGACCGTCCAGTGCACCCCCTCCGCACTGTCCCGGCTGCACGTCGGCGAGACCGGCACCGTCGCCACCAGCCTCATCGTCCGCGAGGACTCCCTGACCCTGTTCGGGTTCGCCGACGACGACGAGAGGCACCTGTTCGAGCGGGTGCAGACGGCCTCCGGTGTCGGGCCGCGCCTGGCCCTGGCCATCCTCTCCGTCCACAGCCCGGCCGGCCTGCGCCAGGCCGTGGCGACCGAGGACACCGCGGCGCTCACCCGCGTGCCCGGCATCGGCAGGAAGGGCGCGCAGCGCATCGTCCTCGAACTGGCGGGCAAGCTGGAGTCGCCGGTCCTCGGCGACGGCACGCTGCCGCCCGCCGACGGCGCCCCCGCGGGGGTGTCCGACTCCGCCCGGCGCGCGCAGGTCGTCTCCGGCCTGGTCAACCTCGGCTGGTCGGCCAAGGACGCCGAGGCCGCCGCGGCGGCCGTCACCGCCGAGTCCGAGTCCACGGACGTCGCCGTCCTGCTGCGTACCGCTCTGCGCAGGCTCAGCCGCGCCTAGGAGGGAGGGATGGACCCCATGCACGAACCGCACGAGCCCCGCGAGGCGTACGAGCCCGCCCCCTACGAGCGCGAGGCGGTCTCCTCCGACGCCAGCCTCGACGACCGCCAGGTCGAGGGGGCCCTGCGCCCCCGCGCCCTGGACGAGTTCGTCGGACAGAAGCGGGTGCGCGAACAGCTCTCCCTGGTGCTCGACAGCGCCCGCAGGCGCAACCGGGCCCCGGACCACATCCTCATGTCCGGCGGCCCCGGTCTGGGCAAGACCACCCTGGCCATGATCGTCGCCGCCGAGATGGGCGCCCCGCTGCGCATCACCTCGGGCCCCGCCATCGAGCGGTCCGGCGACCTGGCAGCGGTGCTGTCCACCCTCCAGGAGGGCGAGGTGCTGTTCCTGGACGAGATCCACCGGATGGCCCGCCCCGCCGAGGAGATGCTCTACGTGGCGATGGAGGACTACCGGGTCGACGTCGTGGTCGGCAAGGGGCCCGGAGCCACCGCGATCCCCCTGGAGATCGCCCCGTTCACCCTGGTCGGGGCCACCACCAGGGCGGGCATGCTCCCCGCCCCGCTGCGCGACCGGTTCGGGTTCACCGCGCACATGGACTTCTACTCGCCCGAGGAGCTGGAGCAGATCCTGAACCGCTCCGCCGGGCTGCTCGGCGCACCCCTGGCGGAGGACGCGGCCCGGGAGATCGCCGGGCGCTCGCGCGGGACGCCCCGTATCGCCAACCGGCTGCTGCGCCGGGTGCGCGACTACGCCGAGGTGCGGGGCGACGGGCACCTGTCACTGCGGACCGCCCGCGCCGCGCTCGAACTGTACGAGGTCGACGAACTCGGCCTGGACCGGCTGGACCGCGCCATCCTCGACGTCCTCATGAACCGCTTCCGCGGCGGCCCGGTCGGCCTGTCCACGCTCGCGGTGTCGGTGGGGGAGGAGGCCGAGACCGTGGAGGTCGTGGCCGAGCCGTTCCTGGTCCGGTCCGGCTTCCTGGCGCGCACCCCGCGCGGGCGGGTCGCCACCCCGCAGGCCTGGGCGCACATGGGGCTGACGCCGCCGCCGGACGCCGCGTTCGGCGCGGCGACCGCCGGCGCCGCCGCCGGGGGGTCGGCCAACGGGTCCGCGGCCTCCGGCGGCGCAGGGACGGGGACGCCCTGACCGGGCGGCCTCCGGTACCTCCTGACGGGGTGGGCTGACACGGGGCGCCTGTCCGGGCACAATGGGTTCCGCGTGCGTGAAACGGGGCTGAACCGTTAACACTCCGATCTCGGTCGGTGGGGGATTGGTGACCGGCGCCACGTAAGCTGGGACGAATCAGCCGATACGGGGCATGGCTCCGTACGTGTCGTTGGACACCGGCGGAACGAGTTGGACGTCCGGTGCGTTGTACGTGCCGGATGTGGTCCGGATCGTTCCCGGTTCGGTCGACACGAAGAAGGTGGCCGCCGAGGTGTCCCAACCGGCACCCGTGGGCCACGTGACGAAACGTCAGGAAGGACGCCCCCGTGCAGGGCCTTTACCACCTCGCCGACGCAGCAGAGCCCACGGGCGGGCTTCTCGGTATGCTGTTCCCGTTCCTGATGATCATCCTGGTCTTCTGGCTGCTGTTCTGGCGCCCGAACCAGAAGCGTCGCCAGCAGGAGGCGCAGATGCAGAGCGCTCTCGCCCCCGGCGTCGAGGTGATGACCAAGGCGGGCATCTTCGCGACCATCGTCGAGATCCACGAGCAGGACGTCCTGCTGGAGATCTCGCCCGGCACGCGCATCCGCATGCTCAAGGCCGGCGTCGGTGAGGTCATCACGCCCGCCGCCGACGACACCCCGGTCGAGGACCGTCCCGACTTCGGCGACGACGACAAGCCCAAGGGCTGACGGCCGCAGGCCCCGGCGGGGTCCACAGACTTCGGTACCGGCCCCCTCTCCGGGGCCGGTACCGCCGTGTCCGGCCCCGGCGCCACAGCTCCGACACCACAGCAGAAGGTCCCACCGCACATGCCCCACGACACCGCGACCGCGGACGGCGCGCCGAGCCTGGAGCTCATCAAGGCCCACATCCGCGACATCCCGGATTTCCCGCACGCAGGCATCCTGTTCAAGGACATCACGCCGCTGCTCAACCACCGGGAGGCCTTCGCCGCCGCCGTGGCCGGGCTCTGCGCCCCCTACCGCGACGCCGGGGTGGACCACGTGGTCGGACTCGAGGCGCGCGGATTCATCTTCGGTGCCCCGGTCGCCATGGAGTTGGGAGCGGGCTTCGTCCCCGCCCGCAAAGCGGGGAAACTGCCCTCGGACACCATCGACCAGTCCTATGATCTGGAGTACGGCACCGCGACCGTCGAGATCCACGCCGACGCGATCACCCCGGGCAGCCGCGTGCTCATCGTCGACGACGTCCTCGCGACCGGCGGCACCGGCAGGGCCGCGGTGGACCTCGTCCGCAAAGCGGGTGGTACGGTCGTGGGATTCTCCGTCCTGATGGAGCTCTCAGCGCTCCACGGGCGCGGGAAGTTGCCCGACGTGGAGTTGCACACCCTCCTCTCGGTCTGACCCCGAGCCGCACCGATCCCGGCGCCGCCCCCAGGGAATGCGCGGCGGTCCGTCATCGTTGACGTACTCCACCGCGGGGTGTGACACGCCCAGTGACCTGAGTCACTCGTTGTCGTACCTGGTGGGGTGGGGTCTGCGGCCGAACACTAGACTGGTGGGAGAGGTACCGCGGCGACCATGTCACGACCGGCCCTGATGACACGCACGTGCACCGGTGGAGGCGGGCGGCGCTGACGGCGCCCGCGCGACCCGGGCGAATCCGCGGGAGGTAGGCATGCCAAACGAAGTGGTTTCGACCGGGGCCGTATCCGCGAGCGAGCCGCGGCGGCCCGCCGTGCCGGGAGCACACGCGGACGGCACCGGCGTGCCGACCGCGGACACAGGACCACAGAAGGACCGCCCGGAGGGCGCCGCGACCGGAGCGGCGCCCTCCGACGTCTACGGGGAGGGGCGGCAGCCGTCCCCCTCCGCGACGCCCTCCACGGTGCGAGTACGCAGAAGGCTCGCCCGACTCGGCGCCCAGCGGGGAGTGACGATGAACCCGGTGCTCGAACCACTGATCAAGACCGTGCGGGCCACCCATCCCAAGGTGGACGTGCGGCTGATCGAGCGGGCCTACGAGGTGGCGGCCCACCACCACCGCGAACAGAAGCGCAAGAGCGGCGACCCCTACATCACCCACCCGCTCGCGGTCGCCACGATCCTCGCCGAGCTGGGGATGCAGGAGGCCACCCTCGCCGCCGCGCTGCTGCACGACACCGTCGAGGACACCGAGTACTCGCTCGACGAGCTGCGCGCCGACTTCGGCGACGAGATCGCCGAGCTCGTCGACGGTGTCACCAAGCTCGACAAGGTCAAGTACGGCGAGGCCACCCAGGCCGAGACGGTCCGCAAGATGGTCGTGGCGATGGCCCGCGACATCCGCGTCCTGGTCATCAAGCTGTGCGACCGCCTGCACAACATGCGCACCCTGCGCTACCTGCCGTCCAAGGCGAAGAGGGAGAAGAAGGCCCGCGAGACCCTGGAGATCTTCGCCCCGCTGGCCCACCGGCTGGGCATGAACACCATCAAGTGGGAGCTCGAGGACCTGGCGTTCGCCACCCTCTACCCCAAGCGGTTCGACGAGATCGCCCGCCTGGTGTCCGAACGCGCTCCCCGGCGCGACGTGTACCTCCAGGAGGTCATCGAGGCGGTCTCGGGCGACCTGCGCGAGTCCAAGCTCAAGGCGACCGTGCGCGGACGCCCCAAGCACTACTACTCCATCTACCAGAAGATGATCGCCCGCAACTGCGGCTTCGACGAGATCTACGACCTCATCGCCGTGCGGGTCCTGGTGGACAGCGTCCGCGACTGCTACGCGGCCCTCGGAACCATCCACGCCCGGTGGAACCCGGTGCCGGGGCGGTTCAAGGACTACATCGCGATGCCCAAGTTCAACATGTACCAGTCGCTGCACACCACGGTGATAGGGCCCTCGGGCAACCCCGTCGAGCTCCAGATCCGCACCCGGGCGATGCACCGCAGGGCCGAGTACGGCATCGCCGCGCACTGGAAGTACAAGGAGGACCGCAACAGCGGCCCCGAGGCCAGGCCCAAGGGCAGCACGGACATGCAGTGGCTGCGCCAGCTCATCGACTGGCAGCAGGAGACCAAGGACCCGGGCGAGTTCCTGGAGTCGCTGCGGTTCGACCTGTCCGTGCAGGAGGTGTTCGTCTTCACCCCCGACGGCGACGTCATCCCCCTCCCGCAGGGCGCGACCGCCGTCGACTTCGCCTACGCGGTCCACACCGAGGTCGGCCACCGCACCGTCGGCGCCAGGATCAACGGCCGCCTGGTGCCGCTGGAGAACGAGCTGCACAACGGCGAGACCGTCGAGATCCTCACCTCCAAGACGCCCGACGCCGGCCCCAGCCGCGACTGGCTGAACTTCGTCAAGAGCGCCCGCGCCCGCAACAAGATCAGGCACTGGTTCACCAAGGAGCGCCGCGAGGCGGCGATCGACCAGGGCAAGGACGAGATCGCGAAGGTCATGCGCAAGCAGGAGCTGCCGGTCAAGCGCCTGTTCAGCGGTGAGGCGCTCATCGCCCTGGCCGGCGACCTGCGCTACCCGGACGTGGACTCCCTCTACGCGGCCGTGGGCGAGCACCAGGTCAGCGCGCAGAGCGTCGTCGCCAAGCTCGTCGACTCGATGGGCGGGCTGGAGAGCCACACCGAGGACATCGCGGAGTCGTCCCTGCCCACCAAGGCGCCCCGCCAGCGCCAGTCCGGGAACCCCGGCGTGGTCGTGGAGGGCGACGCCGACGTGTGGGCGCGACTGTCCAAGTGTTGTACGCCGGTCCCCGGCGACGAGATCATCGGCTTCGTCACCCGCGGCAACGGCGTGTCCGTGCACCGCGAGGACTGCGTGAACGCGGCGACCCTGGACACCGAGCGCATGGTCAAGGTGGACTGGTCGCCCACCGACGACTCGATGTTCCTGGTGGCGTTGCAGGTGGAGGCCCTGGACCGGTCCCGCCTGCTGTCCGACATCACCCGGGTGCTCTCGGACCAGCACGTCAACATCCTGTCCGCGACCGTCCAGACCAGCCGCGACCGGGTCGCCCAGAGCCGGTTCACCTTCGAGATGGCCGACCCGGCCCACCTGGGCAGCGTGCTCCGCGCCGTCCGCGGCGTGGACGGCGTCTACGACGTCTACAGGGTCCGCAACTAGGCCCCGCTCCGTGCGGCCCGGCCGCGTCCACCGGGCCTCCTCCCGGCGCGCCTCCGCGCCCGGGAGGGCGCGACCGCGCCGGACGCCGCGCAGCGTCCCGAGAGGGACCGTCCGGACAGCCGGGAGGCCCCGGCCGTCCCCTCGCGGGGCGTCCGGGGCCTCCCCGTGTTCCGGCGCGCGGCCTCAGATACGGATCGTCGTGGAACGCACGATCTCGAAGACCGGGTGCCGGTCGGCCTCGGCGGCGAACGCCTCGTCCGGGGCGTCCGGAGGCGCTTCGAAGTACGGTCCCACCACGGCGGCCCGCGGGTGGTTCACGTACTCCCGGAGCAGGGGGCCGGCCTCCTCGGGTCCGAGTTCGCGCACGCTCACGAGCTCGATCCAGCCACCCTGCCGCAGGGTCGCGAACCCGTCCTTGCGGAGGTTGCGCACCCAGTCGACCTCACCGTACGGGGAGACCAGGAACCTGCCCCGGTCGCTGTCCAGCACGTCGAGCGGGATGGTGCGCAGGAAACCCGACTTGCGCCCACGCGTGGTGAGCAGGTGGGTCGCGGGCGTTCCCAGGCCGTACTTGACCAAGCCGCTGACGAAGGCGTTGGCGACCCGCCGCACCCGCGTCATCTCGAACCGCTTCGTCGGTTCGTTCACCATCTCGGTAACTCCCTCGATCGGATGCTCCCCATTGTGGTGGTTCCGAGCGACCGGCGACACCGGGAGAGGGTCATATCCGGGCGTCCGGCCCCCGCGGCGCCCCGCTCCCCGCCTCCTGCGACCCAGCCCGGCCCTCCCCGGGGGCGGGACGCGCGGGCCCGGCCGGAGCGGGGCGGAGCCCCCGGGGACGCGGGTCAGCGGAACGCGGAGATCCCGGTCACGGCCTGGCCGATGCTGAGCGCGTGGATCTCCTCGGTGCCCTCGTAGGTGGCGACCGTCTCCAGGTTCACCATGTGGCGCATCACCGGGTACTCCAGGGTGATGCCGTTCGCACCGTGGACGCCGCGGGCGGTCCGCGCCACCCGCTGGGCCGCGGCCACGTTCGCGAACTTGCCGAAGCTCACATGGTTGTGGTGGCAGTTCCCCTCGTCCTTCAGGCGGCCGATCCGGAGCGCCGTCATGCCCGCGTGGTTGACGTCCACGACCATGTCGGCGAGCTTGCGCTGGGTGAGCTGGAACCCGCCGATCGGCTGTCCGAACTGCTCGCGGGTCATCGCGTACTCCCGGGACGCCTCGTAACAGGCGCGCGCGGCGCCGACGACGCCCCACACGATCCCGTAGCGCGCCTCGTTCAGACAGGACAGGGGGGACCCCAGGCCCTTCGACCCGGGGAGCACCGCGTCGGCGGGCAGGCGCACCCCCTCCAGGACGAGCTCGGAGGTGATGGACGCGCGCAGCGACAGCTTCCTGTGGATGACGTTGGCCGAGAAACCCGGGGTGTCGGTGGGCACCACGAACCCGCGGATGCCGTCCTCGGTGGCGGCCCACACCACGGCCACGTCGGCGACCGACCCGTTGGTGATCCACATCTTGGTGCCGTCGAGCACCCAGTCCGAGCCGTCCCGCCGGGCGCGGGTGCGCATGGAGCCGGGGTCGGAGCCCGAGTCGGGCTCGGTCAGCCCGAAGCAGCCGATCGCGTCGCCCGCCGCCATCCTCGGCAGCCACGCGGTCCTGTGCTCCTCGGAGCCGAACTTGTGGATGGCGGCCATGGCCAGCGAACCCTGCACGGACACGAAACTGCGCAGGCCCGAGTCGACGGCCTCCAGCTCGCGGCAGGCCAGCCCGTAGGCCACGGCGCTGGAGCCGCCGCATCCGTACCCCTCCAGGTGCATGCCCAGGAGCCCCAGGTCCCCGAAGGCCTTGGCCAGGCCGCGCGGGTCGGGCAGGGTGCCCGCGTCGAACCACTCGGCCACGTTCGGCAGCAGTTCGCGCCCGGCGAAGCCGCGCACGGCGTCACGGACGTCCCGCTCGGTGTCGGACAGCTCGGCGTCCACGGCCAGGAAGTCGTGCGGGTCCGGGGCGGAGGCCCTGCGGGAGTCGCTCATGGGTGGGTGTCCCTTCGTGGTGCGGTCGGCGGTGCGGCCCGGTGCGGGATGCGGGGGCCGCGGCGGTCGTGTCAGTGCGCGGCCGGCGGCTCGGGGTCGGGCTCGTGGACGGCGCCGCGGGTGACCATCGCGTCCACACGCGCCCCGTCCACGCCGAGTTCGGTGAGGATCTGGCGGGAGTGCTGTCCCAGGAGCGGCGGCGCCGCGAGCGGCGGGGGAGTGCCCTCCAGGCGGAAACCCGCCCGGACCTGTTCGAGGAGCCCGGCCGTGGGGTGCTCGACGGTGCGCAGGACGTCGTCGCCGTTCGCGTCGGCGGTGCGCAGCGCGTCCAGTACCCCCCGCACCCGCCCCACCGGGACCCCCGCCCCTACCAGCAGGTCCATCCAGTGGTCGGCCGGTTCGGCGCGCAGGACGGCGGACAGCTCTCCCACCAGCTCGTCCCTGTGGGCCACCCGCCCGGGGTTGGTGGCGTAGCGCGGGTCCTCGGCCAGGTCGGGGCGGTCCAGTGCCCGGCACAGCCGCTGGTACAGGGCGTCGTTGCCGGCGGCGACCACGATCTCCGCGTCGGCGGTGGGGAAGACCTGGTAGGGGACGATCGTGGTGTGCGCGTTGCCGACACGGGCCGGTTCGGCCCCCGTCACGAGCGCCTGCTGGGTGAGGTTGACCAGGCCGGACAGGGTGGAGTTGATCAGCGACGCGCTGATGTTCTCGCCCCGGCCGGTCACACGGGCCCTCATCAGCGCCCCCAGGATCCCGACGGCGGCGTTGAGACCGGTCAGCACGTCGGTGAGGGCCACCCCCACCTTGCTCGCCGGGCCGTCGGCGGGGCCGGTGGTGGACATCAGGCCGCTCTCCGCCTGCACGACGATGTCGAACCCGGGACGGGTGCTCGGTTCGTGCTCCGGGCCGAAGCCGCTCACCGAGCAGTACACGACGGCCGGGTTGCGTGCGCTCACCGCCTCGTAGCCGAGGCCGAGCCGGTCGATCACGCCGGGCCGGAAGTTCTGTACGACCACGTCGGAGGACGCGCACAGCTCCTGGACGGCGGCCAGGCCGTCGGGGTCCTTCAGGTCCACGGCCAGGCTGCGCTTGTTGCGGTTCACCGACAGGAAGTAGGCCGCCTCGCCGGGGCCGTCCCCGCCGTCGGCGGGGCCCGCCCAGGGCGGGCCCCACGCGCGGGTGTCGTCGCCGCGCCCGGGCTGCTCGACCTTGACCACCTCCGCTCCCATGTCGGCGAGGAGCATGGTCGCGTACGGGCCCGCGAGCACGCGGGAGAGGTCGGCGACGCGCACCCCCGCGAGGGGGAGCGGGGCGGCCGGGCCCGGCCCGGGGCCGGGGGCGTCGTCGCCGGGAACGGGCGGGGTGTCGGTCACGAGGGGTGTCACTCCTTGGCGTCGGGGCCGCCGGGCAGCTGGTCGCCCTCCCGCAGCTGGTAGTAGGACTCCAGGCAGCGGCGCAGGGCCGTGGTCAGTGCGGCGCCGGACTGGCCCGCGTACCGCGTCTGTACCCGTTGGACCAGTTCGGCGATGTCCTCGGTGACCGAGGCGCCCTCGACCAGGGCGCGGAAGAAGTCCTTGCCCAGGTCGGTGAGCAGGGTGGTGTCCGCGGCGACGATGCGGCCGTCCGCGGTGTCCACGGCGAGGACGACGCCGAGCCGCTGGTACTGGGAATGGCTCGCCACCGAGTCGGGAAGACGGGCGTAGCCGGAGATGAGGACAACCCTGGGGTTGCGGAGAACCTGCTGGATACGGTCGTCGCCGTGCAACGGACACACCTCTCGCTCGCGGGCATGCGAAAACTCCAACGCTCTGGAGTCTCGCGCCTGGAGGGTGGCCGGGGGAAACCGGGCACCGGCGGCGTGAGGGCAGGCACCCCAAGTATGGCCCGACCGGTTCGGCGGCTGTCAAGCGGGGCGCGGCCCGCGCGTTCGGCGAACGCCCGCACCTCCCCCGTCCCCTCGCGCGGGCAGGGTGCCCTGGACCGGTGCGCCCGGCGG
This sequence comes from Nocardiopsis codii, assembly GCF_036327455.1. Lineage (NCBI taxonomy): Bacteria > Bacillati > Actinomycetota > Actinomycetes > Streptosporangiales > Nocardiopsidaceae > Nocardiopsis > Nocardiopsis codii. The sequence continues at coordinate 169,590 of NZ_JAUZMY010000013.1, read as the reverse complement.
ACCAGCGGCCCGCCCGGCCTGCGCGGGCGGGGGACCGCGCCCCGGGCCCCGGGCCCCGCTGCGCCGCGGGGCGGGCGGCGGGGTGGTCCAGGCCACACAAGGGCCCGGCTGGTCGGCCCCGCCGCGCGTGTGTTAGCCTGCGTCGCAGGTCACGAGTACCAGCGCGAAGCCCCGGCTTGCTGGTCGGCAACCCTCCTTCCGCGGTGGGGTGCCCCGGGTGAGGACCAGGTCCCGACACAACCGTGTCAGACAAGCGCGGACCCCTGTGGCGTAGCCGTGACGGCACCCCTGTGGGTCCCATGACCCGCAGAAGAGGTGCTTCATGACCGTTGTCAGCCCCATCCACACCGCGCGTTCGTTCCGTTCCGGTGCTCCGTCCGGATCCGCCGACCGCCCCTCGGGCGACACCGCCGGGTGCACGATCGTCGCCGCGGACGAGGGCGTCCCCCTGGTCACCGGCGAGCGCGTCGAGTACGCGAACTTCGACTACGCCGCCAGCGCCCCCTGCCTGTCCCCGGTCGCGGACGCCCTGGCCGACGCGCTGCCCTACTACGCGAGTGTCCACCGGGGCGCGGGCCACCACTCGCAGGTGAGCACCGACGCCTACGAGCGGGCCCGGCGCAGCGTGGCCCGGTTCCTCGGGGCCCGGTCCGAGCCCGCGGACGCGGTGGTGTTCGTGCGCGGCACCACCGACGCCCTCAACCTCCTGGCCCGCTCCGTGCCCGAGGGCTGCACGGTGGTCGTGTTCGAGACCGAGCACCACGCCGCACTCCTGCCCTGGGAGCACCCCGCCGCCCGTGCCGGGAGCGTGGTCCGCCTGCCGCTGCCCGCCACCGCCGAAGCCGCCGTCGAGGCGGCCCGCACAGCGCTGCGGGAGGCCCCCGAGGGGCCGAGGCTGCTGTGCGTGACCGCCGCCTCCAACGTCACCGGTGAGATCTGGCCGGTCGAGGAACTGGTGGCGGCGGCGCACGCCGAGGGCGCCCGCGTGGTCGTGGACGCCGCCCAGTACGTGCCGCACCTGCCGTTCAGCCTGGAGGAGACGGGCGCCGACTACGTGGCGCTGTCCGCGCACAAGCTCTACGCGCCCTTCGGCTCCGGGGTGCTGGCCGGACGCGCCGACTGGCTGCGCGAGGCCACCCCGTACCTGTCCGGGGGCGGCGCCACCCGACTGGTCACCGAGCACGACGTGGTGTGGAACGACCTCCCCGCGCGGCACGAGGCGGGCAGCCCGAACGTCCTCGGCGCGGTGGCGCTGGCCGCCGCCTGCGACACCCTCACCCCGGCCACCCAGGAACTCCTGCACATCCGCGAGTCCGCGCTCCTGGAGCGGCTGCGCGCCGGGCTGGCCGCCGTCGCGGGCGTCACCGAGCTGACCCTGTGGGGCCCCGAGCACCCGCGGGTCGGCATCATCTCGTTCACGGTGGACGGCCTGCCCGCCGACCTGCTGGCCGCCGCACTGTCCGCCGAGCACGGCATCGGGGTGAGGGACGGCCTGTTCTGCGCCCACCCGCTCACCCGGCACCTGCTGCCCGAGGGCCACACCCAGGCCGTGCGGGCGAGTCTGGGGGTGGGCACCACCGCGGAGCACGTGGACCGGCTCGTCGGCGCGGTCGCCGACCTGGTCGCCAATGGCCCGGCCTGGGAGTACGCCGACTGCGACGGCCGCCTGGCCCCGGTTCCGGACCCGCGCAACGTGCTCTGACGCGGGGACGGCCCCCGTCGACGGGCGCCCCGGTGACCGGCACGGTCACCGGGGCGCGCTGCGTCCGGGGCCCGCGGGGGGGCGCTGCCCGTCTCCCGCGTGCCTCCGCGCCTGGCTCTCTCGCACCCCTCGTGCCGCCTCGTCCCCGCCCCGGCGCACCGACGACCCTCACGGCCCGTACCCTCCGCGGTCGGTGCCTCCCGTGCGCGTGTCCCCGGTCCTGCGGGCTCTCGCCCTTCCCGTCCCCGCGCCTCCGGTCCCCCGCACTCGGTGGGGCCCGCCGGCGAGGCGGCCCGCGCGCGGGAGGCCGTTCCCGGCGGGCCCGCTGTGGCCGGTGGCGGGGCCGGGCGCGTCGGTGGTCGCACGGCAGTGTGCGGCGTCCGCGGGGAGGCCGACCACGGCCCCGTCGCGTCGCTGAGCGGGCGGCCGCGCGCAGGGGAGGCGGGCCGGTGCCGGTGGCGGCAGCCCCGCACCCTCCGGGCACCGGAACGTGTCGGGAAGCCCTTCCGGGGCGGAGGATCCGGAACCTTGCTACGCACCGAACAACAAAAAGTACAACAAGGCACATTTCACTCCATGGTGTGCCGGGAATCACTTTCCCAGCCTGTAGCATCAGGCCCTGACGGCATGGCGTGACGCCGACGGACCCGACCGGTTCGCTCCGCGGCGCGTCCTGCCTCCCACAAGCGAACCGGCTGGGGGAGCGTGATCGTGACGGACGTCCGAGGGCCCAAGGCGGGTCCGCTCGCGGCCGTGTTCCGGCAACGGGAACCCGTGCAGGTGCCAGGACGACGGTCGCGCGTGGTCAGCCTCGACCCGCGCGCGGGCGAGCCAGCCGCCACCGGGCAGAGCGAGCACACCCGCCTGCACCGGGCCTTTCTCGGACGGGTCATCGACTACCTGCGCGCCGACGCCGGTGTCCGCCAGTTCGTCGACTGGGGCTGTCCCGTGCCCGGGACCACCGAGCGCGTCCACGCCTGCGACCCCGACGCCACCGTCGTCCACCTGGCCCCGCACGGCGCGGCGGGCATGCTCCCCACCGCCAACGCGGCAGTGCTCTCCGGCGACGGTTCCGGTACCGCGGGGCTCCTGCGCCGTCTGGGGACCTCCGGGCTCGTCGACTTCGACGAGCCCGTCGCCGTTCTGATGACCCGGCCCTTCACCGCCGACGACCCGCCCGAGGGCATCGGGGGCCTGCACGCCCTCATGCGCGGCGGCGGCTACCTCGCGCTCGCGTCCCCCGCCCCCCGGGCCGTGGTCGAGCGCGCCTTCCACCCCTTCCTCCCTGTTGAACCAGGTGTGGCCGATCTGCGATGGTGGCCCTATCCGGACGAGGACGTGTCCGACCGGGGAACCGGAACCCTGGCAGGGCTGGGCCGTGCGCCCGGGAGCGGAAGGGGGACCCGCAGATGGCGGTGAACTGGACGGGTGAGGTTCTGGCGCAGGTCCAGTTCTACTGGGAGTACTCGCTCTGGCCACGGCTGGAGGGGCTGACCGACGCCGAGTACCACTGGCTGCCCGCACCCGGGGCCTGGACCGTGCGCCAGGGGGCGGACGGGCGGTACCAGCCGGACTCGGCGGTCCCCGAACCCGAGCCGCCGCCCGTGACCACGATCGCCTGGCGGCTCGGACACCTCGTGGTGGACGTCCTGGAGACCCGCACCAACTGGCACTTCGGCGACCGCACCTACACCCGGGAGAGCGTCAACTGGCCCGGCGACGCGGTCGAGGCCAAGCAGCGTCTGCGCCACGCCTACGAGGTCTGGTCCGAGCACATCCAGGCCCTCGACGAGGACGGCCTGTCCGCGCCGGTGAGAGGCACCGAGGCGCCCCAGTGGGCGGGCTTCCCGACGGTCGCGCTCGTGCTGCACGTCAACCGGGAGATCATCCACCACGGCGCCGAGATCGCGCTGCTGCGCGACCTCTACCGCGCCCAACCCTCCCGGACCTGAACCCGGCCGCCCGGACGGCGGTCAGACCACGTGCAGCGGGTCCACCCGCACCTGGGCCAGGTGCTCGTCGCCGCGCGCGCTGCGCGCCGACGCGGCGGCCTTCAACGAGCGGGCCAGCGCGCCCACCCCGTCGCGGGGCACCCGCAGGAGGGCGCGCTCCGTCGGTGAGCCCTCGCCTCCCGGCCCGCGCTCCGCGGCCACCGGTACCGGCCCGAGCAGTTCGGCGCCCTCGGGCAGGTCCACCTGGGCGAGGAGTTCGCGCACGTGGTCCGGGGCCCCGGTGATCGACGCCATGGACACGGCGGGGGGAAACCCCAGCTCCCTGCGTTCGGCCAGCTCGCGTTCGGCGAACCCGCCGGGATCCCACCTGACCAGGGCCTGCACCACCGGCAGCGACACATCGGCCGACACCACCACGGTGCCGCCCGGCCGCACCAGGGCGGCGGCGTTGAACCAGCGGCGCAACGTCTCCTCCGAGGCCCGGAGGTCGGCCCTGTTCAGCAGCGCCCAGCCGTCGAGCAGCACGGCCGCCGCGTACCCGCCGTCCCTGACCACCGGTTCGGCCCCGGGCGTGGCCACCACCAGGGAGGGCTTGTCCGGGACCTCCGACAGCACCTCGTCGCGCCCGGACGTGCGCACGGTCAGCGAGGGGAAGGCCCGGCCCAGCTCCTCGGCGGTCCGGCGGGCGCCCACCACCACGGCCCGCATCCGGGTCGCCCCGCAGTCGGGGCACGCCCACTGCCCGGCGACCCGTCCGCACCAGCCGCAGGAGGGCAGGGCGTTCGCCTCGCGGATCGCGAGCGGCCCCCGGCAGTTCTCGCAGCGCGCGGGTTCGCGGCAGCCCGCGCAGGCCAGGGTGTTGAGGTAGCCACGGCGCGGCACCTGGAACAGCACCGCCCCCGTCCTGGCCGCCTCCCGCGCCGACTTGAGGGCCAGGCTCGGCATGCGGGCCGTGCGGGCCGCCTCGTCGCGGGCGAGCTCGCGGTCGTCCCCGGCGGCCTTGACGACCGGGGCCCGGCTGCGCAGCGTCGCCCGGTCGGCGACCAGCGGGTGCGCCCACCCGGACTCGACCATGAGCTGTGCGTCCGTGGTGCGGGTGTGCCCGCCGAACAGGACCCCCGCCCCCGTCCGGTGGGCCCTCATGGCCAGCACGGTCCGGGCGTGCGGGTAGGGCGTGTGCGGGTCCGTGTGCACGTCGTCGCCGTCGTCCCAGAGCACGACCAGGCCGAGGTCGCGGACGGGGGCGAAGATCGCGGTGCGGGTTCCCACCACCACCCGGACCTCTCCCCGCAGCAGCGACAGCCAGCGCCGGTAGCGCGGGGTCGGGCCGAGGTCGGCGGGCAGCGCGACGTGCCGTCCCTCGCCCAGGCGGCGGATCATCGCCGCGTCGACCGCCTGGACGTCGCGGCTGTTGGGGAGCACCACCACGGTGCCGTGCCCCGCGGCCAGGGAGGCCTCGGCGGCCACCGCGACCGCGTCCGCCCAGTCGGTTCCGGGAAGGGCGTTCCAGACCGCCCGGGGAGCGCGCCCACCGCGCAGGGCGCCCACGAAGGCGGGGCCCTCCGGGTAGTCGCTCCAGGGCCCGGGGTCGACCTCCGGTACCGGGGCCCCGTCCTCCGGTACCGGGGCGCCCTCCGCCGGGGGGGCGTCGGCGGGGTCCCCGGACGGCTGCTCCGGCCCTCGTCCGGTCTCCTCCGGATCCTCCGCGTCCTTCTCCCGGGCCTGCGCCGCCCGGTCGTTCTCCCGCTCCACCCGCACCCGGCGCGGCGGGACGGCGAGCTTGACCACGTCGTTCAGGGTGCCCGCGTACCGGTCGGCGACGGCACGGGCCAACTCCAGGATCTCCGGGGTCAGGACCGGTTCGGAGGAGACCACCTCGGACAGGTAGGCGAGCCGTCCGGAGAACTCCGAGCGCTCCACCCGCTCCGCGATGAACCCGCCGAGCAGCCGGTGGTGGAAGACGACCTTGACCCGGCAGCCGGGAACGGCGGCCCCGTCCAGGTCGGCGGGGACCCGGTAGTCGAAGAGGCGGTCCAGGTGGGGGAGGGGGGTGTCCACGACGACGCGCGCGACCGACAACCGCCCGGCCGGCTTCCTCGGCTCCGGGCGGGACGCCTGCTCTGCCTCGGCCCTGGCCGCGGCTCTGGGGTCCACCAGCTCCGACAGGTCGAAGAGGGCGTCGCTGGGTTGGTCGGACTGCGCTGTCATCACCACTGGTCTACCAGAACCGTCCGACACCGCCGCTCCTCCGCGACGGGAACCCTCCCGGTGACTGGTAGAACAGTGTCCCGTACGCGCAGCGGAGGGGGATCCGATCATGAAGCTCGTCTTTGCCGGAACACCGGAGGTGGCGGTGCCCTCGCTCCGGGCGCTGCTCGGCTCCGAGCACGAGGTCGCGGCCGTGGTCACACGGCCCGACGCCCGTTCCGGACGGGGCCGCCGGATCTCCGCCAGCCCCGTCGGCGAGGTGGCCGAGGCCGAGGGCATCGAGGTCCTCAAACCCGCCAAGGCCGGCGACCCCGAGTTCCTTGAGCGCCTCGCGGAGATCGCCCCCGACTGCTGCCCCGTGGTCGCCTACGGCGCCCTGCTGCCGCAGTCCGCCCTGGACATCCCCCGGCACGGCTGGGTGAACCTGCACTTCTCCCTGTTGCCCGCCTGGCGCGGCGCCGCCCCCGTCCAGCACTCGGTGCTGCACGGCGACGACGTCACCGGCGCGTCCACCTTCCGGATCGTCAAGGAGCTCGACGCCGGGCCCGTCTTCGGGACCCTGGTCGAGACCGTGCGCCCCACCGACACCAGCGGAGAGCTCCTCGGACGGCTGGCGGTCTCCGGCGCCGAACTCCTCAAGCGCACCATCGACGGCATCGCGTCCGGGCAGCTCGAACCGGTCGAGCAGCAGCCCGACGGGCTGTCCTACGCGGCCAAGCTCACCGCCGCGGACGCCGAGCTCGACTTCACGCACCCGGCCCTGCGCGTGGACCGGGCGGCCCGCGCCTGCACCCCCGCCCCGGGCGCCTGGACGACCTTCCGCGGCACCCGCCTCAAGGTCGGGCCCGTCACCCCCGTGACCGACGCGGACACCCCCGACCTCGACCCCGGGCAGCTCCACGCGGGCAAGAAGCACGTCCTCGTCGGCACCAGCACCCACCCCGTCGCCCTGGGCGAGGTACAGCCCCAGGGCAAGCGCGCCATGGCCGCCGTGGACTGGGCGCGTGGCGTGCGTCCCACCGAAGATGACCGACTGGGCGCGTGAGCTGCCGTAGTCTCGTCCTGGCGGGCCGAACGGCCGCCCGCCAGGCCCCGTCCCCGGTTTGTTGAGGCAGCACACTTGAGCGAGCAGTCCCGATCCCCGTACCGCCGGCCCCGCCGGGGCGGAAAGCCCGTACAGGGCGGTGGACAGGGAGCGTCGGGGCCGCCCGCGCCCCGTGACCCCGCCCGCAGGGTCGCCTACGACGTCCTGTGCGCCGTCGAGCAGCGCGACGCCTACGCCAACCTCCTGCTGCCCGCCCTGCTCACCGAGCGCGGCATCAGCGGACGCGACGCCGCCCTGGCCACGGAGCTGACCTACGGCACGCTGCGGCTCCAGGGCACCTACGACGCCATCCTGGAGGCGTGCGTCGACCGCACGCTCGCCTCCGTGGACGCCGACGCGCTGCCGGTGCTGAGGCTGGGGGCCCACCAGCTCCTGTCCACGAAGATCCCGCCGCACGCCGCCGTCAGCGCCACCGTCGACCTGGCCCGCCGTGTGGTGGGCCACCACCGGGGACGCTTCGTCAACGCCGTGCTGCGCAAGGTGTCGGCCCGCGACCTGGACGAGTGGACCGCCGTGATCGCCCCCGACCGCGAGCGCGACCCCAGCGGGTACCTGTCGGTCGTGCGCAGCCATCCGCGCTGGGTGGTCAAGGAGCTGGCGCGGGCGCTGGGGGAGCGCTCCTCCACCGGGCTCGTCCGCACCGAGAGCCTGCTGGCCGCCCACAACGAGCGGCCCCGGGTGACACTGGTGGCCAAGCCCGGCCGCTCGACCGTCGAGGACCTGGTGGCCGCGGGCGCGGAGGAGGGGCGCTACTCGCCCTTCGCCGCCTACCTGCCCCAGGGCGACCCGGCGGCGATCCGCGAGGTCCGCCAGAGCCGGGCCGCGGTGCAGGACGAGGCCAGCCAGCTGGTCGCCCTCGCCCTGACCCGGGTCGACGCGCACGGCGACGACGCGCTGTGGCTGGACATGTGCGCGGGCCCGGGCGGCAAGGCCGGTCTTCTGGCCTCCCTCGCCGGACAGCGCGGGGCCCGCCTGCTGGCGTCCGAGGTGCAGCCCGCCCGTGCGGGGCTGGTCGCGACGGCCGTGCGACGCGCCCCGCGCGACGCCGGACGGGTGGTGGCGGCCGACGGCACCAGGCCCGCCTGGCGGCCCGGGGTGTTCGACCGCGTCCTGGTGGACGCGCCGTGCACGGGCCTGGGCGCGCTGCGGCGCCGCCCGGAGTCGCGCTGGCGCCGCACCGAGAACTCCGCGGCCGAGCTGGCGCCGCTCCAGCACGACCTGCTGGTCAGCGCCGCGGACGCCGTCCGGCCCGGCGGGGTCGTGGCGTACGTGACGTGCTCTCCGCACCTGGATGAGACCGACGGCATCGTCCGCCGCGTCCTCTCGGAGCGGGACGATCTGGCGCTGCTGCGCGCGGCCGACTACCTGGACGAGGTACCGGACCTGGCCGCGGGCCCGGACGGGAACTACGTCCAGTTCTGGCCGCACGTCCACGGCACGGACGCGATGTTCCTGGCCCTGTTCCGCAAGGCCGGCCGGGACTGATCCGCCGGGGGCCCGGGCGCCCGCCCGGGTCCCCTCCACGCCCTGCTGTCAGTGCGCCTGTCCGTCCGGGTCCGTGGCCGTTCCGTCCGACGGCGCGGCGGGCGCGGGTGACGCCCCGGGGCCGCCGGACGCCGCGGCGGAGCCGCTCCCCCCGTCCGGGGGCGGCGGGGGCATGCTGGCCCTGAGCCGGAGGGTGAGCCGTTCGCCCAGGTCCCGGTCGAACCGCCCCTCGTGGCAGACCCCCACGTGGTCGGCCAGGTCGACCGCGTGCAGGCGGACGGAGGCCTCGACCAGCGTGGCGTAGGTTTCGGCCGCCGCCCGGGTCCGCCACCGCGCGATCGCGGCCAGGACCGCGGAGACGAGCGCGGCGGGGTACCACCACGCGGCCAGCGGCAGGTAGAGCAGCGCCCACGCGGCCAGACCCGTGGCGCGCGCCAGAGCGTCCCGGGCCTCGGTGACCTCCAGGCGGACCTCCTCCGGCAGGACCAGCCACAGGTGCGGCCACAGGACGGCGAGATCGGCGTCGTGGTCGCGGTCCAGGCGCGTGCGCACCGCCCCGATCCGGTCCCCGGCCCAGGTGGGGCGCTCGGGCCTCTCGGGGGAGAGCCGCGCCATCCGGTCGTAGGCGGACACGAACGCGACCTCCCCGTCCCGCCCTTCCGCGTCGTCCGCCGCCCGGGTCCGCTCGACCTCGCCGCGGAGGCGGTCCCACCTGCGGCGGCGCGACTCCACCCACCGGACGGTCCACCCGCGCAGCGGAGGCGGCCACCGGTGCCAGTCGGCGGCCGTCCACAGGCTCTCGACGAGGCGCCCGGTCCCCTGGGCGAGGAGTCCGACGGCGGAGCTCCCGGCGAGCACCGCGGCGAACACCACGGCCTGCCCGCCGAAGGTGTCCACGCGCGGGTTCTCGGCCCAGCGGGTGATCTCCGCGACCAGGTGGCCCGCGTCCCAGGCCCGGTCCCAGCCGAGGAGGTACGCGGCGAGGGCGACCGCCAGGTACAGGGCGCCGGGCAGTGCGAGGGCGGACACCCACCGCTCGGTGAGCCTCGCTCCCAGCTCCGTCAGGAGGCCGCCCACGGTCTACGCCCGCCGGGGGGCGCGGAGCGGGCGGTCGCCGACCCGGCAGGTCGGAGGGTCCTCGGCCGGGTTGGGCTCCCAGGTCCGGGAGCACCTGCCCTGAGGGCAGCGGTAGAGCGCGGAGGCCGGCCTGGGGAGCCCGATGCCCGACGGTGCGGGGTTGAGGGCTCCCACCCGGTGGGCGCCCGCGGCGTAGCCGTGCAGGCCCGCGCCGTCTCCCAGCGCCACCAGGGCGCGGTGCAGGTCGTCCAGTGCCGCCGACACCCCCCGGTCCTCGACGGCGGCCGCGATCACGGCGTCGACGAGGGAGCTCGCGCCGTCCACCCCGGAGAGCCGGCCGCGGATCTCGTCGGCGTGCTCGCAGACGGTGCCCAGGCGGGTCTCGGTGCCGTCGCCCATGGGGGTTCCTCCGGTCGCTGGGGGGCTGACTGCGGTGAGCGTACCCCCGCGGGGCCCGACGACGCGGGGCTTTTCGGAGTCCTCTTCCTGCCGGACCGGGAGACGTTGTGAATCTACAACGTAAAGCCACCGGTTCCGAGTGCGGACTCCGACGGGGAGAACCACGGACGGGGGGCGCGGGCCCCGCCGTACGCCGCGTCCGCCCAGCTCCCACCCCCGCAGAGGGCAGAACCCCCGGGCCGCCTGGCTACACTGCTGGCGTGGCAATCCAGATCTCACCCAGCATCCTGAGCGCCGACTTCGCGCACCTCGCCGACGAAGCCGCCGCGGTCTCCCCGTCCGCCGACTGGCTCCACGTCGACGTGATGGACGGGCACTTCGTCCCCAACCTCACCCTCGGCCTGCCCGTCGTCGAGTCCCTGCTCAAGGCGACCGACACCCCCTTGGACTGCCACCTGATGATCGAGGACCCCGACCGCTGGGCCCCGGCCTACGCAGAGGCGGGCGCGGGCAGCGTCACCGTCCACGCCCGGGCCGCGAGCGCCCCCGTGCGCACCCTGCGCGAGATCCGCCGCCTCGGCGCGCGCGCCGGTCTGGCCCTCAACCCGGCCGAGCCCGTCGAGCCCTACGCCGACATCGTCGGCGAGATGGACATGCTCCTGCTCATGACGGTCGAGCCCGGCTTCGGCGGCCAGAGCTTCCTCGACGTGGTCCTGCCCAAGATCCGGCGGGCCCGCGAGATCCTCGACACCCGTGAGGCCTCCGTCTGGCTCCAGGTCGACGGCGGCGTCAGCGCCGAGACCATCGAGCGCGCCGCCGAGGCCGGAGCCGACGTCTTCGTCGCCGGATCCGCCGTCTACGGAGCCCAGGACCCGGCCAAGGCCGTGGAGTCCCTGCGCGCCCTCGCCGTCGAGGCGGCCGGCGGCAGGTGAACCGGACCGGGGGCGACCCCGGTCCCACCCGACGCGGTCCCGGAGGCCGCCGCGCATAACGATCCCGGGGCGGTGCCGTGTGCGGCTGGTCACCCGGCGCCGGTACCCCTATGCTTCCGGACCGTAGTCGTCAGTCGAGGATTTCGCTTGGTCGCGGCTCCGTCTTCCCCTCCGCGTACGCGCGCCCGGGGGAGCGGCGCGGCGTGAGCGCGTTGCCAGGCGCGGACACGTGGAGTGCGCGTTGAACGCTCGGACGGCCGGTCACACGGCCATGGACGTGTTGTGGGAGCCGGAGTCCACCGCCATCGGGTGGATCCAGGGCCTGGGGGACTGGGCCGCCGTTCCGCTGCTGGCGATCACCCAGCTGGGCTCGCAGTTCGTCCTGATCCCCCTGGTCGCCCTCGTCTTCTGGTGCGTGAACCCCGGCCTCGGGGCCCGCCTCTTCGTCGCCCTGACGCTGTCCGGGGTGATCAACTATGCGGGCAAGGCCGTGTTCTACGGCGCGCGCCCCTACTGGTACAGCGCCCAGGTCACCGCGTACTCGTCCGGGTCGAGCTTCGGCATGCCCTCGCAGCACGCCCAGGCCTCGACCGTCTTCTGGGGCTATCTGGGCCTCAGGTCGGGGCGCCGCCTCTGGGCGTGGACGGCCGTCGCGCTCATCGCCGCGATCTGCCTGTCCCGGATCTACCTGGGGGTGCACTTCTTCAGCGACGTGCTGGTGGGTCTCCTGGTGGGCGGTGTGATCCTGTGGGCCGCCCTGCGCTGGGAGGACCGGATCGTGGCCTGGTGGCTGGGGCTGGGCACCGCCCGGTGGGTCGGCTGCGCGCTCGCGGTGTCCGTCCTGCCCTGCCTGGTCGCGGCGCTGTGGCAGTCACTGGCACGGGGCGACTGGACGGTCCCGGCGGAGTGGATCGGCGCGACGCCCACCGACCCGGCAGGGCACACCCTCACCAGCCTGTTCACGGTGGCCGGTGCGCTGCTCGGCGGGCTCGTGGGCTTCACCCTGCTCGCCGGGCGCGGCTGGTACAGCGCCGAGGGGAGCGCCACCTCGCGGGCCGCGCGCTTCGCCCTCGGTATCTCCGGGATCGTGGTCGTCCAGGTGGTCGTCCACGTCGTGGCCGGGGGTCTCACGGGCCTGGCGGAGGCGGTCGTGATGTTCGCCGCCTACGCCGGGGTCGCCTTCTGGGCCGCCTTCGGCGCGCCCGAGATGTTCATCCGCAGCGGTCTGGCCGGGCGCCCCGGCGCCGGTGCGCCCGAGGTCCGCGGTCCTGCCGAGGAGGACGGGGGCGACCCGGGGGCGGGCCGTCCCGGTGGCGTTCCCGCGGACGGGACCGCGCGCGACGACGGGAAATGATTCCGGTCACAACGGCTATGCGTCCCCGCTACCGACGCGTTAAGATCCGAAACGTTGAGACAACAGTCAAATGCGTGCTCCGGGGTCGGTGTAATTCCGAACCGGCGGTTATAGTCCGCGACCCGGCCGAATCCATCGGCCGGTTGAACCGGTGTGATTCCGGTACCGACGGTGAAAGTCCGGATGGGAGGCAGCGCGTGTTGGGCCGGTCTGTCCGCCGTGGCTCCCCGTGACGCACGGCGACCAGTCCCGGCCTTGTCGTGGACCCGTTCCACACCCTTGCCCCGGAGCCTGTCAAGGCGAAGGGAATGCACAGGCGTGTTCACCGGAATCGTGGAAGAACTCGGCAAGGTCGTCTCCATCGAGCCCGCCGGCACCACGGGCGAGTCCCTGCTGCTGACGCTGCGCGGCCCCCTGGTCAGCGCCGACGCCGGGCACGGCGACTCCATCTCGGTCAACGGCGTGTGCCTGACCGTCGTCGACCGCGGCGACGGCACCTTCACCGCCGACGTGATGAAGGAGTCCCTGGACCGGTCGTCCCTGGGCGGCCTCTCCGTCGGCTCCGCCGTCAACCTCGAACGCGCCGCCCGCGTGGACAGCCGCCTCGGCGGCCACATCGTCCAGGGCCACGTCGACGGCACCGCCCGCCTGCTCTCCCGGAATCCCGGTGACAACTGGGACGTTCTCCGTTTCGGCCTGCCCGCGGAGCTCTCCCCGTACGTGGTCGAGAAGGGGTCGATCACCGTCGACGGGACCAGCCTCACCGTCTCCGCGGTCAGCGCACCCGGTGCGGACGAGGAGTTCTTCGAGGTCAGCCTGATTCCCGAGACCCTGAGGGCCACCACCCTGGGCGGCCTCCCCACCAGCGCCACCGTGAACATCGAGGTGGACGTCGTCGCCAAGTACGTCGAGCGCATCGCCTCCGTGGCCGCGAGCCGGTCACGGGAGTGACCGCCGGCGCACGGCGCCACGGGACGGACCCGCCGGGGCGGGCCGTCACCACCACACCACCCACACGCACGATCCACCTCAGGGAGCGGTAATGACCGTCACCGACGCCACCCCGTCCACCTCCGACGCGGGTGAGGCCGTGGTCCTCGACCGGATCGAGGACGCCATCGCCGAGTTCGCCGCCGGGCGGGCCATCGTGGTGGTGGACGACGAGGACCGCGAGAACGAGGGCGACATCATCTTCGCCGCCGAGCTCGCCACGCCCGAACTGCTGGCGTTCATGATCCGTCACACCTCCGGCGTGGTGTGCGTCCCACTGGAGGGCGGCGACCTCGACCGCCTGGACCTGCCGCTGATGACCGCGCGCAACGAGGAGAGCCTGCGCACCGCGTACACGGTCACCGTCGACGCCCGCGAGGGTGTCAGCACGGGCATCTCCGCCGCCGACCGCGCGCTCACCGTGCGCCTGCTGGCCTCCGCCGGGAGCCGCCCCGTCGACTTCGTCCGCCCCGGCCACATCCTGCCGCTGCGGGCCCGCCCGGGCGGTGTCCTCGCCCGCCGCGGCCACACCGAGGCGTCGGTGGACTTCGCGCGCCTGGCCGGGCTGCGCCCCGCGGGGGTGCTCGCCGAGGTGGTCAACGACGACGGCACCATGGCCCGCCTGCCCCGGTTGCGCGAGTTCGCGGACGAGCACGGCCTGAAGCTCGTGTCGGTCGAGCAGCTGGCCGCCCACCGGGTGGCCCTCGGTGAGACCCTCACCGAGGAGGAGGCCCACCCGCCGCTGGTCACGCGCATGGTCGAGACCCGTATGCCCAACGAGCACGGCGAGTGGCGCGCCGTCGGTTTCAAGGGGACGGCGGACGGCGCCGAGCACGTCGCGCTGGTCCTCGGTGACCTGGCGGACGGCACCGACGTCCTGGCCCGCCTGCACTCGGAGTGCCTCACCGGGGACGCGTTCGGCTCCCACCGCTGCGACTGCGGCGCCCAGTTGGACGCGGCCATGGCCGACATCGCCGCGGAGGGCCGCGGGGTGGTCGTCTACCTGGGCGGCCACGAGGGCCGGGGGATCGGCCTCCTGCACAAGCTGCGCGCCTACAGCCTCCAGGACCGGGGCGCGGACACGGTCGACGCCAACCTGAGACTGGGGATGCCCGCCGACGCCCGCGAGTTCGGCGCCGGGGCCCAGATCCTCAGCGACCTGGGGGTGGCGTCGGTGCGCCTGCTGTCGAACAACCCCGACAAGGCCGAGAGCCTGGAGCGCCACGGCATCCGGGTCAAGGAGCGGGTCGGCATGCCGTCCTTCGTGACGGAGGACAACATCGCCTACCTGCGCACCAAGCGGGACCGTATGGGGCACGACCTGGCGGACGTCGCCGACTGAGCCGCCCGCCGGCACCGCCGTCGCGGAGGGCGCCGGACACGGCGCCTTTGGGGTGTCCGCCGGCCGCACCCGCCCAGGCCGGAGCAACACATGCCCGGGGTCCGGCTCCCGCCGGCCCCGTGGACAGCGCATCACACACACAGGAGACCCTCATGAGTGGTGAAGGACGTCCCGACCAGCACACGGTGGACGCCACCGGGCTCTCGGTGGGCATCGTCGTGACCCGGTGGAACGCGTCCATCGTCGGTCCGATGCTCGCCAACGCCCAGGACGTCGTGAAGTCCTCGGGTGCGGCCGACCCGGTCGTGGTCGAGGTCGCGGGCGCGGTCGAGCTCCCGGTGGTCGCCCAGGAGCTGGCCCGCAAGCACGACGCGGTGATCGCCCTGGGCGCGGTCATCCGCGGCGGTACCCCGCACTTCGACTACGTGTGCCAGTCGGTCACGCACGGCCTCACGGAGGTGGCCCTGCGCGAGTCCACCCCCGTGGGCAACGGTGTGCTCACCTGTGACACCCTGGAACAGGCGCGCGACCGCGCCGGCCTGCCCGGCAGCATCGAGAACAAGGGTGCCGAGGCGGCGCTGGCCGCACTGGACACGGCGGTGGCCCTGCGGGGGCTGCGCCGCTGACCGGATCGCGTCGCGCGCACGGGGTGACACCCCGGCCATGTCTGGTGGAACGGTGGAGCAGTCGGTGCGGACGAAGGAACAGCCGGTGGACGAGGCGTCGAAGCAGCCGGTCCTGCCGAGGACGTGGCGGCCCCGGTCGGTGCGGATGGTCGCCTACGGGCTCGGCCTGTTGATCGTGGCCACCATGGTGGTGCTCGCCGTGATCCTGCCCGGGGACTGGCGGATGATGGACCGGTTCCTGCTGGTCGGGCTGGGTGTGGCGATCGCCGCCGGCCTGCACATGATCGCCCGGCCCAGGCTGGTCGCCGCCGAGGAGGGTGTGACCGTGGTCAACGGCATCCGCACCCACGTGCTGTCGTGGGCGGAGGTCGTGGACATCCGGATGCCGGTGGGTGAGCCCTGGCCCTCGGTCGACCTGTCCGACGGCACCACCTTGGCGGTGATGGGCATCCAGAGCGCCGACGGTGACCTCGCCCGCCGCAACCTGGAGGAGTTCCGGGCGCTGCTGCACGACCGCGGTGAGGCCCAGGAGCCCGGCCGGTCGTAGGTATCTCCAACGGGAGTCCTCGTTTCTTGACGGAACGGGGACTCCCGTCGTGTTGCGTGGGGCACATAGTTTGGTACTGAGAGCCACTCGACCGAACAGGGAAGAGGTGCCGCGTGCGCGACATCCGATCGGCGGTGTCCGACATGTACGGCTCGGGCGAGGTGTTCGCGCTGGCCACGGTCATCGACACCGACAAGAGCGCCCCCCGTGACGCGGGCGCCGCCATGCTGGTCAGTGCCTCCGGTGAGGTCGTCGGGAGCGTGTCCGGCGGTTGCGTGGAGGGCGCCGTCTACGAGGAGGCCCTGGAGGCGATCCGTACTGGTGTCCCGGTGCGCCGCACCTACGGTGTGAGCGACGAGGAGGCCTTCAACGTCGGTCTGACCTGTGGCGGAACCCTGCACATGTTCGTCGAGCCGGTCACCCGTGCCACGTACGGGCAGCTCGGCGCTGTGCTCGGGGCCATCGACGAGCACCGCCCGGTCGCCGTCGCGACCATCGTGTCCGACCCCTCGGACGCGGGTCGTGTGGGGCGCCGTCGCGTGGTCTGGCCCGAGCACGCCGAGGGCGACCTGGGTCCCTCCGGCGGGCGGCTGTCCGACGCGCTGGACGACGACGTGCGCGGGATGCTCGCGCAGGGCAGTACGGGGCTGCTGCGCTACGGGTCCGACGGGCAGCGGCGCGGCGACGAGCTGGAGGTGTTCGTCCAGTCGTTCGCTCCGGCTCCGCGCATGCTGGTGTTCGGGGCGATCGACTTCGCGGCGGCCGTGGCCGACCTGGGCTCCTACCTGGGCTACCGGGTGACGGTGTGCGACGCCCGTCCGGTGTTCGCGACGCCCAAGCGGTTCCCCACCGCCGACGAGGTGGTGGTGAAGTGGCCGCACGTGTTCCTTGACGAGATCGCCGACGAGATCGACGAGCGCACCGCCGTGTGCGTGCTCACCCACGACCCCAAGTTCGACGTGCCCGTGCTCAGGGCCGCCCTGGGGACCCGCGCCGGGTACATCGGGGCGATGGGCTCGCGGCGCACCCACGAGGACAGGGTGGCCCGGTTGCTGGAGGCCGGGGTGGGCGAGGAGGCCCTGGAGCGCCTGCACTCGCCGATCGGACTGGACCTGGGGGCTCGCACCCCGGAGGAGACGGCGGTGTCGATCGCGGCCGAGCTGGTGAGGACCCGGTGGGGCGGGAGTGGGCGCGCGTTGCGCGATACCAGTGGGCGTATCCACCGGGACAGCCCGAAATCGCCCCTGGTTCCGGCCGGATTCGGTCACGCGTCCATGTGAACCGAAACAGCTCGGACACAGATGTCGCTGGTCACGGCGGGTGGTGCGGAGGCGGTGAGCGAGGTCGCCGGACCGGCTGTGTCAGGTGACCCGTCCCGGGCCTGCCCGCGTGGCATCATCGCGTCATGGGAACTGGGGACGCGCGGGACAGGGAGAGGGAACGGGCTGGCCGGGTCGCCGGCCTCCTGCTGGCGGCGGGTTCCGGCAGCAGACTCGGGCGCCCGAAGGCGCTGGTCGAGGTGGGTGGGGAACGGCTGGTGGACCGGGGGGTGCGCACGCTGGGCGACGGCGGGTGCGCGCCGGTCATGGTGGTGCTGGGCGCGGCCGACGCGGTCGTGCGCGACGCCCACACGGTGCACAATCCCGACTGGGAGAGCGGAATGGGGTCCTCGGTGCGCGCCGGGATCGACGCGCTGCCCGAGTCGGTGGACGCCGTCCTGATCGCCCTGGCCGACCAGCCCCTGGTGACCCCGGAGGCGGTGCACCGGCTGGTGGAGGCCCACGACCAGGGTGCGCGCGCCGCCGTGGCGACCTACAACGGCAACCAGCGCAACCCGGTGATGCTGGGGCGCGAGTACTGGTCGACCGTGTACGGGCTGGCGGTGCACGACGTGGGCGCGCGCCCGTTCCTGCGGGCGTACTCGCACCTGGTCACCGCCGTGGCGTGTGACGACGTCGCGAGCCCGGAGGACATCGACACGGCAGAGGACCTGGAACGGCTCACCGGCCTGCTGGGCGGGGAGCCCTCGGGACAGGGCTGACCGCGGGAGCCGGGGGACCCCGGTTTCGCGGTGGTCGCCCGGCCGGTGTGAGCGGGTGGCGCGGCCCCGGGAGGGCGCCGGTCAGGCCCGGGTGAGGTCCTCGGCGGTGATCCCGAACGCGTGCCGGGCGGTGTCGCCCGGAGCCAGCACGATGAGGTCGGTTCCGGTGGCCAGCGCGTTGGCGGGGCAGGTCATCGGCTCCGCCGCCAGGTAGGCCCGGTGGTCGTCGCCGCCGAGGGTGTCGGAGCTGAACACCTGCAACCAGTCGAAGCTGCGGTCGCCCCACACCGACACCCGGTGGGCGGGCCCGGAGACCCGCACCCACGCGCGTCCGTCGCCGTCGCGCTCAAGGGAGGTGAACGCGGTGTCCAACACCGTGTCGCCCACCTGTGTGCCCGGAGGGCGGAAGTCGAAGGCTCCGCCGTCCACCGGGACCGGCCCGCCGACGGGCAGGAGGCGGTCGTCGACGGGCTGCCGGGCGTTTGCGGTGACCTCCAGGGTGAGGTCGCCGCGCGCTGCGAGCGCCGACAGGGGTTCGCCCAGGGTGAGGTAGGGGTGGAAGCCCAGGCCGAAGGGGGCGGGGGAGTCGCCGGTGTTGCGGGCCTGGGCGGTGAGCGTCAGCCCGTCGTCGGCCAGGCGGTAGGTGATGACGAGTTCCATGGGGAAGGGGAAGCCCGGCGTGCCGTCGAAGTCCAGTCGCAGGGTGGCGGAGTCGTCCGACACGGCCTCGACCGACCACTCGCGGTCGTGGACCAGGCCGTGGATGGCGGTCCCCGTCGCGGAGTCGTTGACCTCCAGCCGGTATTCGGTGCCGGCGAACCTGTAGACGCCCGCGTCCACCCGGTTCGGCCACGGCGCCAGGACCTGGCCCTGGAAGGCCTTCGGGCCGTCGTTCCCGTAGGGCCACACGATGTCGCGGTCACGCCAGGTGAGCGCTTGCAGGCCCGCTCCGTTGCGGTCGACGCGGGCCAGGAACTCCCCGGCGCGCAGCTCGATCACCTCACCCACGTGTTCCCCGCTTCCCGTCGTGGTCCGGCCTTTCGCCGAACCGGCCGATCATAGCCCACCCGGCGCCCGGTTCCCGTCGCCGCCGCGGTTCCCGGAGCACCTGCCCGCACGCCTTTCGACCCCGGGGCGGAGGCGTGCGGGGCGTCACCCTTCGAGGTCGCGGGCCTGGGACAGCCAGTCGGTGAACAGGGTGGAGTCGACGTCCTCGGGGGAGCGGAGCCTGACCTGCGCCATCTCCCTCGCTCCGGGCTCCAGGCGGCCCGACGGGTCGGTCAGCGCCCGCCCCCGCCAGAAGCCGAGGGTCACGTACGAGGAGTAGGCCTTGACGTAGCAGACGGGGGACTGGCCGGGCTTCGCCCCCAGACCCCAGGTGGGGTGTCCGTGCCAGATCGCTCCGGCCCCGGGGAGGGCCCCCTCGACGATCGGGAGGAGGGCGTCGGTGGTCGCCCGCCGGGTGTCGGGGAGGGCGGCGACGTAGTCGGCGACGGTTTCGTACCTGGCCATGGTGGCTCCTCGGTCGTGGTGCGGTCGGCGGGGTGACTGCGGGGGCGGTACGGAAGGGTCAGGTGGTGCGCAGGTACCGGGCGGCGACCGCGGAGATCCACAGCATCGCGGTGAGGGCGCCCACTGCCAGGGTCAGTGATCCGTACTGACCCCCGGTCATCGCCCAGCCGTTGCCGATGAGAAGGGCGGTACCCGCGACACGGGAGGCTGTGGCGGCGCCCCTGTGCCCGGTGCGGGAGAAGTGGTGGCCCAGGACGTAGCAGGCGGCGATCAGCGCCGTGAAGGCGATCGTCCCGGCGGCCATGTGGCCGTAGCCGTGCCAGCTGAGCGCCTCCGGGGCACCTGAGGGGGTGCCGGAGGGGAACCCCTGGCCCGGGTCCATGGCGAACGCGCCCGCGGCGATCATCCCGGCGCCGTAGACCAGGACCAGCCGGGGAGCCCAGGTGCCTCCCGGGGTGCCGTGCAGAACCCGGTGCAGGCCGGCCGCTCCCGCGGCGGCCAGGAGGCCGGCGAGCACGAAGTTGGTGATCTGGAGCCAGCCGAGGTCGCCGTTGCTCAGCATGCTCAGGGGGTGCCGGGTCAGGTCGAACCCCTCGCGGGTGGCGGCCTGCGCCAGGGAGACGGCAGCCCAGAGGGGGGCGGAGACGATCGCTGCGCCGAGGAGCGGGCGGGTGCTTGTGCTGGTGTGCCCGGCGGTGGGCGCGGTGTTCCGGGTCGCGGTCATGGTGGAGCCTCTCGCTGCGTTGTCCCTTGGTTCTCGCTGACACGTCGAACCGGTGATGTGACAGGGAACGGCCGCGTTCCCTGTCACATCGCCCTGTTCGACGTCTCTTCGGAAGCACCCGACGGCAAGAAGAGGACACGACCGCATGCGCTACCTGATGACCACCAGGCCCACCGAGAACGCCCCCGACGAGAACCTCCACACCGAGATGGCCAGGTTCGTGGAGGAGCTCACCGCCTCGGGCGTGCTGCTGGCGACCGGCGGCCTGGAGCCCGGAGGGCTCCGGGTGACGTCGGCCGGAGACGAGATCACGGTGACGGACGGGCCCTTCACCGAGGCCAGGGAGGCGGTGGCCGGGTTCGCCCTGGTCGAGGTCCGCTCCCGGGAGGAAGCGCTCGAGGTCGCCCGCCGATTCCGCCGCATCGTCGGCGACGGTGAGAGCGTGGTCCAGCAGGTCTTCGGTCCCTGACCGGCCTGGGCGCCGGCTCCGGTTCCGGCGCCTCCCGAGCCCCCCTGCGCGGGGACCCGCCGTGCACGGTGCCGCCCCGGGTTGCGTTCGCCCCGGGGCGGTGCTGTCATCGTGCCCGTGACCGATGCCCACCGCACCGTCGACGCGGTCTGGAAACTGGAGTCGGCGAGGATCATCGCCGGGCTCACCCGTATGGTGCACGACGTGGGCGCCGCCGAGGAACTGGCCCAGGACGCCCTCGTCGCCGCGCTCGAACAGTGGCCCGGGACGGGAGTGCCGGACAACCCCGGCGCCTGGCTGATGGCGATCGCCAAACGCCGGGCCGTCGACCGCATCCGCCGCTCCCGGAGCCTGGAGCGCAAGCACGAGCAGATCGCCCACGACATGGGGCGCGGGCCCGGGGACGACCCCGTCGGTGGGCCCGGGGACGACGTCCTGCGCCTGCTGTTCGTCACGTGCCACCCGGCGCTGTCCGGGGAGGAGCGGGTCGCGCTGACCCTCCGCCTGGTCGCGGGGCTGACCACGGAGGAGATCGCCCGCGCCTTCCTCACCGGTGAGGCCCGCATCTCCCAGCGCGTCGCGGCGGCCAAGCGCACGCTCGCCGAGCAGGGGGTGGGCTTCGACCTGCCCGAGGGGGCCGACCTGGCCGAACGCCTCTCGTCGGTGCTGGGCGTGGTCTACCTGGTCTTCAACGAGGGCTACGCGGCGACGTCCGGGGAGGGGTTGATGCGCCCGGGCCTGTGCCTGGAGGCGCTGCGCCTGGGACGGACCCTCGCCGAACTGGTGCCCGACGAGGCCGAGGCGCACGGCCTCGTGGCTCTGATGGAACTCCAGCAGTCCCGCGCCGGCGCCCGGACCGGTCCCTCCGGCGAGCTCCTCCGGCTGGACGAGCAGAACCGGGGGCGCTGGGACCAGCTGCTGATCCGGCGGGGGTTCGCCGCGATGCTCCGGGCCCGCGACGCGGGGGGACCGCCCGGCCCCTACATGCTCCAGGCGGCCATCGCGGTCTGCCACGCCCGGGCGGCCACCGCGGAGGCCACCGACTGGGGGCGGATCGCCACCCTGTACGACCTGCTGGTCGACCGCCTGCCGACCCCGGTGGTGCGCCTCAACCGGGCGGTGGCGGTGGGGAGGGTGCACGGCCCCTCCGAGGGCCTGGCACTGGTCGACGCGCTGGCCGACGACCCCGCGCTGCGCGACTACCACCTCCTCCCCGGGGTACGGGGGGACCTGCTGGTCCGGCTGGGCCGGCACGCGGAGGCGGGGCGCGAGTTCCGGCGTGCCGCGGCTCTGACCGGCAACGCGGTCGAGCGGGCGTTCCTGCTCCGCAGGGCCGAGGGCGTCGCCGATCCCCGGGCCGCGGGACCGACCCTGGGCGGGGCCGCCCGGGACTTCCTGGGGCGCGGGGAGCTGGACGCCGCGACCGTCCGCTCCTACGGGCAGACGCTGCGACGCCTGTGCCGGTCCCTGGGCGAGGACCTGCCCCTCGCCGACCTGGACGCCGGTGGCGTGGCGCGGGTGTTCGCCGCCGCATGGGGGGAGGGGGCGCCGCGGACCTGGAACCGGCACCGGTCGGCGGTCCGCTCGTTCGGGTCCTGGGCGGGCCTGGACGACCCGGCCGCGGGGCTGGAGCGGCGAGCCGAGGCCCGCACCGGGTCCCCGCCGGTCGACCCCGCGCACCTGGCGCGGCTGTGGGAGGACGAGGGGCGGGCCCTGCGCGAGCGCGTCCTGTGGCTGCTCGTGCACGAGTCCGGGGCGGGGCCGGGCGCGGTTCTGGCGCTGAACGTGGAGGACCTGGACCTGGAGGACCGGCGCGCCCGCTCGGGCGGTTCCCGTGTGCGCTGGCGTTCGGGGACGGCCCGGCTGCTGCCCCTGCTGGTGGCGGGGCGGGAGCGGGGGCCGCTCTTCCTCGCGGACCGCCGTCCGGGGCCGGCGCGCAGGCCCGGCGAGGCGGACCTGTGCCCGGAGACGGGGAGGGGACGCCTGTCGTACCCGCGCGCCGAGTACCTGTTCAAACAGGCCACCAGGGCCCTGGACCCCGCCGGGGAGGGGTACACCCTGCGCCGTCTGCGGGGGTGAGGCGGCGGGGGTGACGGAGCGGTCCGGCGCGTGACCCCGCCCGCGGGGCCGGGGAGGCGGCGGGCGCACCCGCGCCTCCCCGTGGGCGGGAGGGTCAGCCGAGCAGGCTGTCGAGCGGGATCAGCACACCCGAGCCCAGCGCGATCAGCCCCGTGGACAACAGCACCACCAGCATGAGCAGCGATCCCGCCACGGCCAGCCGGAACGCCGCCAGGCGGCGGCGGGCGCGCGCGTTGGCCTTCTTGCTGGCCGCCGACCTGCCCAGCGCCACCAGCACGACCGCCAGGAGCACGGGGAACCACCAGGCGGAGCCCACACCGCCGGGCAGCAGGTCGGTCACCGACCCGGTCACCTCGGCCAGCCAGCCCAGGAAGCCGCCGCTGCCGGCGTCCAGCAGGCCGGTGTAGGCGCCGGTCACGAACTCGCTCTCGGGGTAGAAGCCGTTCTCGGGGCGCATGACCCGGCCCAGCCCGTCGACCAGGCCGAGCAGCGCGGCCGGGTAGGCGAAGCGGCGGCAGCGGCCGGCCGACATCGCCCGCTGGATCTGGCTCATGGTCCGCTCGACCCGGCGGGTGGCGCGCTCCTGCTCGCGGCTGTTCCGCGCCGGCTCCCGTGCCCCGGCGGGGTCGTAGGGGTTGGGGGCCGCCGGGTTGTCGGGCCTGGTCGGCGCTGTGGCCTCGGCCCGGCGCTGCCGCGCCGTCGACACCCTCTCGCGGGCCCTGGTCCAGCGCTCCTGTGCGGATCCGGCGAGGGACGCCCACCGGTCCTGGCGGCGCGCCCTGCCGTCGGCGCGCTCCCGGGCGGAGACGATCCCGCCGACCCGGACCGCCTCGGGCAGCAGCAGCACCGCCGTGAGCAGGGCGCCCCTGGTGGCGACCGCGTCGCCACCGGTGCCGTCGCGCAGCGCCTGGCGGCGCTGCTCCACCCACCACGGGGCGTGCGGGGCGTCGCTGCGCTGGCCGGGGTGCCAGGACTGGCGGCGCAGGCGGGAGCGGTGCCGGGAGGCGGTGTCGGGGACGAGTACCAGTTCGACGGCCCGCGCCCACGCGGTGTCCGTCTCGTGGGTGTCGGGGCGGCGGGGGGCGTCGGGGCCCGATCCGACCAGGCGGTCGACGTTCTCGGACACCCGGCGCATGAGAAGGGGCACCTCGTGCTGGACGCGCTCCAACAGGGCGCACCGGCCCGAGCCGCCGGACCGGCAGGCCGGGTGCGGGCACCAGTGCTGGGACCCCAGGCCCACCGCGCCCGACTCCACGGCCTCGCGCACCACCGAGTGGCGGCTCGCGTCGCCGGTGGCCAGCGCCAGGAGGCCGTCCGCGCTGATCTCGTGGCCGCGGAAGCGCGGCGGCATGCCCGGCACGTACCGGGCGGCCAGGGCGCTGATCGCCACGTGGGCGAGTTCGGGGTGGGCGTCCAGACCGGTCAGGTAGGCGCGGTCGAAGGTGTAGTCGTTGACCTCGCGGTCCAGCCAGGTGCGCAGCTCCGACCAGTGGCTGCGCAGCCACATGGCGCCGGTGTCGGAGCGGTCCAGCAGGTCGAAGGCCAGGCTCGGGGGGTCCTCGTGGCTGGCTCCGGCGAAGTTGACGGGCCGCAGGCGGCGCGCCGTGCGGATCTGGGGGCGCTCGCCCGCCAGCCACTGGGTGACCTCGTCGTGGCCCCAGCGGGCGGACGGAGCGGGGGCGAGCAGGCCGCGGACCAGCAGGCGCCAGCGCTCGTCGGTGATCGCCGAGATGTCCACCTCGGTGTTGCGGGCGGTGAGCCAGTTGCCGCCGCGTTCGGGGCGGCGCCCGGTGACGAGTTCGTGCACCATCACGCCCAGGGACCACCAGGAGGCGGCCGCCTCCCGGCGCCCCTCGACGACCTCGGGGGCGGCGTAGTCCTCGGTGATGGCCAACCCGCCGTAGACGCGGCTCATGGTGGCCCGCACGGCTCCGCCGAAGTCGGTCAGGGCGACGACCGGCGGGTCCAGTGACCGCACGAGCAGGTTCTCGGGCTTGACGTCGGTGTGGTTGTGCTGGAGTTCGTCCTGCCAGTGGTGCAGGCACTCGGCGACGGCGGAGAGCACGGCGCGGGCCCTGTCGTCGTCCAGGGGCGCCTGGTCGATGACGGCGCGCAGCGTCCCGAGCGAGAAGTACTCCTGGGCCTCCCAGGCCAGGTCCTCGCCCCAGGAGCTGGCCGCGGTGCCGTACCCGTGGATGGCCGGGGTGTGCGGTGAGGCGGTGCCGCGGGCGCGGAGCCGGTCCAGGAGCTCGCGGTTGATGTCGTGGCCGGGCCGGTAGACCTTCAGGGCGAGGCGGCGCTCGGGGGAGTCGGTGGGCCGTGCCAGGTAGACGACGGCCTCGCCCCCCGCGCCGACGTGGTCGAGGACCTGGTAGCGGCGGCGCAGTTCGGCGGGCACGGCGTAGTCGAGGTCGCCCGCGGGGCCGACCACCACGCGCGAGACCAGGCGGGCCATCCAGTCCAGGAGCGGACCGAACAGGGTCCGCCACCAGGGGGTGCGGCCGTCGTCGCGGCCGTCCCCGGGGATGGTCCGTGCGGGCTGCCGTGCGCCGGGGCCGGCCGGCGCGGTCGGGCTCGCGGTCGGCCCCCCGCCGTTCCCGCCCGGCAGGACGCCGGTGCGGTCCGGTGGGGGCGGTGGGGTGACGCGGGTGGGCGCCGGTCCGCCGTCGCGGTCGTCGGAGCCGGGGCGGAACACACGCGTGACCCGGCGCGTGACTCCCGCACGGCCGGCGCCCTCACCGGTGCCGGTCCGTGCGGTGGTCGCGGTGGGGTCGATCCGTTGGGTCGGCGCGTTCTCGTCGCCGTGGTCGGGCGTGACCATGGAGGTCGGGGCCATCCTTCGGATAGGCGGTGGTGTCGTCGGTGTCCGGGGGGATCGACGGACCCTTCCAGACTAGGTCCCGAGCGGCACCGTTTCCGGTGTCTTCGGGACCGTCCGCACGCGGGTCCGACGTCTCACCCCTACCCCGTTTGACTCCTCACGCCTCCGTGGAGTTCCGGCCGGTTCCCGCCGCTTCCGTGCCGGTCGGATGCTGGTCCCGCGGGGTGACGCCGAGCCTCGCGCAGGCCTCCTGGTACAGGCGGACGACCTCGGCGCGGATCTGCGGGCGCTCGGTGAGCGGTTGCCCCCAGGGGACGCGGACGGTCCGCTCGGCGCCGTCCACGGTCACCGCGTAGTCGCCCCCGTCGCCGTCGAGCCCGGTCATCCGGGCGGCGGTCGCCTCGGGGGCGCCGCCGAGCGCCCGGCAGATGAGGAGGGTGTCCTCGGGGTGGTCGCCGTTCATGTGCGCGGTGACCGCGGAGACGACGTCGGCGGAGAAGGGGCTGGGCGAGGGCACGGTGCCTCCTGGCGGTGGACGGTGTCGGGGCGTGGCGAAGCGGGGGGAGGGCTGTGCGCCCCCCCCCCGCCGACGATATCCGAGATTCCGAGGATGATGACAGTGTGTCGTCACCATGCCCGTGCGGTGGCCGTCCCCCGTCCGTCCGCGCCGGGGTGCTGCCTCCGGAGGCCTCCGGGGCGCCGTTCCCGCGGCGCGGCCGGTCACCGCCGGGCCGGGGGCCTCAGGCCTGGTGGGTGAACTCGGCGTCGATGTCGATGGTGATCTTGTCGCCGACGACCACGCCGCCGCCGTCCATGGGCATCTCGATGTCGACGCCGAAGTCCTTGCGGCTGATCTGCGTGGAGGCGGTGAAGCCGGCGCGGGTCAGGCCGTACGGGTCCAGGGTGGAGCCGTTGAACTCCAGGGTGAGCTCGACCGGGTTGGTCTTGCCCTTGATGGTCAGCTCGCCCTTGAGGGCGAAGTCCTCGCCCTTGGCCTCGATGCCGGTGGAGCGGAAGGCGAACTGCGGGTGCTCCTCGACGTGGAAGAAGTCGGCCGAGCGGATGTGGTTGTCGCGGTCGCCGTTGTCGGTGTTGATGGAGCTCGCGTCGATCGTGGCCTCGACGGAGGCCAGCGTGGCGTCCTCGGGCACGGTCAGCGTCGCCTCGAACTTCTCGAAGCGGCCGCGCACCTTGCTGACCATCATGTGGCGCACCGAGAAGCCGATGACGGAGTGGGTGGGGTCGATGGTCCAGGTGCCGGGCTTCAGTTCCTGAGCTGCCATGGGGTGTCTCCCTGTCGGGTTCGGCGGACCCGCGAGTCGAGTCCGGCGTTCTCTCCTGAGGAACAAAGTACCTTAGAAGATTCTTCCTGGGAAGCATTCTAGGGTCTCGTTCGGGAGCGTGCAAGATCCCGCCGACGGTCACGCCCTACGCTGGGGCCATGGAGAACGAGGCGTGGCTCGACGGGGGCGAACAGCGCGTCTGGCGCGGGTTCCTCAGGATGAACGCCTGGATCTACGACGAGCTGGACAGGGATCTGCGGGCCCGCACCGGGCTCACGCTCGTGGAGTACGGCATCCTCGTCCACCTCTCCGAGGCCCGCGACCGCCGTATGCGCATGCGGGTCCTCGCCGACAGCGTCATCGTGTCCAAGAGCAGGCTCTCCCACCAGGTCGCCCGGCTCGAACGCGACGGCTACGTGCGCCGCGAGCACTGCGACGACGACCGCCGCGGGCTCTGGGCCGTCCTGGAGGACAAGGGGGCCCGCGTCCTCGACGAGGCGGCCCCCGGCCACGCGGGCCGGGTCCGCTCCCTGATCTTCGACAGGCTCACCGGCGACCAGGTGCGACAGCTCGCCGCCGTCATCGACGCACTCGAAGGTGACGAAGCCGTTCCCCGGGGACAGGACTCCGTGTGACCCGAGCACGGGGCCACCGCGCCCCGGGTAGAGTCGGAGCCCGTGAGCAGACCATCGATCATCGGCGCCCAGAACTTCCGTGACGACGACGGCGGAGCCGACCCGGAGGTCCAGGAACGCCTGCGCCAACACGCGGCGGGCGAGATCGGCGACCGCCAGGTCCTGGCCGCCCTCAGCGCGTCCCGCGTGCTCATCCCGGTCGTGGCGGTGGCCACCGAGACCGAACAGGGCGCCGGCGGGCTGACCAAGGACAAGAACAGCGAGGTCGCCGTCCCCATCATGACGGGCAGGGACGGCCGCCGCGGTGTGCTCGCCTTCACCTCGGTCGACGCGGTCCGGCGCTGGCGCCCGGACGCGCGCCCCGTCCCCTTCACCACCAGGGACGCCTGCCAGGCCGCCGTGGAGGAGGAGGCCGACGCCCTGGTCCTCGACGTGTCCGGCCCCGTGCCCCACACCGTCCAGGGCCGCTTCCTCGCCATGCTCGCCGAGACCGGAACCGTCCCCGAGCCCCAGGACGACCCGCAGGTCCTCGCCCTCATCTACCGCGTGACCCACGGCGAGTTCGGCATCGAGCGCGTGCGCATCCACCCCTCAGAGCGGGCCGAGATCGGCATCCGCCTCGAACTCGAGGAGCGCGACGACGAGGAGCTGCGCCGCGTGGCCGAGCGGCTCGCCGCCGAACTCAGGCACGTCCTGCCCGGAGGCATCGAGCTGAGCGCGGTCGTGCGGGCCCGGCGCGACTAGGGAGCGCCCCCGCGTCCGTCCGGCCCGCGTCTGCCGGGCCCGCGTCCGCCGCGCCCCTCCGCGTGCGGAGCGCGGCCGGGGCCGACCCCGCGCGCCGTCCCGGGGGAGATCGCCCGGACCCCGGCGGGCCGCCCACCGCCTGAGCGGGCGGGTTGTCCACAGGAGGGGACCGGGCCGTGCGGCGGGGGGAACCGGAAGGGTAACTTCCCACCATGCCCACTCCCTCGGTGCTCGCGGGTTCCCCGCTCCTGTGGACGGTCCTCGTCGCCGTCGCCCTCGTCCTGGTCGGCCTGGCGGCCGGCCGGTTCAACGGGCGGCTCGTCCCGCTGTTCGGGCCCGCCCGGCCGCCGAGGGCACAGGGCGGACGGGGCGCCGCCGCGTCGCACGGGGCCCCGCCCGCGGCGGGTCACGACGAGGCCGGCGCGGAGCCCGGGACCGCCGCGCACACGCTCCACCGCCTGCCTCCGACCGACGAGGACGACGAGGGGCCGCCACCGCCCCGGTGCCCCCACTGCCTCGCCGAACTCCGCTTCGTGCCCGGGTTCTCCGCCGTCGCGGTCCGGCCGCTCCGAAGACGCGGCGCCTGCCCCCACTGCGAACAGGTCATCCGCTCCCACCCCGCGGTCATCGCGGTGACCGCTCTCCTCTTCGGACTCGTGGGAGCCGTCAGCACCCTCCGCCCCGACCCGTCGCCCTTCGGCCTCCTCGCCGTCCTGTGGCTCGTGTCCGTGGGCGTCCTGCTGTCCGTCATCGACCTGCGGGTGCTGCGCCTGCCCGACGCCGTCGTCGCCCCCGCCTACCCGGTCGCCGCGGTGCTGGTCGGTGCGTCCGTCCTTCTCCCGCCCAGCGGCCCCGACCTGGAACGGGCCGGCGGAGCGCTCTCCAGCATGGTCTTCGTCACGGTGCTCTACTGGCTGCTGTGGCGGGTCCACCGCGGCGGGATCGGGTTCGGCGACGTCAAGCTCTCCGGCCTCACCGGCCTGTACGCGGGATGGGCGGCGGGACCGCTCGGGGCGCTGGCCGCGGTCTTCTGGGCCTTCGCGGCGTTCTCCCTCGTCGGCGTCGTACTCCTGGTGCTGCGCCGCATCACACGCCGGGACCCGTTCCCGCTCGGTCCGTTCATGCTCGCCGCCACGCTGGCCACCGTCCTCGCCGGGGCACCCCTGCTGCCGTAGGGCGTGCGGGGGAGTGCGCTCCCCGGACGGTCCGGGTCCACCGGCTCCGGCCGCGCCCGACGCCGCCCCCGGGTGGCACCCCGCCCCGCGATCCGTGGGAGGATCGTGCACATGTTGCGTTGGCTGACCGCGGGGGAGTCCCACGGACCCGCACTCGTCGCGATTCTGGAGGGCCTCCCGGCCGGTGTGTCCGTCACCTCTGACGACATCGCCGCCGCGCTGCTCCGCCGCCGCGCCGGGTACGGCCGTGGCGCCCGGATGAAGTTCGAGAAGGACCAGGTCTCCGTCATCGGAGGCATTCGCCACGGCCGCACCCAGGGGGGTCCCGTCGCGATCGAGGTCGGGAACACCGAGTGGCCCAAGTGGGAGAAGGTGATGTCGCCCGACCCGGTTCCCGCCGAGGAACTGGAGGGCATGGCGCGCAACGCGCCGCTCACCCGCCCCCGCCCGGGGCACGCGGACCTGGTCGGCATGCAGAAGTACGGGCACGCTGAGTCGCGCCCGATCCTGGAGCGCGCCAGCGCCCGCGAGACCGCGGCCCGCGTCGCGATCGGCGAGGTCGCCCGGCAGTTCTGCCGTCAGGCGCTCGGCGTCGAGATCGTGAGCCACGTGGTGTCCATGGGGCCGGTCGAGGTGCCCGAGGGCGGCCCGGAGCCGCGCCCCGAGGACCTGGCCGCCGTCGACGCCGACCCGTTGCGCTGCTTCGACCCCGAGACCAGCGCCCGCATGGTGGCGGAGGTCGACGACACCAAGAAGGCCGGCGACACCCTGGGCGGCGTGGTCGAGGTCCTCGCCTACGGGCTGCCGCCGGGGCTGGGCAGCCACGTGCACTGGGACCGGAGGCTGGACTCCCGGCTGGCAGGGGCCCTCATGGGCATCCAGGCCATCAAGGGGGTCGAGGTCGGCGACGGGTTCCGCACCGCCGCCCGCCGCGGCTCGGTCGCGCACGACGAGATCGAGCCCGGGCCGGACGGGGTGCGCCGCCGCACCAACCGCGCGGGCGGGGTCGAGGGCGGTATGACCACCGGTGACCCGCTGCGCGTGCGCGCGGCGATGAAGCCCATCGCGACGGTGCCCAACGCCCTGGACACCATCGACATCGAGACCGGTGAGCCCGCCCAGGCCAACCACCAGCGCAGCGACGTCACCGCGGTCCCGGCCGCGGGCGTGGTCGCCGAGGCGATGGTCGCCCTGGTGCTCGCCGAGGCCGCGGTCGAGAAGTTCGGCGGCGACTCGGTCGCCGAGACCGCGCGCAACCTCCGCAGCTACATGGACTCCCTCGAGATCCGCTGAACCACCGGCGGCCCCGGGCCCGTCCTCCCTCGGGGGACGGGCCCGGGGTCCCTCCGCCGAGGGTGCGCCACGCACCGCCGCGGGCCACCGCGGCCCCGTGCCCGCCCCCGATCCCGTCGCGCCCGAGCGGTGCGCCACGCCCCCGAACCGCAGCCCCCGGAGTAGCGCGTGCGTCCCCGGCGCACCCGACGCGCCGGGTTTCTGCTAGACAGGAGGGCACAGGCACCCACCGGCGGCCCCGAGCGGGCACACGACGGCGGGGTGCGCGGACAGCACACGGAGGGTCCACCGACTCACCCGCGCACGCGGGCGGTGACCCGGATCCCACCTAGGCAGGCAGAGCGTGGCAAGAGCGATCGCGGTGCTCATCGGTTCGCCCGGATCGGGCAAGTCCACCGTCGGAGAGGCCCTGGCCGGACGGCTCGGGGCGGACCTGCTGTGCACCGACACCGAGATCGAGCGGCGCGCGGGCAAACCCGTCGGCGACATCTTCATCGAGGACGGCGAGGAGCACTTCCGCGCCCTCGAACGGGAGGTCGTCGCCGAGGGCCTGCACGCCTGGGAGGGTGTGATCGCCGTCGGCGGCGGCGCAGTCCTCGACCAGGGCACCCGGGCCGACCTGGCCGACCACCACGTGGTCTACCTCCAGGTGGAGTTCGGCGAGGCCGCCAAGCGCGTCGGCATGGACGCGGCCCGGCCCCTGCTCTCCGGCAACCCCCGTACGCAGTTGCGCAAGCTGCTCAACGAGCGCCTGCCCGTCTACGAGGGACTCGCCACCGTCACCGTTCCCACGACCGGCTTCCACCCCGAAGAGATCGTCGACGCCATCCTGCCCACGCTGGCCGGACAGAGCACCGGAAAGGCCCAGCAGTGACCGTGACCCGCATCGGTGTCGGCGACCCCGCCGGCCGCTACGAGGTGGTCGTCGGCAGCGGCGTCCTCTCCGAGCTCCCCTCCCTGGTCGGCGACGCCGCGCAGGTCGCCGTCATCCACCCCGAGGGCCTGGGCGGGATCGCCCGGCCCGTGGTCGGAGCGCTGGAGGCCGCCGGATACCGCGCGCACTCCCTGCCCGTGCCCGACGGGGAGGCAGCCAAGACCGCCGCCGTCGCCACCGGCCTGTGGTCCCGGCTCGGACAGCTCAACTTCACCCGCACCGACGCGGTGGTGGGTGTCGGCGGCGGTGCCGCCACCGACCTGGCCGGGTTCGTCGCCGCCACCTGGCTGCGCGGGGTCCGCTCCGTCCTGGTCCCCACGACCCTGCTCGGCATGGTCGACGCGGCGGTCGGCGGCAAGACCGGCATCAACACCCCCGAGGGCAAGAACCTCGTCGGCGCCTTCCACCCCCCGGCCGGCGTCCTGTGCGACCTGGCCACCCTGCCGAGCCTGCCCAGGGCCGACTACGTGGGCGGCCTCGCCGAGATCATCAAGGCCGGGTTCATCGACGACCCGGTCATCTGCGACCTGGTGGAGGAGGACCCGGAGGGCGCCGCGAGCCCCGAGGGCGCCCACACCCGCGAACTCATCGAGCGCGCCATCCGGGTCAAGGCCGACGTCGTCTCCGGTGACCTGCGGGAGAGCGGCCGCCGCGAGATCCTCAACTACGGCCACACCCTCGGGCACGCGGTCGAACGGGCGGAGAACTACACGTTCCGGCACGGCTACGCGGTCGCGATCGGCATGGTCTACGCCGCCGAGCTCGCCCGTCTGGACGGGCGCATCGGCGCCGACCTGGTCGGCCGGCACCGTGCCCTCCTGTCGTCGGTGGGGCTGCCCACCTCCTACGCACAGGAGGCGTGGCCCCAGCTGCGCGCCGCCATGAGCGTCGACAAGAAGGCCCGCGGGGCGACCCTGCGCTTCGTCGTCCTGGACGGCCTGGCCTCCCCCGCGATCCTCAGCGGTCCCTCCCCCGAACTGCTCGACGAGGCGTACCGCGCGGTCACGGGCGACGCCTGAGTCCCACACAGCCACTAGACTGCAGACGGGTGATGTGCGCACTGGTGCACTCGGGGAGGTCCCCGAGGTGCCCGCGCACCACCCCACCGACCACCGACCGGTCCCCCGGGTCCGGTCCCCGACGTGTCACACCCCTGGAGAGACGACCGAAGTGGCCTCGACGAACGACATCAAGAACGGCACGACCCTGCGGCTCGACGGCGGCGTCCTCTGGAGCGTCCTGGAGTTCCAGCACGTCAAGCCGGGCAAGGGCGGCGCGTTCGTCCGTACCAAGCTCAAGAACGTGCTGACCGGCAAGATCGTCGACAAGACCTTCAACGCGGGCGCGCGGGTCGAGTTCGCCAGCGTTGACCGCCGTGACATGGAGTACCTCTACCACGACGGCGACTCCTTCATCTTCATGGACACCCAGACCTTCGACCAGATCCCGGTCTCCGCGACGGTCGTCGGCGGCAACAGCGACTTCCTGCTGGAGAACACCAAGGTCACCGTGGCCACCAACGAGGGCAACCCGCTCTACGTCGAGCTGCCCGCCGCCGTCGAGCTGGAGATCACCCAGACCGACCCGGGCGTCCAGGGCGACCGCTCCACCGGCGGTACCAAGCCCGCCACCGTCCAGACCGGCGCCACCATCCAGGTGCCCCTGTTCATCACCACCGGCGAGCGCGTCAAGGTCGACACCCGCACGGGCGACTACCTCGGGCGAGTCAACTGATGAGCGGTGCACGGCGCAAGGCGCGGCGGCGCGCGGTCGAGGTCCTCTACGAGGCCGAGGTGCGCGGCACCTCGGTGGAGGACGTCATCAAGCGCCGCCGGGCCCAGCCCGAACCTCCGATCAACGAGTTCACGGAGGACCTGGCGCGCTCGGTCGACGGACGGCGTGAGCGCATCGACGAACTCCTGGACACCTACGCCATCGGCTGGACCCTGGAGCGCATGCCGGTCGTCGACCGCAACATCCTCCGGATGGGCGCCTACGAGCTGCTCTGGGCCGAGGACATCCCCGACGGCGTCGCCATCGCCGAGGCCGTCGGTGTGGCCAAGGAGCTCTCCACCGACGAGTCGCCCAACTTCATCAGCGGACTTCTGTCACGCTTGATGGAGAACAAGGCGACGCTCTCGCTCTGACACCGCCGAACGGGCGGGACGGTCGGGGCAACGTGCTTGAGGGGACGCAAGTGACTGACAGGACCGGCGTGAGCGCGACCACGGGCAGCGGGTCCGGCGCGGGCTGGGCGACCGGCCCGGCGCGGGCCGCCGGAGCGGCCCGGACGGCGGTCGTGTGGGACGCACTCTCACGGCTGCTGGAAGGCCTCGCGGAAGGCGGTCCCCTGAAGATCGTCGACGCGGGTGGAGGCACCGGCGGAGCCGCGGTCCCGCTCGCCGAGCTCGGCCACCACGTGACGGTCGTCGAGCCCAGCCCCGACTCCCTCGCGGCCCTCGAACGCCGTGCGGCCGAGCAGGGGGTCTCGGTGCGCGGCGTCCAGGGGGAGACCCGCGACCTGGCGTCCCTGTTCGCGCCCGGCAGCGCCGACCTGGTGCTGGTGCACAACGTGCTGGAGTACGTGGAGGACCCCGTCGCGGCACTGCGCGACGTGGTCGGTATCACCCGTGAGGGCGGTGCCGTGAGCCTGCTCGTCACCAACGCCGCGGCCGGCGCGCTGCACCGGGCCCTGGCCGGGCACATCGCGGAGGCCCAGCACCTGCTCGGCGACCCGGACGGGCGCTGGGGCGAGGGCGACCCCATGCCGCGCCGCTTCACCAGCCGCCGACTCCTGGAACTGGTCCGCGGGGCCGGCCTGGCGAGGGAGAGCGTCCGCGGGGTCAGGGTCTTCGCCGACCTGGTCCCCGGGCACGCCTGGGAGGGCGACGCCCAGGCCGGGCAGCACCTGGTGGAGCTGGAGCGGTCCGCCGCCGAACACCCCGAGCTGATCGGGATCGCCACCCAGCTGCACGCCATCGCCCACCGTCCCTGAGACGGGCCGGGCCCCTGCGCTCCCGCGCCGGGGTCCGCCGACGACACCGTCGCGCACCTCCTCGGACGTCCGGCGCCCCGCCCGTGAGCCGCCCGTCGGCGTGCTCCGGGCGCGGGGCGGCCGGACGTCGCGCACACCCCCGCGAAGGCCCGGAACGGGCCTCCGCGCAGGCGGGCGGGGCACGGTACCGGGGGGCGCACACACTTCGCCAGGGCATAACCTGGTCCTATGAGCCGACGTCAGCTGGAACGCGGTGCCGCACTCCGCGGAATGGTCTCCCCGGACGGCATCGTGCCGCTGGGCGTCGACTTCCCCGAGGACGGGTCCGGCCCCGACTCCGACTGCCACATCCTGCACCTGGACATGGACGCGTTCTTCGCGAGCGTCGAGCAGCTGCGCCACCCCGAGGCGCGCGACCGCCCCGTCATCGTGGGCGGCACCGGTCCGCGCAGCGTCGTCTCCTCCGCCGACTACCTCGCCCGGGCGAAGGGCGTGCACTCGGCGATGCCCATGGCGCGGGCGCTGCGGCTGTGCCCGGAGGCCGCCGTCTTCCCACCCGACGGCGCCGCCTACCGGCAGGCGTCGGAGGCCGTGATGGACATCCTGCGCTCGGTGACCCCGGTGGTGCAGCCGCTCTCCCTGGACGAGGCCTTCCTGGACGTGTCCGGGGCCCGGCGCCGCCTGGGCGGACCGGTGCGGATCGCCGCGATGATCCGCGAGCGCGTGCGCTCCGAACAGCGCCTCACCTGCTCGGTCGGGGTGGCCGCCAACCGCTTCACCGCCAAGCTCGGCTCCACGCACTGCAAGCCCGACGGGCTGCTCCTGGTGCCCACCGCCAACGTGCGGGGGTTCCTGGACCCGCTCCCGGTGGGCGCGCTGCCGGGGGTGGGGGACAGGACCGAGCAGACCCTGGTCCGCCTGGGCCTGCGCACGGTCGGCCAGCTGGCCCGGTACGAGCCGGACATGCTGCGGATGGAGCTGGGGAACAAGGCCGGCAGCCGCCTGGCCGCGCTGGCCCGGGGCGTGGACGAGAGCGTCGTCGTCCAGGAGACCGCGGACAAGAGCGTCGGCGCCGAGGAGACCTTCGACGAGGACGTCGCCGACCCGGACGTGGTGGACAGGGAGCTGCTGAGGCTGGCGGAGAAGGTGGGGCGACGACTGAGGGCGTCGGGCCAGGTGGGACGCACGGTGAGCGTGAAGCTGCGCCGAGCGGATTTCTCCACGATCACGCGGTCGCGGACCCTGGCCGAGAGCACCGACGTGGCCCGCGAGATCAGCGCCGTCGCCCGCGAACTGTACGCCGCCTCCGGGCTGCGCCGGACACCGTTGCGCCTGATCGGAGTGCGGGTCGAGGGGGTCACCCCGGAGGAGCAGGCCCACCGTCAATTGGCATTGGGAGAGGAGGACTCTGGTTGGCGGGACGTTGAACGGGTTATGGACCGGGTAACAGCTCGTTTCGGTCCAGGCGCGATACAGTCGGCCGTGTTGGCCAAGCGTGACGAAAACGACGTATGATGCGGCAACTTCCGGCGCCCTCGGAGCGTTCCAAGGGTACGACCGGAGTCAGGGTAGAAGAGAGGCATGGAAGCCGGTGTTTCCGATACAGGGCGAGGGTATCGTGGCCGTTGTGGGTCAGGTGCGCGCGCAGCTTTTCTTTCCACCAGGCGCTAGTGCAACGTATTCTGGGCATACCACTGACCAAGAGAATGTTCATCAGTACCCGTCACCCCAATCGGGGACTGTCGTAGGGAGGCGCCGTGCCGCTCTCTGAACACGAGCAGCGCATGCTCGACCAGATCGAGCGGGCGCTGTATGCCGAGGACCCGAAGTTCGCGAACACTGTTCGGCAGACGAACCCCGCGGTCCACTACAAGCGCTGGATCATCAAGGCCGGGCTCGGATTCGTCATCGGTGTCGTACTGCTGATGACGGGGCTGATGCTCCAGTCCACCGCTGTCCAGGTCACCATCAGCGTCCTCGGGTTCCTCGTCATGCTGTCGTGCTTCCTGTGGGGGGCCAACGCGTGGCGCAAGGCGTCCGGTGGGGGGGCTGAGGCCGCGGCGGCAGCGGCTGAGCCCAAACAGAAGCGTCGGGGCGGAAGCCGTCCCGGCATGATGAACCGCTTCGAGGAGCGCTGGCGTCGTCGCCAGGAAGGCGAGGAGTGATTCCGCCGACCCGCGGCCGCCCCGTGCGGCCGTCGGGCGCGTGGTCGCGCCTCTCATGACGCCGGTTCGTGTCCGGTCCCCGGATCGGACGCGCACCGACACGTGGTGGGGTGCCGCCGGTGGTGGCCGCCCCCCGCCCCGTGGGGGGGCCCCCCAGTTTTTCGCGGCACCCCACCACGTTGTCGTGGGGGCGCGGGCGGCGAGCACGAACCGCCCGTCGTGGAATAGTTCAGACTTCGCTTAGGTCCAGGCTTGTTAAGCGCCTTCGAGGCTGGCCGAAACCCGGGCCGTGCCCGCCCCGCGACGCGGGTCCGGGACGGCCCGGCGGTGTCCTACGGCGTCGCGGTGGCGAGGTCCGGTGCCGGACGCGGCCGGCGCCAGGGGGCCAGGGACCGCGGCAGCAGAATCGCTCGGATCCGGGTCCCCGCACCGGTCGCCGCGGCCAGGCCGGCGCAGGCCGTCCCCAGGTCCTCGCGCAGGTCGGCGGGGCCGGTGGGCGCGGGTGCATAGCGTGCGGACTCCTCGGCCAGCGCGAGCCGCCACAGCGCCGCGACGGCCGCCGCGGACACGGGAGGCGGTCCGTCACCGGAGCGGCCGGTCTCCGTCGAGAAGCGGGCCAGGCGCTCGGCCGTGGCACGCGGGCTCTCGGCCAGCACCCAGGCGCCGCCCAGGTCCAGACAGGTGTCCCGCAGCTCCCGCCACGCGGTGTGCGCGTCCGCCGCCGGGTCTCCTCCCCGGAGTGAGGCCGTCCGGGACCAGCGCACCAGGGCCCGCACCAGCGCGGGCAGCGCCAGCAGCAGCAGCGCGCCCACCGTGCCGCCCGCGGCGGGGAGCCACGAGAGGTCCGGGCCGGCCGCGGACCCGCCGCCGGCAGCCGAGGCGGTCCCGGAGTCCTCGTCCTCGGGGGACCCGCTCGCCTCCGGGGACTCGCTGGGCTCCTCGCGGTCCCCGGTCGGTTCCGGGGCCTCGGGGCTCTCGGTGGCCGGGTCCCTGGGCTCCTCCGGGGACCGCTCCCCGGTGCTCCCGCCGGACGCGTAGTCGGGCACCGTGGCGGAGCCCTGACCCGTGCCGCCCTCCGCCGCGGGGGTCGGCTCGAACCGCACCCAGCCCGCACCCTCGAAGTACAGTTCCGGCCACGCGTGCGCGTCGCCCACCGACACCGACCACCGGCCGTCGCCCTGGAGCTCGCCGGCCGTGTAGCCCACGGCGACCCGGGAGGGGATGTCGGCCTGGCGGGCCATGACCGCCATGGCCCCGGCGAACTGCTCGCAGTAGCCCACCCGGTCCTCCAGGAGGAAGTGGGTGAGCGGGTCGGAGCCCTCGGGCACCCCCGGCGGGGACAGGTCGTAGGTGAACAGGCCTCCGGTGAAGTACTCCTGGAGCGCCACGGCCCGCTCGTACGGCGACTCCGCGCCCGCGACGAGGCCGTCCGTCAGCGCCTGCACCGCCGGGTCGAGGCCGCCCGGAAGGCTCCGGTGGTCGCCGGGGAGCGAGAGGGGCGTCCCGGAGGCGGCCAGCTCGTCCCCCGAGGGGGTCCGGTCCACCGTCTCCACGGAGAAGTTCAGCCCGGTGGGCGGGCTGTCCGTGGTGAACACCATGAGGCTGTCGGGGTCGGCGTACCACTCCCCGGGGGCGTCCACCGCGCGCGCCCAGTACGGCAGCGGCAGGAAGTCCATCCTCGGTGTGTCCGAGTCCAGCGAGATCCGCGTCGTCACGGGGTCGGCGGAGGGTTCGCGGTCCCAGCCCGTGGGCAGCGGGAGCTCCCCGCTGACCAGGGTGTCGCCCGACGCGCTGACCGGGGACATCGTCCAGTTCTCGCCGTCGAACTCGTCCAGCACGTACGTGCGCAGGTAGTCGGGCTGCTCGGCGTCGGTGCGGTAGGTCAGCACCGTCCGGTCGGAGGAGGCCCCCAGTTCCCGGCGGAGCGAGACCAGCGGGTGCGTGGTGGTGATGACGTCCCCGCCGACACCGATGTAGGCCCCGTCGGCCATCGCGTAGAACACGTCGCTGCGCAGCGACGGAACCGCCAGCGGCACCGTCACGGCCAGCAGGACGGCGGCGGCCGAGGCCACCGACACCGTCACCACCCGGCGCACCCCGCTCACCAGGCGTGCCGAGGAGTCGGGGCCGTCGGGGACGCGCATGCCCCACTCGTGACCGCGCACCCACACGTCCACCGCGAGCAGGAGCAGGAAGCCGACGGCGCAGGAGACCGCGGCCACCGCTCCCACGCCGCCGTCGTCCACCACCAGCGGGACGGCCACCAGCGCCAACAGGAGGCCGCCGATCATGCCGGGGCAGCGCGCGGTCACCGCGAGGAAGTCCGAGGCCATCGCGAACACCGCGAACACCAGCGCGATGATCATCGTCACCCCGCCGGAGGCCGCCACCGGCGGCGGGTTCCCGTCGATGGTGGCGATGCCCTCCCCGAACGCCCGCACCAGGTGCTCCACCGAGTCCCCGGAGGGCAGGAGGCCGAGGAAGGCGTCCTGGGGGGCGAAGAGGGGGGTGCTGAGGAACACGACCGCGAACAGCTGGAGGAACGGCACGGGGAGGGTGTTCCACCCGCTCAGGCGGTACAGGGCGGAGATCCCGGCGACCGCCGCCGTCAGGACGGCGGCGGGGACCCACCAGGTCCCACCGCGCACGACCGTGTCCAGCAGCGGCAGTGCCGCCAGCAGGCAGACCAGGGACGCCAGGGGCATCAGTGCTCTCAACGCGGGCCCTTTCCGGGGGTGCGGGGCGCGGCGGCCCGCGCGGAGGCGTTCGTTCCGGAGGGTGCGGCCGCGAGGCTCCACAGCCGCGGCAGCTCCGCGAGGGAGGAGAGGACGAGGACGCGCCATCCGGCGGACGCCAGGATGTCGCGGACCCCGGCCACGGCGTCGTGGCCGGTCCAGGCGGCGTGGGCGCACAGTACGGCCACCCGCGCCCCGCTGCCGCCGGTGCGGGCCAGGGCGGCGGCCTCCTCGGGGGCCAGCGCGCCCAGGACCGCCACGACGAGGCTGGACGTGCCGCGGGAGGTGCCGAGCAGGCTGATGCCGCCGAGCAGCCCGGGGGTGTCGGAGGGTTCGGCGACGGCCAGACCGTCCAGGACGCCGGCCGCGCTCATGGTCGGAACCCGGCCGCGCTCGGTGTGGAAGCGCAGGCCGTGGCCCCCGTCGAGCAGGTTCAGCGCCACGGACGCGGCCACGCTGACCGCCGTCTCCAGGGACCCCGCGGGCCCCTCCGTCCCATGGGCGGACCGCCGGGTGTCCAGCAGGATCGTGCTGTTCTCCCGCCAGTGCTGTTCGTCCCGGCGCACCATCAGCTCACCGTGCTTGGCGGTGGAGCGCCAGTGGACCCTGCGCAGCTCGTCGCCGTACTGGTACTCGCGCGGCACCGGGTCCTGTTCGCCGGCGCCGGTCAGCGAGCGCCGGGGCGACTCCTCGCCCTGGGAACCGTCGGCGGAGCCCAGCGCCGCCAGGGGCACGGTCACGGGGGTCACGAGCAGGTGGGTCGGGGCGCCGACCCGGCGGACGACGCGCACGCACCCCAGGGGGTCGGTCACCGCCACGCGCAGCGGGCCCACCGGGTAGTTGCCGCGCGTGGCGGGCCGCACGAGGTAGGAGACGTCGCGGACGGAGCGCGGCCCGAGGTAGCCCACGGTGTACCGGGGCTCGGCGCCCAGGGGTACCGGGAGGGTGTCCTCGACGGACACCGAGGCGACCGGCCAGGCGCGGGAGGCGTTGCCGACCCGGACCAGGACCCGGGCGTCGTGGCCGGTGGCGACGCGGGTGGGCGCCACGGTCCGGCTGTGCGCGATCCGGGAGGCGGCTCCCAGGACCGTCAGGGCGGAGAGCGGGGGCACCACGGTGAGGAGCACGCCCACGCCCACGAGTTCGCGCTGCCCGACGACGAATCCGGCCACGAGGGCGATCACGCCGAAGCCGAGCATGAACGCGCCGCGCGGGGTGAGGGACCGCCGGGGGCGCTCCTGTGCTGGCGGCGTCCGGGGGTGGTCGGAGACCGGCGGCTCGGCGGGTGGCGGGGTGTGCGCGGAAGGCGCCGGATGGCGGACGACGGGCGGGCGCATGGACCCTCTCTCGGAGGCGGCCCGGACCCGGCGGGGCGGGGAGGACGGGCGGGGGAACGGGAGGAGCGGGGCGCCGCGGCCCCCGGCTGGCCGCGGCTACTGCGGTCCGGGCACGGGCAGGCGCGCGACCAGCTTGGCGACGATCTGCTCGGGGGAGAGGCGCTCCATCTGGGCCTCCGGTGCGGGCAGCAGCCGGTGCGCGAGCACCGGTACCGCAAGGGCCTGCACGTCGTCGGGGACGACGTAGTGCCGTCCGTCCAGGGCGGCGTAGGCGCGTGCCGCCCTCACCAGGTGCAGGGTCGCGCGCGGCGAGGCGCCCAGGCGCAGGTCCGGACTGGTCCGGGTGGAGTTGACGAGATCGACGACGTAGCGGCGCATGCCGGGGGCGACGTGGACCGCGCGCACGCGGTCGGTGAGGTCGCGGATCTGCTCGGCGTCGGTGACCGGGGCGAGGGTGTCCAGGGGGGAGCGGGAGCTGTGCGAGTCGATCATGTCGAGTTCGGCCTGCGGGGCCGGGTAGCCGACGGACACCCGCGCCATGAACCGGTCGCGCTGGGCCTCGGGGAGGGCGTAGGTGCCCTCCATGTCCGAGGGGTTCTGCGTGGCCACGACCATGAACGGCCGCTCCAGGGCGCGGGTCTGCCCGTCGACGCTGACCTGGCGCTCGGCCATGCACTCCAGGAGGGCGGCCTGGGTCTTGGGCGAGGCCCGGTTGATCTCGTCGCCCAGCACGATGTTGGCGAAGACCGGACCCGGGTTGAACTCGAACTCGCGGCGGTCCTGGTGGTAGACGCTGACGCCGGTGATGTCGCTGGGCAGCAGGTCCGGGGTGAACTGGACGCGCTGCACGGAGCAGTCCACCGCCCGCCCCAGGGCCTTGGCCAGCATGGTCTTGCCGACACCTGGAACGTCCTCGATGAGCAGGTGGCCCTCGGCGAGCAGGACCGTCAGAGCGATGCGCAGCACCTCCGGCTTGCCCTCGATGACCGTCTCGATCGCGCCGCGGACGCGGTCCGCCACGGCGACGATCCCGCTGACGTCCTCCTGGACGCCGCCCCCGCGACCGCCGTGGTGTGTGCCGAGTGACACGAGACCCCTCCCGCTCCGTATGGCTTCGTGTGTCGGTGTTCGGAACCGAGGCTAGGCCCAATCGGAGCGATTGCAAACCAAAGTGCCGGAATCGGCGGACGATTGATTCCACGGACAACCAAAGAGGTCAAAGGGCCCGAATCGCTCCTTCGAGCATGGGGGTTCCCCATAGGGCGCACCCTGCTCGCCCCACGCGCGACCGCGCGCGAGGAGGGGTCGTTTGCGCAGGTCGGGGGGTATGTGGGGAGGGAGTGCCGGACGACACCCGGGGGCGCCCGCGCGGGCCTCTCGCGCTCCACCCTCCTGACCTGCGCATTTGTCGATTCTTCAGGGTGTGAATCCCGATTGGAGCTGTTGACGGTGGGGAAGAGTGGAGTAAGGTGGAGCAGCGTGGAGAGGGTGAATTCTCCACTTCGGAGTGAGGGGGTGGGAGTGTGTTCCTCGGCACCCACACGCCTCGCCTCGACGAGAAGGGACGGCTGTTCCTTCCCGCGAAGTACCGCGACGAGCTGTCGGGGGGTCTGGTGGTCACCAAGGGCCAGGAGCGCTGCCTCTACGTCTTCCCGGCGGAGGAGTTCCAGCGCATCACCGACGCGCTCGCCAGCACCCCGGTCACGGCCAAGTCGGTCCGCGACTACAGCCGAGTCCTCTTCGCCAGTGCCTCCGACGAGACCTGCGACAGGCAGGGCAGGGTGACCATCCCGTCGAAGTTGCGCGAGTACGCGGGTCTCGAACGCGAGTGCGTCGTCATCGGCGCCAACACCCGCCTGGAGATCTGGGACGCCGACGCGTGGTCCGAGTACGAGGCCGAGCAGGAACAGGCCTTCGCGCAGCTCTCGGAGGAGGTGCTGCCCGGGGTGCTGTGAAGCCGGTGGAGCCACCGCCGGAACGAGCGGCACGACAGTTCCACACCCTTGCAGACCCGGGGTCGGCAACGGCCTCCGGACACGGCGCACACGAGCTGGCGCGACTTCCCCGGTGCCAGGTCGTGTACGCGAGTCCGCCGAACGGTGGACAATAGCGGCCGTGTCCGGATGGCCCTGCCGGACCCCGGCCGGGCCACGCGAAGGACACCGCGGAGCGCACCATCGTGGCGCTACCGCGGCGACCAGGGGGAGACGGCGAAGCGTGGAGGATCAGCACCGCATGGGGGACACCCGGCAGAACGAGCGCCCCGAGGGGGACGGCTCGGCCACTGAGCACGAGGACATCGGCGACACCGCCCGCGGCGGTCCGGAGCGCGACGCCGGCAGCGGTGAGAGCGCGGCGGGGGCCGCGCCGGAGGCGCCGTCCGAGGACGGTGGACGGCGTCGGGAGGGCCCGCTGCACGTCCCGGTCATGCTCGACCGGATCGTCGAACTCCTCGCTCCCGCGCTCACCGCGCCCGGCGCGGTGCTCGTGGACGGCACCCTGGGACTGGGAGGCCACTCCGAGGCCCTGCTCAGGGCCTGCCCCACGATGCGCCTGGTCGGGGTCGACCGCGACACCACCGCGCTTGAGCGCAGCGCCGCCCGCCTCGCCCCCTACGCCGACCGCACCCACTTCGTGCACGCCGTCTACTCGGACATCCCGCACGCGCTGGACGAGGCGGGGGTCACCGAGGCGGACGCCGTCCTGCTCGACCTGGGCGTGTCCTCGCCCCAGCTGGACGAGACCGACCGCGGCTTCGCCTACGCCCACGACGCGCCGCTGGACATGCGCATGGACCGGACGCAGTCCCTGACCGCGGCCGAGGTCGTCAACACCTACCCGGTCGGCGAGCTCACCCGGGTCCTGCGGGCCTACGGCGAGGAGCGCTTCGCGTCCCGCGTCGCCAGGGCCATCGAACGGCGGCGCGCGCAGGGGCCGATCGACTCCACGCGCGAACTCGCCGAACTGGTCCGCGAGGCGATCCCCGCGGCGACCCGCCGCACCGGCGGACACCCGGCCAAACGCGCCTTCCAGGGGCTGCGCATCGAGGTCAACGCCGAGCTCTCCATCCTGGAGCGCACCCTGCCCGCCGCGATCTCCCGGCTGGGCGTCGGCGGGCGCATCGCCGTCCTGTCCTACCACTCGCTGGAGGACCGGATGACCAAGAGGGCGCTCGCCTCCCTGGCCACCGACACCACGCCCGCGGACCTGCCCGTCCCCCTCCCCGACCGGCAGCCCGAACTCCGGCTCCTCACCCGGGGGGCCGAGCTCCCCACGGACGAAGAGAACGAACGCAACCCGCGCGCCCAGTCGGCCCGCCTCCGGGCGGCCGAACGGGTACGGCCGCCGCGGCAGTAGGGAGAGCAGATGAGCACGAGGACGGACACGCGTCGAGCATCGGCCCGCCGGGCCGGGGCCGAGGGAGGAGGGGGCGCCGCCCCCTCCTCGCCCAAGCGCGCCACCGCCGGGAAGTCCGGGACGGCACGCGGGCGGGCGGCCTCGGGCGGCCAGGGGCGCGCGCCGCGCATCCCCTTCGTGCTCCTCGTCCTGTGCCTGCTCGGTGGGGCGCTGGTCAGCCTTCTGGTGCTGCGCAGCGTCGTCGCCCAGGAGGCGTTCGCCATCACCAGCCTCCAGGCGGAGAACCGGGAGCTGTCGTACGAGGAGCAGCAGCGCCGCAACAACGTCGCCCACCTGGAGACCTCCCAGCGGATCGCCGGCGAGGCCGAGTCCATGGGCATGGAGCAGGGCGAGGCCACGCGCTTCCTCGACCTCGAGAACGGTGAGATCACCGGGAGCGCCGGGAGCGGTGAGTGAGCACACCGAGGGACCGACGCCCCCGTGACCCCCGCAGGCCCGGAGCGGCGAGCCGCTCCGGGGCCCGGCCCAGCAAGCGCCCCCAGCGCGAACCGCGCCGCCCCGAGGGCGGCGCCCGCGCCCGTTCCTCGGCACGGGCCGAGGGGCGGTCCGCGCGCGGAGGGCGCGACGGGGACCGGGGCGCCGCGCGCCGCCGGTCGGCGCCGCCTCCGCCCCCGCCCCTGCTGCGCCGCACCTTCCGGCGGGGGGAGCCGCACAGCCGGATCAAGTTCGGCGGTGTGCTGATCGTCGTCATCATGGTGCTCTTCGCCGGGCGCCTGGTGCAGATCCAGGGGCTGGAGGCGGAGCAGTACGCCGAGGCGGCCTCCCAGACCCGCCTGCAGACCATCGACATCCCCACCCTGCGCGGCGAGATCACCGACGCCGGGGGCAACCCGTTCGCGCTGTCGGTGGAGGTGCGCACCGTCTTCGTCGACCCCGAGGAGGTCGAGGAGGACGAACGCGACCAGCTCATCG
Organism: Nocardiopsis codii; assembly: GCF_036327455.1. Taxonomy (NCBI): domain Bacteria; kingdom Bacillati; phylum Actinomycetota; class Actinomycetes; order Streptosporangiales; family Nocardiopsidaceae; genus Nocardiopsis; species Nocardiopsis codii. The sequence goes on along the minus strand of NZ_JAUZMY010000013.1, from coordinate 124,600 downwards.
ACGAGCTCGTCACGCGCTTCGACCTGGACGAGGACGAGGTCGCCGCGAAGGTCGACGCCACACCCAGCCGCTACCAGGTGGTGGCCACGAAGATCCTGCCGCGCGACTGGGCGGAACTGCGGGACCTGGGCCTGTCCGGCGTGGGCTCGGAGGTCGCCTACGACCGCGTCTACCCGGAGGAGACCGGGGCCGCCGACCTGGTCGGGTTCGTGGGCTCGGAGGGCCACGGCCTGGAGGGCCTGGAGGGCTACCTCGACAGCACCCTGGCGGGCGAGTCCGGCAAGCGGCAGGTCGAGGTCGGCGTCGACGGCACCCAGATCCCCATGGCCGGAGGCCTGGTCCGCGAGCCCGTGCCCGGCCAGGACGTACGGCTGACCCTGGACCAGGACATCCAGTGGTACGCCGCGCAGACCCTCGCGAGCAGGGTGGAGGAGCTCGACGCCGTCGCGGGCAGCGTCGTCGTGGAGCGCGTCGGCACCGGGGAGATCCTCGCGATGGCCGACTTCCCGACGTACTCCCAGGCCGACATCGACTCGACCGGACCCGAGCAGTGGTCCAACGGCGCTGTCGCGGAGACCTTCGAGCCCGGCAGCACCAACAAGGTCATCACGGTCGGAGCGGCGCTGGAGGAGGGGCTCACCACCCCGGACACGGTGTACACCGTGCCGTACGCCCTCCAGTACTACGACCAGACCTTCCGCAACTCCAGCAACGAGGGCACGCAGCGCCTCACGGTCAACGGCATCATGGCCCAGTCCAGCAACGTCGGCACGATCAAGATCGCCGACCAGGTGCAGGCCGGGGTCCTGCACTCCTACATCGAGGACTTCGGGCTCGGCCAGCCGACCGGGCTGAACCTGCCCGGTGAGGAGGCCGGCGTGCTGACGGACCCCGACGACTGGTGGGGGACCCAGCTGCCGTCGGTGTCCATCGGGCACGGCCTGTCGGTGAACGCCGCGCAGATGGCCTCGGTGTACTCCACCGTCGCCAACGGCGGCGTGCGGGTGGCCCCGACGGTGGTCGCCGGGACGGTGGACACGGACGGGGAGTTCACCCCCGCCGAGGAACCCGAGCAGCGCCGGGTGCTGAGCGAGGAGACGGCCGAACAGCTCGCGCTCATGCTGGAGGCGGTCACCAGCGACGAGGGCACCGCCCCGCAGGCCCGTATCGACGGGTACCGGGTCGCGGGCAAGACGGGTACCGCCAACCGCATCAACCCGGAGACGGGCAGCTACGAGGACGGCGGCTACACGGCGACCTTCTCGGGCTTCGCGCCAGCGGACGACCCGGAGATCGTCGTGCAGGTGGTCCTGCACAACCCGCAGGGCACCTACTACGGCGGAGAGGCTGCCGGACCGGTGTTCAACGACATCATGTCCTTCGCGCTGAAGTCGCTGAAGGTCCCGCCGACGGACACCGACCCGCCCGCCATCCGGCTGTTCGAGGAGGAGGACGCGGGTTAGCGGGACGCCTCCGGGCGGGCGTCCAGGCAGGCGCGCACGGAGCGGACGTGCTCGGGGCCGGTGCGGCAGCACCCGCCCACGAGCACAGCTCCCGCCTCGCACCAGGACACCGCGGCCGCACCGAACCCGCCGGGATCGCCGACGCCCGTCCAACGCCCGCGGGCCGCGTCCCAGCTCTCGCCGGAGTTGGGGTAGGCGACCGCGGGAAGGCCCGCCTCGGCCACCGCCCGCACCAGTGAGGGGACGTGGCGGGGCGCGGTGCAGTTGACGCCCACGGCGACGAGCCTCCCGGCGGCGTGCAGCGGTGCGAGTTCGGCGGCGGCGCGGTGCAGCGGGGTGCCGTCGTTGAGTCGCTCCCCGTCGCGGCAGGAGAAGCTGATCCAGGCGCTCGGACCGGGGACCTCGTCGAGCAGCCGGGCCAGGGCCCGCGCCTCGGCCAGGGAGGGGACCGTCTCGCAGGCCATGAGGTCGGCCCCCGCGCCGGCGAGCACGTGCCACCGCTCGCGGTGCCAGGCGTACAGCCCGTCCTCGTCCAGGTCGTAGTCGCCCGTGTACTCGGAGCCGTCCGCCAGGGCGGCCCCGTAGGGGCCCACCCCCGCGGCGACCAGGCCGGACCCGAACGCGTCCCGCTCGGACCGCGCCAGCTCCACGGAGCGGACGAGCAGCCCGACTGCCTCGCGCCGGGTGAAGCCCCGGGCGGTCAGTCCGGGGACGCTCGCCTGGTACCCGGCAGCGGTCGCCACGTCGGCGCCCGCCTCGAAGTAGTCCCGGTGCACCCGGCGGACCAGGTCGGGCTCGTCGGCCAGCAGCCTCGCCGACCACAGCCCGCCGCCCAGGTCCCGGCCGTAGGACTCCAGGCGGGTCGCCAGCCCTCCGTCGAGGACGAGCGGGCGTCCGCTCGTCGCCCCGGGCTCCGTCCGGACCACGCCGACCTCCCTCGCCGAGTTCCCACCAGGGTAGGCACGGAACCGGCCGCCGTCGCCCCGCACCCTGTCCGGGCGCGGCCGGGAACCGGCGCGGGGGCTGTCCGGCGGCGGCCTCCCGGTGCCCGCGGACCGGGGCCCCTCCCCGGCACCGGAGCCCCCGCGGGGCCCGGCGGCCCGCTCCGGCCGCCGGTCCCGTCGTTGTGCTCCGGCCCCCTCCGGGGGCCGCCGGGGGCACCGGACGGTCACCGGAGCGGGGGAGGTCCCGCGCGCCCCGCCTCGGCCCCCGTCCGGGAATCCCCGGCGAACGCCGCGTGGAAATTACCGACCGGTCGTCCTCACCGGTTAACCTCCACACGTGCCACCGGTAATGCGACCTGAACACACGCCACTTCGTCCCCTGTCCGCCCTCGCAGCGCTGCTCGGGCCGGACGCCACCCTCCTGCGCCCGGACCTCGGCGCGGACCACACGGCCGAGGTGCCCGGCAGGGAGGTGCACGTACGCGGCATCACCCACGACTCACGCAAGGCGGGTCCCGGAGACCTGTACGCGGCCCTGCCCGGAACCCGTGCCCACGGCGCGGACTTCTCCGCGCAGGTGGCGGCGGCGGGAGCCGCCGCCATCCTCACCGACCCCGCCGGGGCGGAGCGCGCCTCCGCCGCGGGCCTGCCCGTGGTCGTCGTTCCCGACGCGCGCGCCGCGCTCGGCACGGCGGCCTCCTGGGTCTTCAAGGAACCCGCGCAGGACCTGCTGCTGATCGGCACCACGGGTACGAGCGGCAAGACCACCGTCACGTACCTGGTCGAGTCCGGTCTGCGCCGGGCCGGGATGACCACCGGCCTCGTCGGCACCGTGGAGATGCGCGTCCGGGACGAGCGGGTCGTGTCGTCCCTCACGACCCCCGAGGCCACGGACCTGCACGGCCTGTTCGCGCTCATGCGCGAGGAGGGCGTCACCGCCGCCGCCATGGAGGTCTCCAGCCACGCCCTCGCCCTGGGCAGGGTCGGCGGTACCCGCTACGACGTGGCGATCTTCACGAACCTGTCCCAGGACCACCTGGACTTCCACTCGGACCTGCGCGACTACTTCGACACGAAGGCGCGCCTGTTCACCCCCGAGTACTGCGACATCGCGGTCATCAACGCCGACGACCGGTTCGGCCGCGCCCTCGTGGACATGGTGGAGGCCGACGGGACGATCCCCGTCACCACCTTCGCCGTGGACGGCTACACCGACGCGGACCCGGCCACGGCCATGGCGGCCGACTGGCGGGCCGTGGACGTGGCACTGGGGGCCACCGGAAGCACGTTCCGCATCGTCGGCCCCGGCGGCATGGAGGCGGACGCCTCCGTCGGCCTGCCCGGACCGTTCAACGTCTCCAACGCGATGGCCGCCATCGTCGGCCTGGTCGAGGCGGGCCTGCCGCTGGAGATCGCGATCGCGGGCGTGGCCGCCGCGCCAGGGGTTCCCGGCCGTATGGAGCCCGTGGTCGTCGACGACGTGCCGCGAGCCTTCCAGGACTTCACCGCGCTCGTGGACTACTCCCACAAACCCGGCGCCATCGAGGCCGTCCTCACCGCGCTGCGCGCCACCACCGACGGTGACGTGACCATGGTGGTCGGCTGCGGGGGCGACCGCGACCGGGCCAAGCGGCCCCTCATGGGAGAGGCCGCCGCGCGCCTGGCGGACCAGTTGGTCATCACCAACGACAACCCCCGCACCGAGGATCCCGTCTCCATCGCCGCGGCGATGCTCGAAGGGGTGTCCAAGGTCCCCGAGGAGCATCGCGCACGCGTGACCGTCGAACTCGACCGGGCCGAGGCCATCCGCCTCGCGGTGGACCGCATCCGGTCGGGCGACGTGATCGTCGTCGCTGGAAAGGGCCACGAGACAGGTCAGTACGTCAAGGGCGAGGTACTGCCCTTCGACGACCGCGCGGTGCTGCGCCGGGCCATCGGGGACCACCTCGCGGTGAGCTCCCGCGAACGGCTGGGCGTGGCCCTCCAGGACATCCACAGGGTGCCTGACGAGGGATGACCCCACAACACTCCCGGGCGGCATCCGTCTGGGACACGGGGCGCGGACCATGTCCGCGCCCCTCGTGCGTTCCCACGGCCCAGGGCACGCGGATCGATGGCCGAGGCCGCGATACCGGTCACGAAGTGGACCATATTGCTCCACACAGGGCCCGGCGGGACCCCGGACACCGCAATGTGTTCTAAGGTAGGTCCGGCAATCGCAGCCCGACCGCCCACGGTGGCGCCCATGGCGTAGACCGCCGACGCGGCCCCGGTGAGCCGGCGCGGCACCGCGCGCACGGCATCCGCGGTGCTATCCCCTGACCTGACTCCGGCCGGTGGCCAAGAGCCCCTGTGGTGCCGTGGGCCGGGCCTGACATGAGGAGTGGATTTGATCGCGCTCACGCTCGATCGGATCGCTGAGATCACCCAAACCGCCATCGGCGGATCAGCGCGCCCCGACGCCGTCGTCGACGGTCCCGTAGTCATCGACTCGCGGCAGGCAGCGCCAGGCGCGCTCTTCGTCGCCCTGGACGGGGAGCGCGTCGACGGACACGACTTCGCCGAGTCGGCGGTCGCGGCCGGGGCGGTGGCCGTCCTGGCCTCCCGCCCCGTCTCCGCGCCGCACCTGCTGGCCGAGGGGGGCGACGACGGGGTCGTCGCGGCCCTGGCCCGACTCGCACGGCACGTGGCGGGAGAACTCAGCGACGTCCGACGCGGAGCGGACGCGGCAGAGGTCGTCGCGGTCACCGGTTCCTCCGGCAAGACCACCACCAAGGACCTCATCGCGCAGGTCGTCGGAGGACTGGGCCCGACCGTCGCCCCGGCCGGCTCGTTCAACAACGAGATCGGCCACCCGCTCACCGTGCTCCGTGCCGACACGGGCACCCGCAACCTGGTCCTGGAGGTCTCCGCGCGCGGCGTCGGGCACATCGCCCACCTGTGCGAGGTGGCCCCGCCCCGGATCGGCGTGGTCCTCAACGTCGGCAGCGCCCACATGGGCGAGTTCGGCGACCGCGACACCATCGCCAAGGCCAAGGGCGAGCTGGTCGAGGCGTTGCCGCCCGGCTCCGAGGGCCGCGGCTCCGGCGGGGTCGCGATCCTCAACGCCGACGACCCCCGGGTGAACGCGATGGCCTCGCGCACCCGGGCCAGGGTCGTCACCTACGGAGAGGGCGAGGACGCGCAGGTGCGCGCCACCGACGTGGTCCTCCGGGACTCCGGCGCCCCCTCCTTCACGCTCCACCTGGGCGGGCGCACCGCCCCGGTGAGGTTGGCGCTCGTCGGCGCGCACCAGGTGCACAACGCCCTGGCCGCAGCCGCCGTCGCCGACGAACTCGGTATGGGCATCGACGCGGTCGCCGCCGCGCTCGGCGCCGCGACCCCGGTCAGCCGGTGGCGGATGGAGGTCACCGAGCACGACGGTGCCACACTCGTCAACGACGCCTACAACGCGAACCCCGAGTCCATGCGGGCCGCGCTGACCACGCTGGAAGCGCTCGCCCGCAACCGCCGGTCCATCGCGGTCCTCGCCCACATGGCGGAGCTGGGGGACGACGGCGGCGCCGAACACGAGCAGATCGGTGAGGTGGCCGCCCGCACGGGCGTGTCCCACCTGATCGTGGTCGGAGAGGCGGCCGAGGGCATCGCCGTCGGCGCCGAACGCGCTGCCCGGCAGGGGGAGTGGCGCGGTGAGTGCATCCGGGTCGCGGACGCGGAGGCGGCCGCGGCGGCGCTGCGCGAACGCATGCGCACAGGAGACGTCGTCATTGTGAAGGGATCGCGGGTGGCAGCGCTCGAAAGGGTTATCGACCTCATCACCAAGGGTGATGTCCAGTGATCGGCATCTCCATCGCGGCGGCCCTGTCGCTCATCGTCTCCATGGCGTTGATGCCGCCGCTGATCAAGCTCCTGTACCGGTTCAAGTTCGGCCAGGAGGTCCGCGACGACGGCCCCGAGGGCCACAAGACCAAGCAGGGCACGCCCACCATGGGCGGCATCGTCGTCATCCTCGGCGCGGTGGTGGGCTACTTCGGCTCCCACCTGGTGCTGTGGCTGGTGCAGCCCTCGTCGACCGGGCCGACGGCGTCCGGCCTGCTCGTGATGTTCCTGTTCGTCGGGATGGGCTGCGTCGGCTTCCTGGACGACTTCATCAAGATCTACAAGCGCCGCAGCCTGGGACTGCGCAGCGGCGCGAAGATGGTCGGCCAGGCCGTCATCGGCATCGGCTTCGCCTACGGGGTCACGCAGTTCCCCAACGGGTACGGCTACACCCCCGCGGCCCCCAGCCTGTCCTTCCTGCGCGACTTCGGCCCCCCGCTCATGCTGGGCCTGTTCATCCTGTGGGCGCTGTTCCTCATCGTCGGCTTCTCCAACGCGGTGAACCTGACCGACGGCCTCGACGGCCTCGCCACCGGCGCGACCATCCTGTCCCTGGTCGCCTACGTCATCATCGGCAACTGGCAGCTGCGCCAGTCGTGCGTGTCCTACCTGTCGGACAGCTGCTACACGGTCCGCGACCCGCTGGACCTGGCCGTGGTGGCCGCCGCCGCGCTCGGCGCGTGCATCGGCTTCCTGTGGTTCAACGCCCCGCCCGCCAAGATCTTCATGGGCGACACCGGCTCCCTGGCGCTGGGCGGCCTCATCGTGGGCCTGGCCATCACCACCCGCACGCAGCTCCTGCTGCTGCTCATCGGCGGCCTCTTCGTCATCATCACCATGTCGGTGATGATCCAGATCACGTCGTTCCGCCTCACCGGCAAACGCGTGTTCCGCATGGCGCCGCTCCAGCACCACTTCGAGCTCAAGGGGTGGGCCGAACCCACCATCGTGATCCGCTTCTGGATCATCCAGGGCCTGTTCGTGGCCATCGCCATCGGGCTCTTCTATCTCGAATGGATGCCAAGGTAGAAGGCATGCCGCACGACTCTTCCGACACACAGCACAGCGCCGCCGCCGACCCCGCGCCGCGCGGGGTCGACCTGGAGGGCCGGCTGGTCTGCGTCGCCGGTCTGGGAGTGTCCGGGCCCCCGGTCGCCAGGGCACTCCTGGCCCGCGGGGCCCGCGTGGTCGTCGTGGACGGCCGCGACGACGACACCGTCCGACCGGTCGCCGCCGCACTCACCGACGCCGGAGCCGAGGTGGTCCTCGGCGACACACCGCTGCCCGAGGGCTGCGACCTGGTCGTCACCTCGCCCGGCTGGCGCCCCGACTCCCCGCTGCTGGTCCGGGCCGCCGAGGCCGGGATCGAGGTCATCGGCGACGTCGAACTCGCCTGGCGGCTCAAGCCCGCCGACCAGGTGTGGCTCGCCATCACCGGGACCAACGGCAAGACCACCACCGTGCGGATGCTGGAGGCCATGCTCCGCGCGGACGGCCGTGACGCCCTCGCTGTCGGCAACGTCGGCACGCCGATCGTCGACGCGGTCCTGCCCGACGCCGACGGCCACGTGTACGACGTCCTCGCCGTGGAGCTGTCCAGCTTCCAGCTGCACTGGTCCAGCAGCGTGCGCCCGCACGCCGCCGCCGTCCTCAACGTCGCCCCCGACCACCTGGACTGGCACGGCGGGCTCGACCCCTACGCCCGGGCCAAGGGAAGGGTGTTCGCGCCCGGCACGATCCGCGTCGTCAACACGGCGGACGCATGGTCGGTCCGCCTGGCGGAGGAGGACGGCGACCCGTACGCGCCGCTCGTCGGATTCCGTCTCGACACCCCGAGGGCGGGGGAGCTCGGAGTGGTCGAGGACCTCCTCGTCGACCGTGCCCTCGGCGCCGAACCGCACAGCAGCGCCGAGGAGCTCGCCACCCTCGCCGACGTGCGCCCCGCCGCCCCGCACAACGTCGCCAACGCCCTGGCTGCGGCGGCGCTCGCGCGCTCCGTCGGCGTCGCCCCCGCGTCGGTGCGGGCCGGGCTGGCCGCGTTCGAGCCGGAACCCCACCGCATCGCCTTCGTTGCCTCCGCCGGCGGCGTCGACTACGTCGACGACTCCAAGGCGACCAACCCGCACGCGGCGGCCGCGTCCCTGGGGGCCTACCCCTCGGTGGTGTGGATCGCCGGCGGGCTGCTCAAGGGCGCCGCGGTCGACGACCTGGTCGCGACGGCGGCGGGCCGCCTGCGGGGCGCCGTGCTGATCGGTGCGGACCGCGCCCGGCTGCGCGAGGCCCTGGCCGAGCACGCCCCCGCCGTGCCCGTGGTCGAGGTCGAGGGGCCGCCCGCCGACGCGCCCGCGGGCCACACGGTCATGGACGCGGTGGTCGCCGCGGCCGCCGCCATGGCGGAGAAGGGCGACACGGTGCTGCTGGCTCCGGCCGCCGCCTCCATGGACATGTTCACCAACTATCCCGAGCGGGGCCGCCTCTTCGCGGAAGCCGTCAACCGCCTGCTCTGAGTAGTCGGAGGCCGCCCGTGCGTGACGATATCCGCGCGGGCGGCCTCCGTTGTGCTCCCCGCCACCCGTCCGGAGGCCAAAGATGGCCAACACGCGGGAAATGTCCACGGTTCCCTACCCGCCCGTAGGCCAGTATTGAGGCGCGAATCGTGCGGAGGGTGTGGATGGCGGCGACGACAGCGGTTCCAGGGCTGGCCCGGGCCAAGGGGAGGTCGGAGGTCGGAGGGCGCGGACGCGCCCTGTGGCGTGAGTGGGCGAGGTCCCTCGACCGGCCCCTCACCTCCTACTACCTGATCCTGGGCACCGCGGTCCTCCTGATCGCCCTCGGCCTGGTCATGGTGCTGTCCTCCACGATGGTCAAGTCCATCACCGAGACCGGCTCCTCCTTCTCCCTCTTCCAGAAGCAGCTCGTCTCGGCCGCCGTGGGCCTGCCGCTGATGATCCTGGCCTCGCACATGCCCCAGGCGCTGTTCCGCCTGGTCGGCTACCCCACCATGATCCTGTCGGTGGCCCTGCTGCTGCTCACCGTCTTCCAGGGCGTGGAGGTCAACGGCGCCACCCGCTGGCTGGACATCGGCGGCCTGGTCGTCCAGCCCTCCGAGCCCGCCAAGCTCTCCTTCGCCCTGTGGGGAGCCAACATCCTCGCCCGCAAGGACGAGCTGCGCGAGCTCTCCGAGTGGCGGCACCTCCTCATCCCGCTGCTGCCCGGTTGCGGACTCCTGGTGCTCCTGGTCCTGCTCGGATCCAACCTGTCCACCGCCCTCGTGTTCCTCATTACCTTCCTGGGGCTGCTGTGGGTGGTGGGGGCGCCGGGCAGGCTCTTCGTGACCATGTTCGGCCTCGTCCTGGCGCTGGCCGTGATCGTCATCGCCATCGAGCCCTACCGGATGGCGCGCGTCACCTCCTTCCTCGACCCCGGAGCCGACCCCCTGGGATCGGGCAACCAGTCGCTGCACGGGCTGTACGCGCTCGGCACCGGCGGGATCTTCGGCGTCGGCATCGGCGCCAGCCGGGAGAAGTGGGGGTTCCTGCCCTTCGCCGAGTCCGACTTCGTCTTCGCGATCATCGGGGAGGAGTTCGGCCTGATCGGGACCCTTCTCGTACTCGCCCTGTTCGGCGTGCTCGGCTACGCGGGCCTGCGGGTCGCCACCCGTGTCAAGGAGCCGTTCCCGCGACTGGCGGCCTTCGCGATCGTCACCTGGCTCATGGGGCAGGTCATGATCAACGTGGGCGCGGTCATCGGGCTGCTCCCCGTCACCGGCGTCCCCCTTCCCCTGGTCTCCTACGGAGGTTCGTCGCTGATCACCACCATGGTGGCCCTCGGCGTCCTCCTCGCACTGGCCAAGGCCGAGCCCCAGGCCGCCCGGGCCCTGGAGGCCCGGGGTCCCAGTCAGGTACAAAGGGCTCTAAGCTGGCTGGGCCTGGAGAACTTCGTGGCCTCGATGAACAACCGGGGCGGAGCGACCTCCAAGCGCGCCACCACAGGTCGGGTCCCGCGTACTCCGGGCCCCCGTGGCGGCAGGACAACGGCCAAGCACAGGAACGGACCGGTCCCGGCGGGGAACCGGCCAAGGAGGAATCGGCAACGATGAGGGTAGCCCTAGCCGGAGGCGGCACGGCCGGGCATATCGAGCCCGCGCTCTCCCTGGCGGACGCGCTTCGACGCATCGACCCGGGCGCGGAGATCATCTGCCTGGGAACCGAGCGGGGTCTGGAGACCCGGCTGGTACCCATGCGCGGCTACGAACTGGGGCTGATCCCGGCGGTCCCCCTGCCTCGCAGGCTCACCCCGCAGCTCCTCAGCGTCCCGGGCAAGCTCGCGGGCGCGCTGAGCGCGGCGGGCGAGCACCTGGACAGGTTGCAGGCGGACGTCATCGTCGGCTTCGGCGGTTACGTGGCCACTCCCGGCTACCTGGCCGCGCGCAGGCGCAAGATCCCCATCGTCGTGCACGAGGCCAACCCCCTCCCGGGGCTGGCCAACCGGCTGGGCGCGCGCATGACCCCGCACGTGTTCACCGGACACCCCCATACCCAGATCCGCAACGGCCGCTTCATCGGCATCCCCCTGCGGCAGCAGATCACGACCCTCGACCGGCTGGCCATGGGCGACAAGGCGCGCACCTACTTCGGCCTGCGCCCGGACCTTCCCACCCTGCTGATCTTCGGCGGCTCCCAGGGCGCCCAGCGCCTCAACGAGACCGCCTTCGCCGCCCGGGACGCCTTCCGCGACCGGGGCGTCCAGGTTCTGCACGTCGTCGGCCCCAAGAACGCCGACGAGCCCCAGGACCTGACCCAGGCGGGCGTGCCCTACGTGGCTGTCCCCTACGTGGACCGCATGGACATGGCCTACGCCGCCGCCGACGTGGCGATGTGCCGCTCCGGCGCGATGACCTGCGCCGAGCTGACCGCCGTGGGCCTGCCCGGCGCCTTCGTGCCGCTGGCCATCGGCAACGGCGAACAGGCCCTCAACGCCGAGCCGATCGTCCAGGCGGGCGGCGGCCTGATGATTCACAACGCGGAGATCTCCGTCGAGTGGATCGTCAACCAGCTCATCCCGCTGCTCACCGACACCGACCGGGTCGTGGCCATGTCCGAGGCCGCGGCCCGGATGGGCCGCCGCGACGCCGACATGGCACTCGCCCGCGAGGTGATGGCCATCGCCCGGGGCGACCGGCCCACCCCGGAGATGCCGCTGGCCGACGACGACGCCGAGGACGCTTACTACGACGACGGGAAGGACGCCCGATGAGCCTGGTCCGTCCGACCGAACCGGTCCCCGTCGACAAGCTCGGCCGCACCCACTTCATCGGCCTGGGCGGCGCGGGCATGTCCGGCATCGCCCGCGTCCTGCTCCAGTCCGGGGTGGAGGTGTCCGGCAGCGACGCCCGCGACAGCGACACCCTGCGCGAGCTGGAGCAGATGGGCGCGGACGTCCACGTGGGCCACGCCGCCGGGAACCTCGGCACCGCCGAGACCCTGGTGGTCTCCTCGGCGATCCGCGAGGACAACCCCGAACTGGTCGAGGCCCGCCGCCGCGGCCTGCGCGTCCTGCCCAGGGCAGCGGCCCTGGGCGCGCTGCTGCTGGGCCGCGAGGGCATCGCGATCTCCGGCACCCACGGCAAGACCACCACGACCTCCATGGTCACCGTGGTGCTCCAGCACCTGGGGGTCGACCCCGGCTACGTGATCGGCGGCAAGCTGGTCACCACCGGCCTGGGCGCCGACGCCGGCCTGGGCGAGGTCATCGCGGTGGAGGCCGACGAGAGCGACGGCTCCTTCCTCATGCTCTCCCCGAAGATCGCCGTGGTGACCAACGTCGAGGCCGACCACCTCGACAACTACAGCGGTATCGAGGAGATCCACGCCAACTTCGCGTCGTTCGTCGACCGCGTCGGCCGCACCCTGATCGTCGGGGTCGACGACCCGGGCGCCCGGCGGGTCGCCGAACTGGCACGCGAGCGCGGCAGGAAGGTCCTGACGTACGGCGAGGCCGAGGACGCCGACTACCGGATCACCCGGGTGCGCGCCCGCGGCTTCACCACCGAGTTCACGATCCGCACCGCCGGCGGGGACCCCATCGACGGCACTCTCGCCGTCCCGGGACGGCACAACGTGCTCAACGCCGCGGCGGCCGTCGCGGTGGCGGACGAGCTCGGCCACGACCTGGAGGTCGCGGTGGAGGGCATCGCGGACTTCGCGGGAGCGGCGCGCCGCTTCGAGCCCAAGGGCGAGGCGGGGGGAGTCGCCGTCTACGACAGCTACGCCCACCACCCGACCGAGATCGAGGCGGACCTGCGGGCCACCCGCGCCGCGCTGGACTCGTTCGCCGAGGACGCGGAGGAGACCGGGCGGGCGAGGTCCGGTGGCAGGGTGGTCGCCCTGTTCCAGCCGCACCTGTACAGCCGTACCCGCATCTTCGCCGAGGAGTTCGCCACAGCGCTGGGCCTCGCGGACGAGGCCGTGGTGATGGAGGTCTACGCGGCCAGGGAGGACCCCGAGCCCGGGGTCACCGGTGAACTCATCACCTCCCGCGTTCCGCACGACCGGGCCCGGTACGTGCCCGGTCGCGAGGAGTCCGTGCGGACGGTGGCGGGGCTGGTCCGGCCGGGGGACATCGTTCTCACCATGGGCGCGGGCGACGTCACCGAGCTGGGGCCGCTGATCGTGGACGCGATCGCCGAGGCCGCCGACGAGTCAACGGGAAGTCTGTAGGCGCAGGAGAGAAGAAGAGGACACGGGTGAGCGCGGACCAGGGCGGTGCGGCGGACGAGGCCGCACCACGGGGCGGATCCGATCCGTGGAAGTTCGCCTTCGCGGCGCTGATGGTGGTCGCGCTGGTCTGTGTGGTCACCTGGGTGATGCTCGGCTCCCGCCTGCTCGTGGTCCGCGACGTCGCGGTCACCGGGCTGGACCGTGTGCCGTCGCAGGACGTGGTGGCCGCCGTGGACGTGGCCACCGGCACCCCCCTGGTCCGGGTCGACCTCGAGCAGAGCCGCGAGCGCGCCGAGTCCCTCTCCCTCGTGGAGGAGGCCACGGTGCGGCGCGGCTGGCCCGCGACCCTGGAGGTCGAGGTGGTCGAACGCCAGCCCCTGCTGGCCATCCGGGTGGGGGAGGAGTACCGGCTCGTGGACGGCGACGGCGTGCGCATCGAGGACTCGCGCACCCGTCCCGGCACCCACCCGGTGGTCCGCGTCACCGGGGAGATCGAGGGCAACGACGCGGTCCGGGCCGCCGCCGACATCGTGGAGGCGGCACCGGGCTCGCTGATCGCCCAGATCCAGCTCATCGACGCCACCGACGCCGGGGCGATCACCATCGCTCTCGGCAACGGCTCACTCGTGGAGTGGGGGACTCCGGAGGCCACCGCGGACAAGAGCGCCATCCTGCGGGTGCTCCTGCGCGAGCACCCGCCGCAGGAGGGGCGTGTCTACGACGTCGGAACCCCGGATCTCGCCATCGTTCGGTGAAGCGGTACCCAGTTCCAGGAAAAGGAAGAGGCGTGGCACCGAAAGTCGATCCGACGTCCGGAGGGGAGCGGCGGGGGTCCGGGAGGGGGTCCCGGACGGACTCGCGGGCACCCGGCGGGGACATTCCAGACGCGACGCGCCGAGTGCGCACATCGCTTCCTTGCGTTATACGCCGTTAGGCTGACCTCGTCATCGGTTGCCCGTGGTCGGCGGTCCGCTTACTGTCGGGAAGCACAGCCAACGTCAACAAAGTAGCAAAACACGCTTTTCGGGGTACGCAGGAACCGTTTTGCTCCGCTCCTACAGCGGATCGCGCCAGCCCTCCCCGGGCAGGAACGCAACGGCTCCGGTGACCCCGGGTCCCCGGGTAACCGCGTCGAGGACGCCGTCGCAGGGACCCGAAACGCACACTGTAGAACCGGATGCCGGTCCGGAGGCGTATCCGGGTGGCGAGAGCCGCCGGAGGCGTCGACGGTACGGCGTATGCGAGCGGAAAGGCCCCTCGTCGTGGCAGCACCGCAGAACTACCTCGCGGTCATCAAAGTCGTCGGCATCGGCGGCGGCGGTGTCAACGCCGTCAACCGAATGATCGAAGAGGGGCTCAAAGGCGTCGAGTTCATCGCCATCAATACCGATGCCCAGGCGCTGCTGATGAGTGACGCCGACGTCAAGCTCGACGTCGGCCGAGAGCTCACCCGCGGTCTGGGAGCCGGAGCCAACCCCGATGTCGGCCGCAAGGCGGCCGAGGACCACCGGGAGGAGATCGAGGAGGTCCTCAAGGGGGCCGACATGGTCTTCGTCACCGCTGGTGAGGGCGGTGGCACCGGAACCGGGGGCGCTCCCGTCGTCGCCAACATCGCCCGCTCACTGGGAGCCCTCACCATCGGTGTGGTCACCCGCCCCTTCGGCTTCGAGGGCAAGCGGCGCGCGACCCAGGCCGAGTCGGGCATAGCGATGCTCCGCGAGGAGGTCGACACGCTCATCGTGATTCCCAACGACCGCCTGCTGTCCATCTCCGACCGCCAGGTCAGCGTGCTGGACGCCTTCAAGGCGGCGGACCAGGTCCTGCTCTCCGGTGTACAGGGCATCACCGACCTGATCACCACGCCGGGCCTCATCAACCTGGACTTCGCCGACGTCAAGTCGGTCATGTCCGGCGCGGGTTCGGCACTGATGGGCATCGGCTCCGCACGCGGGGACGACCGGGCGGTCGCCGCCGCGGAGATGGCCATCTCCTCACCGCTGCTCGAAGCGAGCATCGACGGCGCCCACGGTGTGCTGCTGTCCATTCAGGGCGGCTCCGACTTGGGCCTGTTCGAGATCAACGAGGCGGCCCAGCTCGTCGCGAACTCGGCGGCGCCCGAGGCCAACATCATCTTCGGCGCCGTCATCGACGACGCCCTGGGCGACGAGGTGCGGGTCACCGTCATCGCGGCGGGATTCGACGAGCCCGAGGTGACCGGTCCCGTGGTGCGGGAACGCCAGCCCGTGGACCCTCCTGAGGCCGTCGCCCCCACCGGCGGCGTCACGTCCCGCAGGGAGCAGCCCACCAGGGCGGCGTCCTCCTCCGCGGACGCGAGCGGAGCGTCGGCCACCTCCTCCATGCCGTGGATCACGCCGTCCCGTCCGGTCCAGCCCGAGCCGGAGGCGACGCCGCCGCAGATGCCGCCGGTCCAGTACCCGGCCGAGCCGGAGCCCGTCCGCCAGGAGCAGGCCCCGGTCGACCCGCGCTCGGAGACCCCGGCCCACGGTTCGGCGTCCTACTCCTCCTACGAGGCGCCCGCCCCGGCGGAGCCCGCAGAGGAGCAGCGCGCCGCCGACGAGCGGGAGGAGGAGCCCGCGCAGCGCGAGGAGGCCCAGACCAGCCACATCCACGCCGTCTCGGACTCCACCGCCGAGCGCCGCGGGGACGTGCCCACGCCCCGGCGCCGGGTCATCTTCGACGACCCGGACGACCTGGACGTGCCGGAGTTCCTGAAGTAGCGACGTTCCCGAAGCAGCGGACCACGGTCCCGGTACCATCGACGTGTCAGCGGCCCCGACCCATGCGGCGGGGCCGTCGCCGCCCCCGGGGGAAGCGCGCGCCGTCCCCTCCCCGGCGGGCCGAGGGAAGGACCGCGGTCACACGGATGGGCAACGTCATCGATCTGGGGCACGGTGTGCGTGCCGCCGTCACCGAACGGCACGGCGGTGTGAGCGCCCCGCCCTACGACTCGCTCAACCTGGGCCTGGGGTCGGGCGACGCGCGGGAGCCGGTGCTCGCCAACCGGCGTACCGCCGCCGAGGGCCTGGGGTTCGACATCGACCGGGTCGTGTGGATGAACCAGGTGCACAGCGCCGACGTGCTCGTCGCGGACGCGCCCGGCGGAGTCGGCACCTGCGACGGGGTCGTCACGACCCGGTCCGACCTGGTCCTGGCCTCGATGGCCGCCGACTGCCTGCCGGTCCTGGCCGCCGACGGGGACGCCGGGGTCCTGGGGGCGGCGCACTCGGGCCGCCTCGGAACGGCGAACGGGGTGGCCGCCAACCTCGTAGCGTCGATGGTCGCCCAGGGGGCCCGCGCGGACCGGATCACCGTGTTCCTCGGCCCGGCCATCTGCGGAAAGTGCTACGAGGTGCCCCCGGGGCTGCAGGCCGAGACGGCCCGGGACACCCCCGAGGCGGTCTCCACCACCCGGCGGGGCACCACCGGTGTGGACATGCTCGCAGCCGTCACCGCGCAGCTGCGGCGGGCGGGGGTCGCCGACATCCGGGCCGACGGCCGCTGCACCCTGGAGAGCCCGGAGCTGTTCTCCCACCGGGGCGGCGCTCCGACCGGGCGGTTCGCCTCGTTCATCTGGCGGGCCTGACTGTCGCACTGGGCCGTCGGGATGGTTCCCGGAACCACCGTGATCACCGGGCAACGTTCCCTCCCCGCGGTCCCGCGACCGATACGTTGGCACCGTGCCCCCCACGATTCACATCCGAATCCTGGGATCCACCCCACCGGGAAAGAGAAGGAACACCGTGTCACACGTCGACCCCGCTCGCGTCGAGCAGGTCCGCGCCAACCTCGCGGCCGTGCGGGCCAGGATCGAACGGGCCTGTGAGCAGGCCGGTCGCAGCCCCGACGAGGTGTCGCTGGTCGCCGTCACCAAGACCTATCCGGCCGACGATGTGCGGATTCTCGCCTCCCTCGGCGTCCGCGACGTCGGGGAGAACCGGGACCAGGAAGCGGCCCCGAAGGCCGCCGAGACCGCCGACCTCGGACTGACCTGGCACTTCGTCGGACAGCTGCAGACCAACAAGGCGCGCTCCGTGGCCTCCTACGCCGACGTCGTGCACTCGGTCGACAGGGCTCGGCTGGCCCGCGCGCTG
Organism: Nocardiopsis codii; assembly: GCF_036327455.1. Lineage (NCBI taxonomy): Bacteria > Bacillati > Actinomycetota > Actinomycetes > Streptosporangiales > Nocardiopsidaceae > Nocardiopsis > Nocardiopsis codii. The sequence goes on along the minus strand of NZ_JAUZMY010000013.1, from coordinate 107,483 downwards.
GGCGACAGGGCGGCTGCCGCCGGACGCGGCCTCACCTGCCTGGTCCAGGTCAACCTCGACGACGACTCGCGGGCCGGTGTCATCGGACCGCGCGGGGGAGTCGACCCGGAGGACGCGCTCGCGCTCGCCGCCGACATCGAGGAGCACGAGGCGCTGACCCTCGGCGGTGTGATGGCGGTGGCCCCCCGCGAGGGCGACCCGTCCGCCGCCTTCGCCCGGCTCCGCGATGTGGCGGGACGTGTTCGTGATCGTTATCCTCGGGCGACGGTGATCTCGGCGGGGATGAGCGGGGACCTCGAAGCGGCGATCGGGCGAGGCGCGACACACCTGCGACTCGGTACGGCGTTGCTCGGCAACCGGGGACCGATCGTGGGGTAATGTCCCCACATAGACCTTGGAACCCGTCTGTGGAGTTCGCCCGAAAGGGTGCCCCACCCCGTGGAACGCGGGGATGACGGCCAGTACGGAGGAGTCGGCTGCGGTGAAGGCCGCGGGGACGACGGAGGACATGAGATGGCCGGCGCGATGCGCAAGATGGCGGTCTACCTCGGCCTCGTGGAGGACGACCGTTACGATCACCGCTATGCGGACGAATATGATGAGTTCGACGATTTCGACGAGGCCGTGGAGGAGCAGCGCGACCGCGATGCAGACACTCCACGGGGCGAGGAAACACGGGGCAGTGCAGTGACGGACACCGGCGACTACCTGGCCACAGGTGAACGACGCGGTGGAACGACAACGACAGCCTCAACCGCCGACCTCGCTCGGATCACCACGCTCCATCCACGCACCTACAACGAGGCGCGTACGATCGGAGAGCACTTCCGGGAGGGCACACCGGTGATCATGAACCTGACCGAGATGGTCGACAGCGACGCCAAGCGTCTCGTCGACTTCGCGGCTGGTCTGATCTTCGGTCTGCATGGCAGTATCGAACGCGTGACCAACAAGGTGTTCCTGCTGTCACCGGCCAACGTCGAGGTCACCGCCGAAGACAAGGCCCGGATCGCCGAGCGAGGGTTCTTCAATCAGAGCTAGACCATCACATTTGTCCAGAGATTGGGTCGGGGAACGACCGTGAGTATCGTCGTCACAGTGCTGCTTTTCGCGCTCCAGCTGTTCGTTTTCGTGCTGATCGCGAGGGTGGTCCTGGAGATGGTGCAGTCCTTCGCCCGGACGTGGCGGCCCACAGGGTTCGTCCTCGTCCTCGCGGAGATCGTGTACACCATCACCGACCCGCCACTGAGGTTCCTGCGACGGTTCATCAAGCCGGTGAGACTGGGAAGCATCGCACTCGACCTGAGTGTGCTGGTCCTCTTCATCATCGTGTGGATCTTGATGGCTCTCATCGGGAGCCTCGCCTAGCAGGGAAAGGGAACAGGGGCAAGCAACACGGCCCCGGTTCCGTTATGTGGTCTTGGTCATGATCTGGATTGCCGTAAGGTCACGATCAGGTAGCGTCCCTACGGACAGACTCCAAGCGCGCCAAGGAGACGAACATGCCGCTGACACCCGCCGATGTGCGGAACAAGCAGTTCAGTACGACCCGGCTCCGACCCGGGTACGACGAAGAGGAGGTCGACGCCTTTCTCGACGAGGTCGAGTCCGAGCTCGACCGCCTGATCCAGGAGAACGAGGAACTGCGCGGCAAGCTGGCCGAGTGCCTGCGGGGCAAGGTGCCCAACGCCGGTATGCAGGACTTCCAGCAGCCCCAGGACCAGGCGCCGGAGCCGCAGCACGAGCAGATGCGTCCGGAGCCCGTGCAGCCGCCGCAGGCCGTCGAGCCGCAGCCCCCCGTGCAGCAGCAGCAGATGCAGATGACTGGGGCGAACATGGGTATGGGCGGTGAGGAGAACATGGACACGGCCGCCCGCGTCCTCGCCCTCGCCCAGCAGACCGCCGACCAGGCGATCTCCGACGCCCGCCGGGAGGCGGACGAGACCCTTGGCCGCGCTCGCCACGAGTCCGAGGACATCCTCGGCAAGGCCCGCCGTCAGGCAGACCAGATCATCGGTGAGGCCCGTGCACGGTCGGAGAACCTCGACCGCGACGCGCAGGAGCGCCACCGTCAGGTCATGGGCAGCCTGGTGCAGCAGCGCGAGGAGCTGGAGCACAAGGTCAACGTGCTCAAGGACTTCGAGCGCGAGTACCGCAGCCGCCTGAAGGACTACTTCGAGCGTCAGCTGCGCGAGCTCAACGAAGAGGGCAAGCCGGTCGAGCCGAACCCGAACACCACGGGCGGCTTCCAGACGATGGCACCCCCGACCGCCGGCACGCCTGCGCTCCAGCACGGCCCCGGCGGCAACCCGTTCGGTCAGCCCGAACCCGCCCAGCACGGTGGCTTCCACCCGGGTGAGGCTCCGCACGAGCGTCGCTGACCACCAGCGGCATTCGGCTCCGAACAACTGAAGACTCCGGATACCACACGTGTAAAGGCCCTGGTCGACCCGTGATCCTTAGCATCCTCGCAACCGTGGCGGTGCTGGCGGCCATCGCCGTCATCGCGGCTGCCCTGGTCTTCGCCGAGACTGTCCTGGTGTACATCGCACTCGGGCTGGCCGGCGTCAGCGTGCTCCTCCTCCTGGGGAGCGCCATCCAGGGACGCCTCGTCGAGAGCAGGACGGGTCGCCCCGGAACGGACGGTTTGGGGAAGTCGTCCGTCCCGACCGGTGCCGCCATGACGGCGGCGACCGCGACGGGCCCGCACGTCGAACCGGAGCACGCAGGGCGCGTTCCCGTACCGGCCCACGGGCCGGTACGGGAAGCCCCCGCGGACACACCCGCCTGGACCGCCCCGGTCGCGGACGACCCCGGGCACGGGGAGCCGGAGTACGACGTCCCGCGCTGGCAGACCCCGACCGCCCACGAGTGGCCGGAACCGGACACGGCGCCGCAGGTCCCCGACGAGACCACCGCCCGCTGGGACACCCCGGCGGAGGACGGCGGAGCCGGTCCCGCGTCCGAGGAATGGACGTTCGGGAGACCGGGTTCCGGGGCGCAGGACACGGTCGAGGTCTCCGAGGTCCCGGACCGGACCGGCGAGGACGAGAAGGCCGCGTCCCCCGTCGGACCCCTCGACGCGGAGTACGGCGAGCCCGAGTCGGCCGCCGCTCCCTTCTCCTACAGCATTCCCGGACAGGCCTCCTCTCCCGAGGACGGACCCGCCCTGGCGGCGGCGGTCGCGGACTCCGATGAGGACGTCCCCGCGGACGAGCCCCCGGACACCGGGGCGTTCGCCTACCGGATTCCCCGCGACGGGGACGGGACCGACCCGGCGGACGACGACGCGGAACCCTCCGAACACGACACCGGAGCGGGTGCGGCGATGCACCCGACCGAGGACGACGAGGGCGCCCGCGCGGACGACGTGGCGACCGCGGAGACCGCGGAGACCGTACCGGTCGTGGAGCACTCGGAGACCGGCGCCGACCGCGACGAGGACGATTCCGCGGCCCCCGTCGCCCCCGTGTCCGGCAGCGGTGCGGAGCCCGCGGTCACGGCCGACGGGACCGCCGACGACGCTCCGGACACCGGTGCGGACGGTACCGGCGAGCCGGTGGAGGAGTGGGAGCACGCCTTCTCCGGGGCGGACCGGGCATCCTCGGCGGACACGGACACGGACACGGACGCGGTCACGGACGCGGTCACGGACGCCGACACCGCGGTCCGCATCGACACGGACGTCCGGGCGGACGCGAACGACACCTGGTCGGAGGCCGCGCAGGAGCCCGACGAGGACTACGAGGACACCCTGGTGTCCGCGGCCGTCACCGAAGGCGCCGACGCGGTCGTCGCGGAGTCCGGCGTGCCGGACGACGACGCCCCCGCCGTCGGGGCCTCCGACGGCGATGCCTCCGAGGACGCGCCCGGCTTCGCCTACCGGGTACCGGACCGGAGCGAGGACGCGGACGAGGAGCCCGAAGAGGTGGGCGGGGCGGGCGACGGCGCGCAGGCCGAGGACACCGGCCGGACGTCCGCGTTCACCTACCGGCTCCCGCAGCCCGAGGACGGCGGCGCGGTCGCCGAGCGCGTCGACCGGGACGGCGAGGACGGAGTCCCCGTCGGCGGCGCCGTCGCCGACGCCTCGGACCCCGACGCCACCGCGGTGTTCGTCCGTCCGGGGCCCCAGGACGACGGTGACGGGGCGGACGGCCCGACGGGCGGCGCCACCGACGGGAAGCCGGCCGTACGGCCCGAGGAGGCAGGGGACGACCACGCCGTCTCCTCCGAGGCCGTCCTCGACGGGGACGGCGACCTCGACGACGACAAGGACTCCGACAGGGTCCACTGACTCCTGTCGCACGCGGACGGCCGCCCCCCCCCAAGGGGAGCGGCGCCCGTCCGCGTTCCCGGCCCGGTCCCGGTCGCCCCGGAGGGCGGGACCGGGCCGGGCGCACGCTAGGCCCTGCGGAAACCGAAGGACACGCCGAACTCCTCCGAGGAGGTGGTGTGCAGGTCCCTGGCCATCTCCCCGGCGACGAACGCGTCGGCCAGCACCTCGCCGGCGATCGCCTCACGGTGCTCGGCGAGCGCCAGCTCGGTGACCTCGTCCGTGGCCGACCACCACACCTCGATCCGGTCGGACACGTCCAGGCCGCTCTTCTTCCGGGCGTCCTGGATCATGCGGACCATCTCACGGGCCAGACCGGCGCGGCGCAGGCGCGGTGTGAGCTCCAGGTCCAGGGCGACGGTCTCACCGGACTCCGAGGCCACCGCCCAGCCCTCGCGGGGCTGCTCGGTCACCAGCAGCTCGTCGGAGCTGACCTCGATGGGCTCGTCCTCGACACTGACCCGGGCCCAGCCGCTGGCGCGGACCTGCTCGACCAGTGACGCGGGGTCGGCCGCCTCGATGGCCTTGGCCACCAGCGGGGTGCGCTTGGCGAACCGCTTGCCCAGCGCCCGGAAGTTCGGCTTGACGATGTAGTCCACCAGGTCGCCGCCGACCGAGGAGAGCGCGACCAGCGACTCCACGTTCAGCTCGTCGGAGACCTGGGTGCGCAGCTGCTCCGGCAGGTCCGCGAAGCCCGGAGCGCCCACCAGGGCGCGGGCCAGCGGCTGCCGTGTCCGCACGGCCGAGTCCACGCGGGCCGACCGGCCCAGCTCCACCAGGCGGCGGGCCAGCGCCATCTGCCGGGACAGGTCCGTGTCGACCAAGTCCTCGCGCACCTGCGGCCACGACGCCAGGTGCACCGACTCCGGGGCGTCCGGCCGGCGCACCGACGCCCACACGTGGTCGGTCAGGAACGGCACGATCGGAGCCATCAGCAGGGTGACGGTCTCCAGGGCCTCGAACAGCGTCGCGAACGCGGAGGCGCCCTCGGGGGTGTCCGCCCCGCCCCAGAACCGGCGGCGGGAACGGCGCACGTACCAGTTGGACACGTCGTCGACGAAGGCCGTCAGGCGGCGCCCGGCGGTCGTGGTGTCGAACGAGTCCAGCGCTTCGGTGACGTCCCTGACGACCTCGTTCAGCTCCGAGAGCAGCCACCGGTCCAGCAGCGGGCGGTCCTCGGGGGCGGGGGCGTCCGCCAGCCGGGAGTGGTCCCAGCCGTCGCCGGCGTTCGCGTACAGGGTGAAGAACGACACGGTGCTGTAGTAGGTCAGCAGCACCTTGCGGACGATCTCCTCCAGGGCGGAGTCGCCGACCCGGCGGGCGGTCCACGGCGAACCGCTGGCCAGCATGAACCAGCGCAGCGCGTCGGCGCCGTGCCTGTCCATCACCGAGATCGGCTCCATCACGTTGCCGAGGTGCTTGCTCATCTTGCGGCCGTCCTCCGCGAGGATGTGGCCGAGCACGACCACGTTCTCGAAGGAGTTGCGGCCGAACACCAGGGTGCTCACCGCGAGCAGCGAGTAGAACCACCCGCGGGTCTGGTCGATCGCCTCGGAGATGTACTGAGCCGGGAAGTTCTCCCGGAAGGTCTCCTCGTTCTGGTGGGGCGCGCCCCACTGGGCGAACGGCATGGAACCGGAGTCGAACCACGCGTCGATGACCTCGGGGACGCGGCGTGCGACCCGCTGTTCCTCGGGCAGCGACGGGTCCGCGTCCGGGTCGGGGATGACGATGTCGTCCACGAAGGGCCGGTGCGGGTCCAGGTTGGACAGGTCCTGGCCGCTGAGGCGGCCCAGCTCCTCCAGGGAGCCCACGCAGATCTGGCGCCCGTCGGGGAACTCCCAGATCGGCAGCGGGGTGCCCCAGTAGCGGTTGCGGGACAGCGCCCAGTCGACGTTGCCGCGCAGCCACTCGCCGAAACGGCCCTCCTTGACGTTCTCCGGCACCCAGTTGGTGAGGGCGTTCTGCGCCAGGAGCTCGTCCTTGACCGCGGTGGTGCGGATGTACCAGGACGGGACCGCGTAGTACAGCAGCGCCGTGTGGCAGCGCCAGCAGTGCGGGTAGGAGTGCTCGTAGGCCTGGTGGCGGAAGAGCAGCCCCCGGTCCTTGAGGTCGCGGACCAGCGTCTTGTCCGCCTCCTTGAAGAACACCCCGCCGACCAGCGGCAGGCCGGCCTCGAAGGTGCCGTCCGGGCGGACCGGGTTGACCACGGGAAGGCCGTAGGCCCGGCACACGAGCATGTCGTCGGCGCCGAAGGCGGGGGACTGGTGGACGAGGCCGGTACCGTCCTCGACGGTGACGTAGTCGGCGAGCACCACGTAGTGGGCGGGCTCGTCGAAGGGCACCAGGTCGAACGGCCGCTGGTAGGTCCAGCGCTCCATCTCGTCGCCCTCGTAGCTCTCGCCCGTGAGCTCCCAGCCCTCTCCGAGGACCTTCTCGAACAGCGGCCGGGCCACGACCAGCCGCTCGTCGCCGTCGGTGGCGACCACGTACTCCACGTCCGGGTGGACGGCCACGGCGGTATTGGACACCAGCGTCCAGGGAGTGGTCGTCCACACCAGCAGCGACGTCGGGTGCTCGGGGGAGGCGAGCGGTCCGGACGTCACCGGGAAGCGGACGTACACCGACGGGTCGGTGACGGTCTCGTACCCCTGGGCGAGCTCGTGGTCGGACAGGGTCGTGCCGCAGCGCGGGCAGTACGGGCTGATCCGGTAGTCGCGGACCAGGAGTTCCTTGTCCCAGATCTGCTTGAGGGCCCACCAGACCGACTCCACGTACTGGGGGTCCATGGTGCGGTAGGCGTCGTCCATGTTCACCCAGTAGCCCATGCGCTCCGTCATGGTGGTGAACGCGTCGACGTTGCGGAGCACGGACTCGCGGCAGCGGTCGTTGAACTCGGCGATGCCGAAGGCCTCGATGTCCTTCTTGCCGGAGAGGCCGAGCTCCTTCTCCACGGCCACCTCCACGGGCAGCCCGTGGCAGTCCCAGCCGGCCTTGCGGTCGACGTGGTAGCCGCGCATGGTGCGGAAGCGCGGGAACACGTCCTTGAACGCGCGGGCCTCGACGTGGTGGACGCCGGGCTGGCCGTTGGCGGTGGGCGGGCCCTCGTAGAAGACCCAGTTGGGGCCGCCGCGGGTCTGGTCGAGCGAGCGCTGGAAGACGTCATCCTTCGACCAGCGGCCGAGGACGTCGCGCTCCATGGCCGGCAGGTCGATCTGCGCGGGAAGCTGGGGCAGTGCTCGGGATGCGGGCCGGGGGTCGTTGGCCACCGTCGTACCTTTCCATCAGGGTCGTTCCTGACGGAGGGACGAGGCACGGGCCCCGCGGTACCACCCTCCTTGGACCGCGACCGCACCGCCGTGCGGGGGTCGGGGGTCCCACTTCGTTGCTCTGTGCCGGTTCTACTGGGGCCGCGCACGCGGACGGGCCCGTTCCTCCGGCGGTTCAGGGGTGATCTTCGTGCTGGTCGTGCCCCCGGGCTCGCACCGCCCCCGGGTCGCTTGGCCGGTCCAGGCCTTCTAGGCTGTGGTCCGTCCGGTCGGGGCCAGCACTACTCGTCCCCATCGACACCTGCAGTCAGGATAACGCAGCGCGGCGCTTCCGCCGTGCGCTCGGGGAACGAGGGGGCCGTTGTGGCGAAGGACGTGCGGGGTGCGGTCCTGGTGACCCTGTCCGACAAGGACGACGCGACGGAGCTGGCCGAGCAGCTCCTGGAGCAGGGCTACGAGCCGTGCCGCGTGCACCGGGACATGCTCGCTGGTGAGGACGACGCCGAGGACGCGGACTGGGTGATCGAGGTGCTGACCGGCCCCCACGGGGGGCCGGCCGTGTTCGACGAGCCCCACCTGGCGGCGCTGGCCGAGGACTACGGCGGCTTCGCCGCCGCCGAGTAGGGGCCGCCGCGGCGGGCCTCCCCTCCCGCGCGGCCCGCGCCGGGGCGGCGCACCGTCCGGATCATTGCCTTGGACCAGGGGATTGCCTAGGCTTCGCGGCACCACTCGCGGCACCGCCCAGGGGAGGGACCCGCGGATCAGCGGGTCCCGGGGGAGAGTGCCGAAGCGTCGGGGGAGGGGAATGCGATGAAGGCCACCGAAGCCTCCGGGCTGCCGGTCCTGCCGGGGGAGGACCCCTGGACCACGGAGGAGCTGACCGGCGTCCGGCGCCGGTTGGAGGAGGAGATCGACGTTGCGCGGCGGGAGGTCCGGGACACGGAGGACGCGCTCGCCGAGCGGCTCACCGACCCCGTGGACGGCGCCGGGGACGACCCCGCGGACGCCGGGGCGAAGACCTTCCAGCGCGAACATGATCTGGCGTTGGCCTACAATACTCGTGACCTGCTCTCCAAGAGCGAGCGGGCGATCGAACGGATGGACGCGGGAACCTACGGGGTCTGTGAGTCATGCAGCCTGGCCATCGGTAAGGCACGACTTCAGGCCTTTCCGCGCGCCACCCTGTGCGTCACCTGCAAACAGCGCGAGGAGCGTCGCTGACTGAGGTAGAGCCCCCCGGGGACAGCAACATGACCACGACCGACCAGACCGGGGTCCGCCCGCGCAGGTACCTTCTCCTGCTGCTGGTCGCGATCACCGCGATCGTCGTCGACTTCCTCACCAAGGAGTGGGTCCTGGCGACCTTCCACCAGGGTGAGCGCGTCGACGTCATCGGCAGCCTCCTCCAGTTCACGCTGGTGTACAACACCGGCGCCGCGTTCTCCATGGGCACCGACTTCACCTGGGTGTTCACCTGCATCGCCAGCGTCGTGGTCATCGCCATCGCGTACATGGGCCTGAGGGTCCGCAGCGGCTGGTGGGGTCTGACGCTCGGCCTGATGATGGGCGGAGCCGCAGGCAACCTCCTGGACCGGTTCTTCCGGGATCCCGCACCGTTCCACGGCGCGGTGGTCGACTTCATCAGCGTCGGGAACTTCCCGGTCTTCAACATCGCGGACTCGTGCGTGGTCGTCGGCGCCTGCCTGGTGGTGGTGCTGACCTTCAAGGGCCTCAACCTGGACGGCAGCTTCGTCGAGGACGAACCCGCGAAGAAGGACGGCGAGGGCGCCGGGCCCGACGAGGACGACACCACCGAAGGGAAGGGCCAGTGAGCGACACACGCAGCCTGCCCGTGCCCGACGGGCTCGAGGGCGACCGGCTCGACGCGGCCATCGCCCGTCTGTTCGGCCTGTCCCGCACCAGGGCCGCCGAACTCATCATCGACGGCAGCGTGCTGGTCAACGGATCCGAGGCGGGCAAGTCCGACCGGGTCCAGGCCGGGGCGTGGCTGGAGATCACCCTCCCGCCGCCCCCCACCGCGCCCGTGGCGCGCCCCGAGGCCGTCCCCGGCATGCGGATCGTGCACGAGGACACCGACATCATCGTGGTGGACAAGCCCGTCGGCGTGGTCGCCCACCCGACGGTCGGCTGGACGGGCCCCAGCGTGCTGGAGGGCCTGCTGGCCTCCGGTGTGCAGCTGGCGACCAGCGGCGCCGCCGAGCGCCAGGGCATCGTGCACCGGCTGGACGCCAACACCACCGGGCTCATGGTGGTCGCCAAGAGCGAGACCGCCTACAGCGTGCTCAAGCGGGCGTTCAAGGAGCGCACCGTCGACAAGCGCTACCACACCCTGGTGCAGGGGCACCCGGACCCGCTCCGGGGCACGGTGGACGCGCCCATCGACCGGCACCCGGCCGGTGACGGCCGCTGGGCCGTGGTCGCGGGCGGCAGGGCGTCGGTGACGCACTACGACACCCAGGAGGCCTTCCGGGCCGCCAGCCTCCTGGAGATCAAGCTGGAGACGGGCCGCACCCACCAGATCCGGGTGCACATGGCCGCGCTGCGCCACCCGTGCGTGGGCGACCTGCTCTACGGCGCCGACCCCACCCTGGCCGAGCGGCTGGGCGTGCGGCGCCAGTGGCTGCACGCCGTCCGGCTGGGCTTCGAGCACCCCACCGAGCACCGTCCGGTGGAGTACTCCAGCACCTACCCGGCCGACCTCGAAGCGGCGGTCGACGCGCTGCGCGAGGACTGAGGGCGCCACTCCGCGAAGGGGCGGCCGGGCTCGTCCCGGCCGCCCCTTCGCGCGCCGTCAGCCCCGCGGCCCAGGCGGCGTGACGTGGCGGGTGCGCAGGACGCCCTGGCACAGGGCGGCGCCCAGGACGACGACCACCGCGCCCAGGGGCTGGTTCCAGGTCAGGGTCTCGCCCATGAGCACGATCCCCGCGGTGATCGCCACGACCGGCGCCACGTAGGTGACGGTGGTGGCGACGGTCGCCCCGGCCTCCCGGACGACCGCGTACTGGAGGATGTACGCCACACCGGTGCCGAGGACGCCCAGGACGGCCACCGACGCCACCACCTGCCAGGTGACGCCCGTGGGAGCCTCGGTGAACGCCGGGACGAGCAGCACCAGCGGCAGGGAGCCGAGGAGCAGCTGCAACGAGCTCAGCTCCAGTGCCCCGTGCGAGCTGCCCGCCACGAAGCGGCGCAGGTAGGGCGTGCCGATGCCGTAGCAGACGGTCGCGCCCACGACGAACAGCATGCCGACCAGGGAGTCGCGGTCGCTGACGGTCACCTCCCCCAGCGAGTTCCACACCCCGAACACGGTGAGCACGCCGAGGAAGCCGACGCCGAGCCCGAGGATCCGCTCCCGGTCGGGGCGCTCGTCCGAGAGCAGCACCATCGAGAACACCACCCCGAACAAGGGGGTCGAGGCGTTCACGATCCCCATCAGCGCGGAGGGGATCAGCTGTGCGGCGTACCCGAACAGGGTGAAGGGGATCGTGTTGAGCAGCAGCGCCGCCACGAACATGTGCCCCACCAGCCGGGGCGAGGTGGGGAGGCGTCCGCCGCGCAGCAGGACGACCGCCAGCAGCGGGAGCGCGCCCGCGGCCATGCGGCCGAGCGCGAGCTGCATCGGGGAGAGGGCGCTCGCCCCGACCTTGATGAAGAGGAAGCTCATGCCCCAGATCAGGGCGAGGAGGACGAACTTGGCGCGCCAGTCGGAGAGCAGGCGTGACGGGGTGCCGGATCTGGTCGCGGCGGAGAGGACGGCGGTCATGGGATGTTTCTATCCCGCACCGATGTGTTAGGTCCACTTCGTATTTCTTAACTCGGAGGTTAGGGTTGCTTACATGCTCAGCGTCGACCGCCTCCGGGTCCTGCACACCATCGCGACGCACGGCTCCCTCAGCGCCGCGGCCGAAGCCCTCCACGTCACCAACTCCGCCGTCTCCCAGCAGCTCACCAAGCTCGAACGCGAGGTCGGGCAGCCGCTCGTCGAACGCAACGGCCGGGGCGTCCGCCTCACCGACGCCGCCGAACTCCTGGTCGAGCACACAGCGAAGATCCTGTCCCTGGTCCACCGCGCAGAGGCGGACCTGGAGGCGCACCGCGACGACGTCACCGGCCACCTGCGCCTGAGCGCCACCCCCACGGCGGTCCGGGGCCTCCTGCCCCACGCGCTCACCGCCCTGCGCGACGCGCACCCGGGCCTCCAGGTGGAGCTCCACGAGGAGGAGCCCCACGAGAGCCTGCCCTCCATGGCCAGGGGCGACGCCGACCTCGCCATGGTCATCGACTGGGTCGGCTCGCCACTGGTCCTGCCGGCGGGGATGAGCCGGGCGCCGCTGATGGAGGACGTCGGCGACATCGCCCTGCCCGCCGACCACCCCCTCGCGCACCGCGAACTCCTCCAACCGGAGGAGATCCTCGACCTGCCCTGGATCAGCTGGTCACGGGGGTCGATCTGCGACGACTGGCTGCACGGCATGATCCGGGCACGGGGCGGCGAGCCCCGCGTCATCCACAACGTCGAGGAGCACCAGACCAAGCTGGCGCTCATCGCCGCCGGGATCGGCGCCGCCGTCATGCCCCGGCTGGGACGCGGTCCCCTGCCCGACGGGGTACGGGTGGTGCCGGTGCAGCCCGCACTGGTCCGCCAGGTGTACGTGTTCTGGCGCACCGACGCCTCACGCCGCCCGGCGATCCGTGCGGCCGTCCGCGCACTGCGCGACGCGGCCGGCGCCTACGGGGACTGAGGCCCCTGCCCGCCCGTCGGAGGCCCCGCGGCCACGCCCGGGCGGTCCGTCCCCCGGGGCGGACGGGCCGGTGACGAGCGGCCCCGTCCCGCCGCCCGGCCGGGCGACGGGGCGGGCCCGTGCGGGCTACCGGTCCCCGCCCAACAGCCCGGACAGGGTCGCGGACGGGCTGATCACCTCGGGGTCGGTCCGGACGTCGACCAGCGTCGGCAGGTCCGAGCCGACCGCCTCCGCCAGCGCCTTCTCCAACTCCTCCCGGGTGTGGACGGTCGCACCCCGCGCGCCCAGCGAGCGGGCGTACCCGGCGAGGTCGAGGGGGCCGCTGATCCGCGTGCCCGCTATGCGCCCCAGCTCCCGCGCCTGGTGCATGGCGATCGTGCCGTACAGCCCGTTCTGGAACACCACCACGGTCACGGCCGCGCCCTCCCGCACCGCCGTCTCCAGCTCCTGGCCGGTCATCAGCGCGCCCCCGTCACCGGCCACGGCCACCACCGTCCGCCCGGGGGCGGCGATCTTGGCCGCCACCGCCGCGGGCACGGCGTAGCCCATGGCCCCGCTGGTGGGCGCCAGCTGGGTGGAGGGGTGCCGGAACCACCAGCCCCGGTGCAGGAACGACGCGAAGTTGCCGGCGTCGTTGGTGATCAGCGCGTCCTCGGGAAGGGCCGCGCGCATGCCCGCGACCACCGCCCACGGGTGCATCCCCGCACCGGCGTGGTCCGCGGAGTGGGGCGGGGGGACCGTGCTGTCCACCCACACCCGGCGGGCCGAACTCCAGTCCCGGTAGGGCGCCTGCACCGGCGCCCCGGCCAGCTCCCGCAACGCCTCACCGGCGTCGGCGACCGCCCCGAACCACAGGTCGGCGGTGGCGCCCACCTGTCCGGGATCGATGTCGATCTGCGCGACCCGGGACCGTTCGGGGTCGGGAAGCCGGTACCCCTGCGTGGTGGTCTCGCTCATCCGGCACCCGACCACCAGGACAGCGTCCGCCTCGGACAGGGCGTTGAGGACCGGGGGCGGGCACCCCAGTCCCAGGTGGCCGAGGTAGAGCGGGTGGTCGTTGGGGAACACGTCCTGGCGCCGCCATGAGGCGTACACCCCGGCGCCGAAGCGCTCGGCCACCCGGACGAGGTCCTCCCTGGCCGCGCGGGCGCCTCCGCCCGCGATGATCACCGGGCGGACCGCCCGGGTCAGCCACGCGGCCAGCCGGTCCCTGGCCTCCCCTCCCAGGGGCGGGCGCGGCACGACCGCCGGCCGGGGCGGGGCCTGCGGTCCCACGCGCACCCCGAACAGGTCGCCGGGCACCGCGATCGCGACCGGTCCGGGGCGGCCGGTGGTCGCGACGCGGATCGCCCTGGCGGTCACCTCCGCGAGCCGGTCGGCCCGGTGCACGGTGGTGGACCACTTGGTGATGGGGGCGTAGAACGCGGTGAGGTCCACCTCCTGGAAGGCCTCCCGGCCCAGCCGGTCGGTCTCCGCCTGCCCGAGGAACACGATCATCGGGGTCGAGTCCTGCATCGCGGTGTGCACGCCCACCGCCAGGTTGGACGCGCCGGGCCCCCGGGTGGCCGCGGCCACGGCCGGTACCCCGGTCAGCTTGGCCTCGGCCTCCGCCATGAATCCGGCGCCGTTCTCGTGCCGTGTCGACACCAGGCGCATCAGGGGGTGCTGGTCGATGGCGTCGGCCAGTTCGAGGAAGCTCTCCCCGGGGACGGTGTAGCACCGTCTGATCCCGGCCGAGGCGAGGACCTCCACCACCGCGTGGGCGGCGGTGTCGGTGGGTGAGGGGGTGCGGTCGGCGGCTGTGGCCATGGGGGTGGGATCCCTTCCATCGTCGCAAGGTCCACTCGGCGCGCCCGGGATCGGCCAGGCGCATGCGGCCGACTCTGACAGGCGGTCACGGGCCGGTCAAGGACGGGCGCGGAGGCGGGAGACGGTGGTGCGGGGCCGATCCGGCGGCGCCGCGCGGTGGCGGTGGCGGCGCCCCGGGGACCGGGGACGCGGGCCCGGCCCCCGGAGGGTCACAGCCCCAGCGCGCGCAGACCGGCCGTGACGGCCGCGGCCGCGACGATCACGACCAGGAACGGCGCCCTCAGGACCAGGGCGAGGACGGCGGCCCCCAGACCGCCCATCCGCGCGGTGTCCCAGGACAGGGCCTGGCCCTCGCCGCGGAACGCCTCCACCGCGATCAGCGCGGCCAGCAGGGCGAGGGGGACGGCGGTCGCGAACCGCCGCAGCCACGGGTTGTCGAGCAGCTTCCGGGGGGCGGCCAGGCCCGCGTACTTGAGGAGGTAGCAGCCGACGGCGGTGACGACGAGCGCGGTCCACAGGGTCACGACCGGGCCTCCTCTGCGGTGGCGCCGGAGCCGGTGCCCGACCCGGAGCCGGGCTCGGAGCCGGGAGCGGCGGGCGGTGCGGGGGACCGGTCGGCGAGCGCGATCAGCGCGGCGGAGGCGGCCAGCAGCACCGGAACCCCGGGCGGGAGCACGGGGGTGGCCGCCAGCGCCAGCCCAGCTCCGACGACCGCGATCAGCCAGGTCCTGCCGCCGCCCTCGCGCAGCCGCGGCCACAGCAGCGCGAGGAAGATCGCCGGGCCCACGGCGTCGAGTCCGAACGCATCGACGTCGCTCACACGCTCCGTCGCCAGCGCACCCACCAGGGTGGTGGCCACCCAGAACAAGCCCAGCACTGCGTAGGTCGTGACGAACGCCGTACGCGCCGACTCCCGGTCCGGCTGGGCCAGGGTGACCGCGGTGGTCTCGTCGATCACCCCGTGCGCGGCGAGCGCGCGGCGCGCGCCCCGCCACCCCAGCAGGTCCGCCAGCCGGAGTCCGTACAGCGTGTTGCGGGCGCCGAGGAGCAGCGCGCCCATGACCCCGGCGACCAGGCTTCCGCCGCCCGCGATCACCCCGACCAGGGCGAACTGCGAGGCTCCCGTGAACATGAACAGGCTCATGAACACGGACTGGGCGGGCGAGAGCCCGGCGGCCACCGCCGCGGTGCCGAACGCGAGACCGGCGGCGCCCACGGCGACGCCGATCCCCATGCTGTCGCGCACCGCCGCCGAGCGGAGCGGGGCGCGGAGAGAGAAGGATTTCACGTCGCCCACGCTAGGGAGCGGGGCGCGCTCCGTCTTGAACGTTCTTGCCGACGGGCCCGGGACCGGCAGGAGACGGCCGCCGTCGCGGGGCGCCGGGTGGCGTGCCCGGAGCCCCCGGGTGCCGACCGTGCGCGGCGGGTGTGCGGACGCGGCCGGTCAGGACGTGAGCAGGGCGCGCTGGTAGGCGCCGGGCGGCACGCCCAGGTGGCGTTTGAAGTGGCGGGTCAGGTGCGGCTGGTCGGCGAACCCGACCTCGGCCGCGACCTCGCCCAACCGGCGTCCGGCGACCAGGAGTGCCCTGGCCCGGTCCACCCGCACCTGGTTGAGGTAGGCGTGCGGGGGCAGGCCGTACGCGGCCCGGAAGGCCCGGGACAGGGCGAACGGTCCGATCCCCAGCTGGGCGGCGAGTTCGTCCAGGGTCGGCGGGTCGAGCAGCCGTGCGGAGAGGACCTCCCTGGCCCGCGCCACCTCCGGGCGCGCCGCGTGCGGGGCGGGTTCGACGGCCCTCTCCCTGCCGTGGGAGCTCAGCAGCATGCCCAGGCCCCGCCGGGCGAGGGCCGAGGACGTCAGGCGGTCGCCGTGCTCGGCCGCCACGTGGGCGGAGGCCAGCACCCTGGCGACCTCGGGCGCGTGGATGCCCGACTCGGTGAACACCGGGGTGCCGCGCATGCCCAGTTCGCGGGCGATGTCCACCATGACCTCGGGAGAGGGGTAGAACACGCGGTAGTTCCACCCCTCGGGGATCCCGGCGTGGCCGGTGTGCACCTCACCGGGGGCGACCACCGCCAGCCCTCCCGGGCCCACGCGCGCCTTGCCTCCGGGGTGCGAGTACTCCTCGATGCCGGCGGTGATCACCCCGATGGTGTAGGTGGGGTGGGTGTGGCGGGTGAACGAGGTGGTGACGAAGCGAGCGGTGAGGAGCTCGGTCCCGGGCAGCCCGGAGAAGCGCCAGTACCTCGCGCTCTCCGTGCCCGGGTCGTCCACGCCGGGGTGTGTGGTGCTGGGCATGCCCATACCCACAGGTTAGGCGCCCTCCGGACGGACCGGCCGCCGCGCGCGGCTAACCTTCGGGGATGACTACGACCGAGATCCGTCTGGCACGCAACGAGCGCGACCGTGCCGCCGTGTTCGTCATCCGGGGCGCCGTGTTCGTCTCCGAGCAGCAGGTTCCCGTCGAGGAGGAGTGGGACGAGCGCGACTCCGCGGCCGACCACTTCCTCGCCCTGGGCGACGGCGTACCCGTGGGCACGGTCCGACTGGTGGACCAGGGCGACGGCGCGGGGCTCCTGGGGCGGCTGGCGGTCCTGCCCAAGGGGCGGGGGAACGGTACGGGGGCGCTGCTGGTCCGGGCGGTGGAGGACAGGGCACGCGAACGCGGGCTCGCGAGGGTGGAGCTGCACGCGCAGACCCACGCCCTGGGGTTCTACGCGCGGCTCGGCTACACGGCGCACGGGGACGAGTTCCTGGACGCCGGGATCCCCCATCTGCACATGGTGCGCGACCTGGACTGACGCCGTGGCGGGTGCTCCCCGTCTCCGTTCGGTGTGACGGGGAGCGCACGGGTTGGAGGGGTTTCGCCGGAATACTACCGAGTAGGATTCGGTTCGACGTTGGTGCCCCCAGTCACCCGTGCACACACCGACTCGACGAGGAACACATGACGGTCAACACGCAGCCGCTGGCCGAACGGCCGGACCCCCGGGCCTTCGGCCTCCCCGTGGTCGAGCACACCGAGATCCCCGCCGAGCTCCGCTCCCTCGTGGCGCGTGTCCACGACCTCGTCGACGCCGTCGCCAACACCGAGGTCGACACCGACACCCTCGCCGAGGCGGCCGCCACGGTCGAGGGCATCACCGGTAGGCTCAACGTCGCCCGCCGCCAGATCGGCACCATGGTCGAGCGCGAGCTGGAGGGCGGCGACACCGAGTACGGGACCATCACCAACGTGGTCTCCGGCGACACCAACCCCGCGGCTCCGCCGCTGCTCCTGGACCGGACCGAGGAGGGCGTGCGCGGCGAGGTCACCCTCAACACCGTCTACCAGGGGCCGCCCGGGCTGGTCCACGGCGGCTGGATCGCCGCGATGCTCGACCAGGCCGTCGGCACCGCCTCGTCGATCGCGACCTCGCCGGGCCTCACGGCCAAGCTGGAGGTCGAGTACCGCAAGCCCACGCCGCTGTTCACCCCCCTGGAGGTCGTCGCGCGGGTGACCGGAACCGAGCGGCGCAAGGTCTACGTCAGCGGTGAGATCCGCGTCAACGGCGAGGTCACGGCCGAGGCGACCGCCCTCATGGTGCGCGTCGAGGTGCCCTGACGGACGTCCGCGCCACGGCCCCCGGGGCGGCCCGTACTCCGGTACGGGCCGCCCCGTCCCCGTGCGGACGGGACACGGTAGGATGACCGGTGTGACCCACCGCCAGCATGTCTTTAGCGAGCCGACGTACCCGTCGGCCGCTTCGACGTAGGCGGAACAGGGAACGTCGGCAGCAGAGCACCCGGGCGGAGAGCCCCGGTGCTCTTTCGTTTTCCGGGCGGCCGACGCCCCGCACATGTCACACCCGTTCCCTCGGGACGTACGGCCGCACCGCATCCGTGGATCACATCCCGTTGGAGGCACCGTGCACCACCCGTCCGCCGCCCCGCAGCCAGCACCCACGACACCGCCGCCCGCCGTGCCCCCGTCCACGCCGGAGGGGCAGATCGCCCTGCTGCGCGGACGCATCGACCGCATGGACGCCGAGCTCGCCGCACTCCTCGAACGCCGTGCCCTGGTCGCGGCCCAGGTGCAGCGGCTCAAGCCGGTCGGCTACTTCGCCGGCCGCGACATGGGCCGCGAACGCGCCCTCGTCGAGCGGATGGCGCGGCACGCCCCGCGGCTGGGCCCGGACCGGATCGCCGCGATCATGGACAGCGTCATCAGCGCCGGGCTCGCCGCCGCGGAGGAGGAGGCCACGCATGACCCGGGGGCGGCGGACCCGCGGGCGTGAGCGGACGGGGCGGCGCCCCGGACCCGGCCTGCTCCGCCTCCGCGGGTCCCCGCCCGAGCGGGACGACGGCTCAGGGGCGGACCAGGTCCACCCAGACCAGGCGGTGGTCGGAGCTGGGGAACGGGTAGTCGCCGGTCAGGCGGAAGAGCCTGTCGTCCACGGTCGGCCAGAACACCCCCGACGCGCGGACCGGGACGATCCGCGAGGGCAGCACGTAGTCCACGCGCAGGTTCCCCGGGCCCGGCTCGTCCGCGAAGTCGGCGCTGTCGAGGTCGGGCTCTCCCACGTGGACGTCGTTGGCGCCGCCCTGGCGCTGGGCGGCGCCCCTGCCGCCCTGGCTGGCGGGGCGCGGGTCGGTGATCCCCGGATGGTCCAGCAGGCGCGTGACGGCGTCGGGGTGGCCGTCGCCGTCGTCGGGGTCGGCGTTGAGGTCGCCCGCGATGACGAAGGGCGCGCCGACGGGCAGGCCGCCGCGTCCGCCCTCGTCGTCGTAGATGTAGGAGCCCGCGCGGGGGGTGACGTAGTCCGCCCAGAAGCGGATCTCGTCGTGGTTGCGCAGGACGTTGCGCCTCTCGGGGCCGTCGAAGGCCGGAGGCGTGGGGTGGCTGGCCAGGAGATGGACCGGGCGCCCCGACCCCGTGTCGACCGGGATGTCCCAGTGGCTCTTGGAGGACAGGCGGAGGACCTCCAGCGCCTCCTCCGAGTAGTAGGGTTCGCCGGTCCCGGGGTCGGTGGGCAGCAGCGCGCCCGGCATGTCCGCCCACCGGAAGGTCCGGAAGGTGCGCACCCGGTCGGTGACGATCGGGTACATCGAGTACACGACCATCCCGTACTGCCCGGGGAAGGCGCCGTAGCCGAACGCGTCCTCGGCGTAGCCCGGGCTGCCCGGCTCGGTCACCGCCGCGCCGTCGCCGTCGAGGTCCGCGCCCGAGGGGACGCCGGTGTTGACCGGCGCGGTGTACACGTACGGGTAGTCGATGGCCTCCGCGTCGTTCTGGCCGACGGAGAGGTAGTTGTCCTGGAACAGGCGGGCGCCCTCGCCCTCCTCGTCGTGGTCGAACTCGTTGACGAGCAGCACGTCCGGCCGCACGTGCTGGATGATCTCCGCCACGTTGCGGGCCTGCTCGCTGTCGGGGGTGGCGAGCTCCGCCGCCAGGGCCCCCTGCGCGGGGCGCTCCAGGGCGGTGTTGAACGTCGCGAACCGGACCTCGTGCCGACCGGGCGGTGCGGGGACGGACGGGGACTCCGCGGCGGACGCGGGCGCCGCCACCAGGGCGGACGCCGCGAGGACGAGCGTGGCGGTGGAGGCCGCGCGGAGGTGGCGGGGGGACCGGGCCGCGGACGTCTGCCGGGAGCGGTCGCGGGCGGCGGACGCGCGGGGCCGCTCCGGAGGCGTCGGTTCGGGGCGGTGGGCGGCGGGCGGGCGCATGGACGCATCCTCTCAGCGGGGCGGCGGGGAGCGGTGTCGCCACCCCGACCGCGGGAGGGTAACAGGCGGGGGTGGAGCGGAGGCGGCTCCGGGCCGACCACCGTCCGGCCGGTGCGGGGCCGTCCACCTGCCGGGACTGCTCCGCGGGGGCTCCGGACGCGGTCGCCCCGCCGGTCCCCGTCACCGGGAACGGCCCTCGGCCGTGCGGACGGCGGTCGCGCCCCGACCGCGGAACCGCCTGCGGCCGGCGCCGGCCGCGCGCCCTCGTGCGCCGTCCCCGGCAGGGCGCCGCACAGCTCCCGGTTCGCGCGGGGCGCCGCGCGGACTTTGTCCACAGGGGGGCACGAGCGTCGTGGGGAAGTCGTAGGCTCGGGAGATACCACCCGTCCTACGACCCTCATGGGGGCACCCGAACCATGGCCGATTCCTTCGCCCATCTGCACGTCCACACCGAGTACTCCATGCTGGACGGGGCCGCGAAGCTGAAGCCCCTCTTCAAGGAGGCGGCGAGGCTGGGGATGCCGGCGGTCGCGATGACCGACCACGGCAACATGTTCGGCGCCTACGAGTTCTACCAGCAGTCGAAGGGGACCGGGGTCACCCCGATCATCGGCATCGAGGCGTACGTGGCGCCCGAGTCGCGGTTCCACAAGAAGCGGGTGTTCTGGGGCCGGTCCAGCGGGTCGGACGACGTCTCCTCCGAGGGCGGCAAGGACATCTCCGGCGGTGGACGCTACCTCCACATGACGATGCTGGCGCAGAACGAGGCGGGCCTGCGCAACCTGTTCCGGATGTCGTCGCTGGCGTCCATGGAGGGCTACTACATGAAGCCCCGCATGGACCTGGACCTGATGGCCGAGCACAGCGAGGGCATCATCGTCAGCACCGGCTGCCCGTCGGGCGGCGTGCAGACGCGCCTGCGCCTGGGCCAGGAGAAGGAGGCCATCGAGTACGCGGCGGGCCTGCAGGACATCTTCGGCCGGGACAACGTCTTCCTGGAGCTGATGGACCACGGCGTGAGCATCGAGAAGGAGGTTCGCGACGGCCTCCTCAAGGTCGGCCGCGAGCTCGACATCCCGCCGCTGGTGACCAACGACTCCCACTACGTGTACGAGAACCAGTCGGCGGCGCACGACGCGCTGCTGGCGGTGGGCGTGGGCAAGAACCTGGACGACCCCACGCGCTTCCGGTTCAACGGCTCGGGCTACTACCTCAAGACCGCCGACGAGATGCGCGGCATCCTCGACTTCGACGAGTGGAAGCAGGGCTGCAAGAACACCCTGCTCGTCGCCGAGCGCGTCGAACCGGGCGCCTACGACAACGTGTTCGCGCACCGCGACCTGATGCCGGTCTTCCCCGTGCCGGAGGGGGAGTCCCAGGCCTCCTGGCTGGCCAAGGAGGTCCAGCGGCTGCTGCCGACGCGCTACCCCGCCGGGGCCGGCGACGACGTCCAGAAGCGGGTCGAGTTCGAGCTCGCGATCATCAACGAGATGGGCTTCCCGGCCTACTTCCTCGTGGTCGCCGACATCTGCCAGTACGCGCGCAAGAGCAAGATCGCCCTGGGCCCGGGCCGCGGTTCCGCCGCCGGGTCGATGATCGCCTACGTCCTGGGCATCACCGACCTCGACCCGCTCGAACACGGCCTGCTGTTCGAGCGGTTCCTCAACCCCGAGCGCGTCTCCATGCCCGATGTCGACCTGGACTTCGACGAGCGTAGGCGCGGGGAGATGATCGAGTACGTCACCCGGCTCTACGGCGAGGAGCGGGTCGCGCAGATCCTCACCTTCGGCACCATCAAGGCCAAGGCCGCGGTGAAGGACTCCACCCGCATCCTGGGCATGCCCTACTCGGTGGGCGACCAGATCACCAAGGCGTTCCCGGCCGCGGTCGGCGGCAAGGAGATCCCGCTCGACGCGGTGTTCAACACCGAGCACGAGCGGTACTCGGAGACGACCGAGCTGCGCGGACTCGTCGACAACGACCCGCAGGTCAACAAGGTCATGGAGACCGCACGGGGCATCGAGGGCCTGACCCGGGGCACCGGCGTGCACGCGGCGGGCGTCATCCTCTCCAAGGAGCCCCTGCTCGACGTCATCCCGCTGCACAAGCGCGACAACGACGGGGCCATCATCACGGGCTTTCCCTATCCTCAGTGCGAGGACATGGGCCTGCTCAAGATGGACTTCCTGGGCCTGCGCAACCTGACGATCATGGACGACGCGGTCAAGAGCATCAAGGAGGCGGAGGGGGTCGACATCGACCTCATCAAGCTTCCGCTGGACGACAAGAAGACCTACCAGCTCCTCTCGCGCGGCGACACCCTGGGCGTGTTCCAGCTGGACGGCGGCGCCATGCGCAACCTGCTCAAGCGGATGCAGCCGAAGAAGTTCGGTGACATCGCGGCGGTCAACGCCCTGTACCGGCCCGGCCCGATGGCCGCGAACGCGCACAACGACTACGCCGACCGGTCGAACGGGCGCCAGGACGTCACCGCGATCCACCCGGAGCTCAAGGACGCCCTGGAGCCGATCCTCCAGGAGACCTTCCACCTGATCGTGTATCAGGAGCAGATCATGGCCATCGCCCAGCAGTTGGCCGGATACACGCTGGGCGGCGCCGACCTCATGCGCCGCGCGATGGGCAAGAAGAAGAAGGAGGCGCTGGAGGAGGAGGAGGCCAAGTTCTTCCCCGGCGCCATGGAGAGGGGCTTCTCCAGGGACGCCATCCAGGCCCTGTGGGACGTCATGCTCCCCTTCGCCGGGTACGCGTTCAACAAGTCGCACGCCGCCGGGTACGCGCTGGTCTCCTACTGGACGGCCTACCTCAAGGCCAACTACCCCGCCGCGTACATGGCCGCGCTGCTGACCTCGGTCAGCGACGACAAGGACAAGATGGCGGTCTACCTCGCCGAGTGCCGCGCGCAGGGCATCAAGGTGCTGCCGCCCGACGTCAACGAGTCGGGTCTGCGCTTCACCCCCGTCGGCAAGGACATCCGCTTCGGCATGGGCGCGGTCCGCAACGTCGGCGCCAACGTGGTCAACTCCGTCGTCAAGACCCGCACCGAGAAGGGCAAGTACACGTCCTTCACGGACTTCCTCGCCAAGATCGAGCTGGCGGCCTGCAACAAGAGGGTCATCGAGTCGCTGGTCAAGGCGGGCGGCTTCGACTCGCTGGGCCAGCCGCGCCGCGAGCTGTACCGCCACCACGAGACCGCGGTCGACGGCATGATCAGCTCCAAGAAGCAGGAGGCGCACGGCCAGTTCGACCTGTTCGGCGGCGCGGAGGAGGGCGGCGACTCCACCCCCATCGGCCTCAACATCAACTGGGGCGACGAGGAGTGGGACCGCAAGACCAAGCTGGCGTTCGAGCGGGAGATGCTGGGCCTGTACGTGTCCAGCCACCCGCTGGCGGGCGCCGAGCGCGTCCTGGCCCGTTCGCGGGACACCTCCATCGCGCAGATCGTCGCGGGCGACCTGGGTCGTGAGCGCGGCGAGGTGAGGATCTCCGGGCTGATCTCCAAGGTGGACAAGCGCACCAACAAGGCGGGCAACCAGTGGGCGATCGCCACGGTCGAGGACCTGGACGCCAGCATGGAGGTGCTCTTCTTCCCCAAGACCTACCCGCTGTACGTGGAGGCGCTGCTGGAGGACACGGCGGTCACGGTCAAGGGCCGTCTGAACGACCGGGACGGCACGTGGTCGATGTTCGCCTCGGAGATGTCCATCCTGGACATCTCGCACATCACCGAGGGCGAGCCGCCTGTCCTGCTGACGGTGGACGAGAAGCGCCTCACCCCGGAACTGGTCGGTGACCTGCGCCAGGTGCTGGCCACACACCAGGGGGCGACCCCGGTGCGGATCAGGGTGGACAACCCGGTCCGGTCGAGGATCTACGCCGTGGACCGCTACTCGGTGCGGATCTCCCCGGAGTTCAACGGCGAGGTGAAGAGCCTGCTGGGGGCGTTCGCGGTCGACTACTGACCCCGTCCGACCAGGATCCCCGTGGGCCGCGTGGTGCGGCCCGCGGGGATTTTTCTGTGCCCGGGACTTGCCGAGGAAAAGTGAACGATATATCTTTGACCTATCAGAACAGAGCAAGACAGTCGCTCTGTATCGACAGAAGGAGAGCACCATGAGCGCTATGGCACTTCCCGGTCCCTGGTCCTGGAACGCGCGCGGCCCCTGGGGGCGTCCGCCCGAGGCACCCCACGGACCCCACCACCACGAGCACGGACACGAGCACGGAGGGCACGAGCACGGGCACGACCACGGCCGGTCCCGGTTCGTCCCGCCGGGCCCCCCGCCCCCGCCGCCCCCCGGCATGCCGCCGGGGGCCGGGCCCTGGGGCGGCGGAGGCCACTTCGGTCCCGGAGGCCCGTTCGGCGGCTTCGGAGCCGGCGGTCCGCGCGGCGGTCCCGAGGGGGGACGCCGTAGGGGCGGGCACCGGGCCAAGCGCGGCGACGTCCGCACGGGCATCCTGCTGCTCATCGCGGAGGAACCGCGCAGCGGATACGAGATCATCCGCGAGGGCCGGGACCGCAGCGGCGGCATGTGGCGGCCCAGCCCCGGCTCCGTCTACCCGATGCTCCAGCAGCTGGAGGACGAGGGCCTCGTCACGCAGGAGGAGGGTGAGGGGCGGCGCCGGCCCTACAAGCTCACCGAGGAGGGCATCGCCTACCTGGAGGAGAACGGCGCCGGGCTCACCCCGCCCTGGGAGGCCGTCGCCGACGCCTACGCCGACAGCCAGTCGCGCTACGAGGAGATCAGCGGTCTGGCGTACCAGCTCGCCGCGGCCGCCGCACAGGTCGCCCAGGCCGGCACCTCCGACCAGCTGGACCGTGCCAAGCGGCTCCTCGCCGAGACCAGGCGCAGCCTGTACCTGATCCTGGCCGAGGAGGACACCGGGCCGGAGCCCGACGACGACACCGGGGTCTGAGACCGGGAACGGGGGAGGGGCCCGTGAACGCGACGCGTTCACGGGCCCCTCGGCCGTCCGGGATCCCCGCCCCTACTCGCCGGTCACCCCGTCGGCGAGTTCGCGCAGGACGTCCAGGTGTCCGTTGTGGCGGGCGGTCTCCTCGACCATGTGCACCAGCACCCAGCGCAGGGTGGTGGGCTCCTCGCCTCGGCGGGCGGTCAGCGCCACGGAGTCCAGGTCGAGCCGGTCGGTGATCTCGCGTGAGCGCGCGCACTGCTCCTCGTACTCGGCGAGCAGCCGGTGCAGCGGAACCTCGCCGCCCCGCCGCCAGTCGGCGTCAGGGTCCTCGCGGGTGGCGTGCCCTCTGCCGGGCAGCCCCATCAGGCGCGTCTCGAACCAGGCGTGCTCCACCCAGCGCAGGTGGGACACGACGGCGCCGATGCTCGTCAGCGGTGACGTCGGCAGCGGGGTCGCGGTGGCGAGCTCGGGGGACAGGCCCACGCACTTGGCGTGGACCGTGGCGCGGTGCCACTCCAGCCACGTCGTGAGCATGGTCCGCTCGTCGGCGGCCATGGGCGGGTCGACACGGCCCGGGGTGTTCAGGAGGGTGTTCTCGTCTGTCATCCCCGTATTGTCCAGTCGGCGCCACGCCCGCGCCAGCGCATTTCCCCGGCATTTCCCGGCTCGGGCGGGGGCGGCCGGAGACGACGAAGGCGCCCGTGGGCGGTCGTGCCGCAGGCGCCTGTTCGTGCTCCCCCGGGGTCCTACCGGCCGGTCACCCCGTCGGCGAGTTCGCGCAGGACGTCCAGGTGTCCGTTGTGGCGGGCGGTCTCCTCGACCATGTGCAGCAGAACCCAGCGCAGGGTCGGCTGCGGACGTGAACGGCGTGCCGACGCCCCGAGCTCCAGCCGGGCGGCGATCTCGCGCGAACGCGCGCACTGGGCGGCGTACTCGTCGAGCAGCCGGGGCAGCGGCAGCTCGGCGCCGACCCGGAACTCGGCGTCCGGGTCCTCCCGCGAGTAGGGGGCGAGGTCGGGCTGGTTGAGCATCACCACCTCGAACCAGAACGCCTCCACCCACCGCAGATGGGACACGAGGCCGCCCGCGGTCATCAGCGGAGAGGTCGGGAGCGGCGCCGAGCCGGACAGCTCGGAGGACAGCCCGGCGCACTTGAGATGGACCGTGGCGCGCTGCCGGTCCAGATAACTGGTGAGCATGGTGCGCTCGTCGGCGGCCAGGGGCGGGTCGACACGAGGGAGCCGGGGTGCGGTCAGAGGGCTGTTCTTGTCGCTCATGCCGGTATTCTCCGTTCCGGCTATGCCCCGTATCCACTGGTTTTCCGGGGTGGGACCGGGACGGGGCGAGGAGAGTTGGGGAGATGACGGAGCAGAACCGCGCGGGCACGTCGGCGCCGGTACGACAGCTGGCCGCGGGGGCGTGCGTCCTCGGGGCCCTGGTTCTGCTGGGCGCGCTGTTGGGCCTGGTGTGGTGGCAGTTCGCACCCCGGGCGGAGGGCACCGCGCTGGGCGACGGGCAGGTCTTCACCGGCACCACCGAGGACGTGTTCGCCGGTGAGGGCTATTTCGTCGTCATGACGGCGCTCGCGGGCCTGGTCGCCGGCTACGGGGCCTACATGGTCCAGTTCCCCCTGGCTCTGCGCCGCCTCCAGGACCTGCGCCTGGTCGTCCTCGTCGCGGGGTTCCTGGGGTCGGTCGCGGGCGCCGTGCTCACCTGGCGCGTCGGGGTGGCCCTGGACGGCGCGGCGCACGCCGCCGTCGCCGCCGCCGAGCCCGGTTCGACGGTCGTGACCGGGCTCCACCTGGACGCGACCGCGTTCCTCGTGGCCTGGCCGTTCGTGTTCGTGCTCCAGTACGGCCTGCTCGACGCCATCAGCCTCGTCCGCCGCGACCTGCCCGGGGTGCCCCCGAGCGCCCCCGCGCCGGAGGCGGACGAGGGGGCAGCGGAGGGTGCCGCGGAGCGGGCGCCGCGGGACGGTGCGGAGCCGTCGGCGCAGTCCGACCCCGGCGCACCGGTCGCGGCCGAACACGACCGGCCCGGCCCGGAGGAGTCCGGGCGCTGACCTGCCGGTCGCACCGACCCCTCAGAGCGTCTGGACCGCGTCCTCGTACATGCCGTCGAGGAGCCCCCGGTACTTGTTCTCGATCGCCCGCCGCCGCATCTTCAGACTGGGCGTGATCTCGCCCTCCTCCACGGACAGGTCGTGGGGGAGGATGGTGAACTTCTTGACCGTCTCGTGCCGGGGCAGCCCCCGGTTGAGTTCGTCGACAGCCTCCTGCACCATCGCCCGGACCCTCGGCTCCCCGGTCAGGCCCGCGTAGTCGAGCGCGCCCAGCCCGTTCTCGGCGGCCCAGACGCCGATCGCCTCGGGGTCCAGGGCCACCAGCGCCGTGCAGTAGGGGCGCCTGTCCCCGTGCACGACCAGGTTGCTCACGTAGGGGCACAGGGCCTTGAACCGGCTCTCGATGCCCTGCGGAGCCACGTACTTGCCGCCGGACGTCTTGATCAGTTCCTTCTTGCGGTCGGTGATCCGCAGGCGCCCGTCCTCCAGGGCGCCGATGTCGCCGGTGGCGAACCAGCCGTCCGGGCCGAGCGCCTCCTCGGTGGCCCCGGACAGGTTGTGGTAGCCGCGCATCACGCAGCCGCCCCGGATGAGGATCTCGCCGTCCTCGGCGATCCTGACCTCCGTACCGGGCATGGGAAGCCCCACCGTGCCGAAGCGGACCGAGCCCGGCCTGTTGAGGAACGTCCCGGCGCTGGTCTCCGTGAGGCCGTAGCCCTCCAGGATGATGATCCCGGCGCCGTAGAAGAACCGGCCGATGTCGGGGGAGAGCGGCGCGCTGCCGGAGACGAAGAACTTCAGGCGCTCGCCGAAGCGCGCCCGCAGTTTGGCGAACACGAGCCGGTCGGCGACCTGGTGCTGGACGGCCAGCAGCCCGGTGGGCGTCCGGCCGTCCTCCTTCAGGCGGGCGACCCGGTCGCCCACGCCCACGGCCCATCGGAAGATCCGGTACTTGGCAGCGCCGCCCTCCTTGGCCTGCATGACGACCCGGTTGTACACCTTCTCGAAGATGCGCGGCGCGGCGGCCATGAAGGTGGGCTGCACGACGGCCAGGTTGTCCACGATCTTGTCGACCCGGCCGTCCACGGCCGTCCGGAAACCGATCCGCAACTGGCTGACCTGCATGAGTTTGCCGAAGACGTGGGACAGGGGCAGCCACAGGTACTGGACGTCGTCCGCGGTGAGCATCTCCCAGCCCTGTCCGCGCATCTCGTCGTCGAGGTCCTGGATGGCCTGGGCCTCGTACAGCCAGTTGGAGTGGTCCAGGCGCACGCCCTTGGGCCTGCCGGTGCTGCCGGAGGTGTAGATGAGGGTGGCCAGGTGCTCGGGCCGGACGGCCTCGACGAGCTCGTCGAACAGGCCGGGTCTCTCGGCGCGGACCCGCGCGCCCAGGGCGGCCAGCTCGGCGAGGGTGATGACCCAGTCGCCGTCTCCGTCACCGTCGAAGACGACCACCTTGGACACCCCGGGCACCTGTGCCCGCTGGTCGACGAGTTTGGCCACCTGTGCGGCGTCCTCGGCGAAGACCACCATGCTGCCGGAGTCGGAGACGATGTAGGCGCAGTCGGGCGGGGTGCTGGAGGGGTAGACGGTGGTCGAGGCACCGCCGGCGCACAGGATGGCCAGGTCGGCGAGGATCCACTCCATCCGGGTGCTGGAGGCGATCGCGCACCGGGCCTGGGAGGTCACCCCCAGGGAGTGCAGGCCCAGAGCGAGGTCGCGTACGCGGTCGAGGGTCTGGGACCAGGTGAGGGTCTCCCACCTCTCGGGGGCGCCGCTCGGGTCCGGGACGGGGTAGCTGAACGCCTCGGCGTCACCGGACGCGGCGACGCGGGAGGTGAACATACCGGGAACAGAGGAAAAGGGGGATGAAATGTCGCGCATGTCACAAAGCTACCCTCGGGTAGGGGGCCCGGCAACAGGTCCTCGCGGGCTCCCCGGGACCGCCCGCCCCCGGGGATCGCCGTCCGTGTGCCCGCCCCGGCGTCCCCTGCCCGGGGACGGGGTCAGCCGACGCCGATCGGGGCGGTGACCGCCTCGGTGAGCGAGATCAGGTCGCGCGGCCTCAGCTCCATCTGCAGACCGCGCCGCCCCGCCGAGACGTAGACGGAGGACAGGTCCGTCACCGACGAGTCGATCACCGTCCGCAGGCGTTTGCGCTGGCCCAACGGGCTGATCCCGCCGCGGACGTAGCCGGTGACCTTCTCCGCCCTGGCGGGGTCGGCCATGGCGGCCTTCTTGCCGCCGACCGCCGCGGCCAGCGCCTTGAGGTCGAGCGAGGTGCTCACCGGGACGACCCCGACCGTGAACACCCCGTCCACCTCGGCGATCAGCGTCTTGAAGACGTGCTCGTGCGGGACCCCGATCGCGTCGGCGGCGTCCGCGCCGTAGGAATGGCCCTCCGAAGCGCCGTCCACCTCGTAGGGGTGCAGGGTGTACGTGGTCTTGGTCCGTCCGGCGGCCACGGTCGCGGGTGTGGCTTTTGCGCTCATCGGCTTCCTGGTCTCTGTCTGTGCGCGAACGCGCGGATGTGTGTCGACGGCCCGAGCGACGCGTCCGGGCCGGTCCCGGGTGCGCCGCGCCCGACCGTACCTGTCCGAACAGCCGGCCGGACCCGCGTCCGCGAGACGCGGAGGAGGGCCCGCGGCGGGGACGGGGCCGCGGTGTCCGGGGACGCGGATCGGGCCCCCGCCCCGGGTCAGTTGAACGAGACGCCGTTGTTGAGGAAGGGGCCCGCCGGCAGGTTGGGCAGGGAGGGGGCCGCCACGATGCGGTTCTCCCTGCGCAGGAACCTCGCCGCCACCGCCAGCCGTGTCGCGGCGTCCTCCGCCTCCAGCATCCGCTGCTTCTCGGCCTGGTCCAGCACGACCGAGGCGGCCACGGAGTAGGAGAGGGCGATGGGGTCCTTGGGAAGTTCGGGCGCGGGGTCCGGGGACATCCCGATCGACGCCAACCGCTGGGAGTAGACACCGAACAGGTCCCGCACGTGCTCGGCGTGCTCCTCGGCGTCCGGACCCAGGGGTTCGGGCAGGAACGACACCGACGCGGTCGAGTACACCTCGGGCGAGGAGGCGTCCACCTCCGACAGGTCGGTGACGGTGAACCGGGCCCCGCCCTCCACGACCAGGTCGTAGCGGCCGTCGTCGTAGGTGCGGACGTTGCGCAGCAGGGCGGTGCACCCGGTGGCCGCCACCCTGGGCAGCGAGGTCCCGGGGCCGCCGATGGTGGGCACCCCCGTGTCCGCCCCGCCGGCGCCCTGGCCCGACTCGGCGGCGACCTCGTGCCCCAGTTCGATCCACACCACGCCGAACCGGCGCGGGCCCCGGTCGCGTCCGGTCACCTCGCTCTGGGCAAGGGTGGGGCCGAGCAGTTCCGATACCAGGGCCCGGTACCGCCGCTCGAAGACGTGCAGGGGAACGGTCATACCGGGGAACAGCACGGTGTTCAACGGAAAGATCGGCAGGGCCACAGGCATGCTCCCAGTATGCCTTCCCACCGCGGGGTACGGCGTCGGACGGGTCGGCGCGTCCGGGCACGGGCGCGGCCCGGGGCCCGCGCACCGTTCCCCCCTCGGGAACGGGCGCCCGGCCCCGGGCCGTGTGGGACGGGGTCGCCCGCCGCATCGACGGGCCGCGCGGTCAGGAGACCGAGGGGCCGGCGGTGCCGGGAGCGCCCTGGCTGCCGTTGTCCTCGCTGGGCATGTCGCGGGCGACGAAGGTCTCCACGTCGAAGAGGTTGCCCTCCGCGCGGTCCACCACGTTGAGGAGGGTCGACATCTTGGCGACCTCCTCCGTCTGCTCCTGGATGAACCACTGGAGGAACTGCTCGCCCGTGTAGTCGTCCTCGTCACGGGCGACCTTGGCCAGGCGCTGGAACTGGTCGGTCACCTCGCGCTCCTGGCGCAGGGCGAGGGCCACCAGGTCGCGGGGAGCGGAGAAAGCGGTCTCGATCTCGTCCACGGCGGGGATGGCGAAGTGGATGTCGCTGTCGAGAAGGAACCGCACGATCATCATCGCGTGGTCCCTCTCCTCCAGGGACTGCTCGTAGAAGACCCGCGCGAGCTGGGGCAGGTCCTGGTCGTCGAACCAGGCGGCGACGGCCACGTACTGGTGCGAGGCCGTGAACTCGTGCCGCACCTGGTCGACCAGGAGTCTGTGGAACTTGGAAAGGTGGCTATCGCTGTTCTTGTTCGAACTCATGGTCCCACGATAACTCATACAAAAGCGTTTCGCGAAACTCGTGAAAACGCGTCGCCATTTGTTAGGCAAGCCTTTCGGAAGCTTAATTAGGTTAGGTGTCCCAAAGTTAGGCGACACTTATTCCGGACATTCCTGGCGGTGGTCCGCCCAGGTCCCCTGGTACGCGTACCCGCCGGTGGCGGAGGTGTGGTGTCCATCATCCGGACACCACCACCCACCGAATGGACGAGGCCCCCTAGACTGGGCCCGTGATCAGTCGAATCGACCTCCGAGGCACCCAAGGCGACCCGCGCGAAGCCCTTCCGCGCGCGGAACTGGACGTGGCGGCAGCCGCCGACCGCGTACGTCCCATCTGCGAGGACGTACGCCATCGGGGGACCGAGGCGCTGATCGAGCTCACCGAGCGCTTCGACGGCGTCCGGCTCACGGACATCCGCGTACCCGCCGAGACGATCAAGGCGGCCCTGGCCGACCTCGACCCGGCCGTGCGCGCCGCTCTGGAGGAGTCGATCCGCCGCGCCCGCAAGGTCCACCGCGACCAGCGCCGCACCGACCACACCACGCAGGTCGTCCCCGGCGGCACCGTCACCGAGAAGTGGATCCCGGTCGACCGCGTCGGCCTCTACGTACCGGGCGGCCGGGCCGTCTACCCCTCCAGCGTCATCATGAACGTCGTCCCCGCCCAGGAGGCGGGGGTGCGCTCCCTGGCGGTCACCTCACCGCCGCAGAGCGACTTCGGCGGCCTGCCGCACCCGACCATCCTCGCCGCGTGCGCCCTGCTCGGCGTCGACGAGGTCTACGCGGTCGGCGGCGCACAGGCCATCGCCATGTTCGCCTACGGCGCCGGCGGGTGCGAGCGCGCCGACATGGTCACCGGCCCGGGCAACATCTGGGTGGCGGCGGCCAAACGGCTCCTCAAGGGCGTCATCGGCATCGACGCCGAGGCCGGACCCACCGAGATCGCGATCCTGGCGGACGCCACCGCCAACGCCGACTACGTCGCCGCCGACCTCGTCAGCCAGGCCGAGCACGACGTCGTCGCGGCCTCCGTCCTGGTCACCCCCGACGAGGCGCTCGCCGACGCCGTCACCCGGCACCTGGAGCGGCGCGTCGCCGCCACCAAGCACAGCGACCGCGTCCGCGAGGCCCTGTCCGGCCCGCAGTCCGGCATCGTCCTGGTGGACGACCTCGACCAGGGGCTCGCGGTCGTGAACGCCTACGCCGCCGAACACCTGGAGATCATGACCGAGGACGCCCCCGCGTGGGCCGCACGCGTGCGCAACGCGGGCGCGGTCTTCGTCGGCGACTTCTCACCGGTCTCCCTCGGCGACTACGCCGCGGGTTCCAACCACGTGCTGCCCACCGGCGGCTGCGCCTGCCACTCCGGCGGCCTGAGCGTGCAGACGTTCCTGCGCGGGGTGCACATCGTGGACTACGACCGTGACGCGCTGGCCGACGTCGCCCATCACGTCATCACCCTGGCCGACGCCGAGGACCTGCCCGCGCACGGCGAGGCCGTCGCCGCGCGTACGGACCCGACGACGGCCTGAGCCCGACGGCCGACCACCCGGCGGACGTCCGGGCGCGGGGGACCGCGTGGCCGCACCGGCCGCAGGGGTCCCGCACGCCCGCCCGCCCACAACCGACCATGAGCGTGGAACCCGTGAGCTTCACCCTGAACGACCTGCCACTCCGCGACGACCTGCGGGGCCGCTCGCCCTACGGCGCACCCCAACTGGACGTGCCCGTGGTGCTCAACACCAACGAGAACCCGCACGCGCCCTCACCGCGCCTGGCCAGGGCCCTGGCCGACGCCGTCGCCGCCACCGCGCTGGGCCTCAACCGCTACCCCGACCGGGACGCGGTCCGCCTGCGCGAGGGCCTGGCCGCCTACCTCGGCCACGGTCTGACCGGCGCCCACGTGTGGGCCGCCAACGGATCCAACGAGATCCTCCAGCAGATCCTCCAGGCCTTCGGCGGCCCAGGCCGGGTCGCCCTGGGCTTCGAGCCGTCCTACTCGATGCACCCGATCATCTCCCGGGGTACCGGGACGGGATGGGCGTCCGTGCCCCGCGACGCCGACTTCCGGATCGACACCGGGGCGGCCCTGGCCGCGATCGCCGAGCACCGGCCCAGCGTGGTCTTCCTCACCTCGCCCAACAACCCCACCGGCACAGCGCTGGACATCGCCGACATCGAGCGGATCGCCGACGCGGCGCCGGGGGTCGTGGTCGTGGACGAGGCCTACGCCGAGTTCCGCCGCACGGGCACCCCCAGCGCCCTCACCCTGCTGGAGGACCACCCCAGGCTGATCGTCTCGCGCACCATGTCCAAGGCGTTCGCCCTGGCAGGGGCCCGCGTCGGCTACCTGGCCGCGCACCCGGCCGTGGTCGACGCGCTCCAGCTGGTCCGCCTGCCCTACCACCTGTCCGCCGTCACCCAGACGGTCGCGCTCACCGCACTCGACCACGCCGACGAACTCCTCGGCGCCGTCGACGACCTGCGTGCCGAACGCGACGCCCTGGTCGCCTGGCTGCGCGAGCACGGGTTCGCCGTGGCCGACTCCGACGCGAACTTCGTCCTGTTCGGTGAGTTCGACGACCGCACCGCGGTGTGGCAGGCGATGCTCGACCGCCAGGTCCTCATCCGCGAGGTCGGCCCGCCCGGCTGGCTGCGCGTCACCGTCGGCACCCCGGAGGAGATGGCCGCGTTCCGGTCCGCGCTCCTCCACGCGACCGGACGCTGACCGCGCCGCCGTGCCCCGGCCGACAGGCCGGGACGGGCACCGTCCCCGCCCCACCACACCCGCCAGAACCACCGGGAGAGTCACCATGAGCCGCATCGGGCGCGTCGAACGCGCAACCAAGGAAACCAAGGTCCTGGTCGAGATCGACCTGGACGGCACCGGCGTCGCCGACGTCTCCACCGGGGTCGGGTTCTTCGACCACATGCTCGACCAGCTCGCCAAGCACGGCCTGTTCGACCTGACCGTGCGCACCGAGGGCGACCTGCACATCGACTCGCACCACACCATGGAGGACACCGCCCTGGCCCTGGGCGCCGCCTTCCGCGAGGCCCTCGGCGACAAGGCCGGCATCCGCCGCTTCGCCGACGCCAAGGTGCCCCTCGACGAGGCCCTGGCCGAGGTGACCGTCGACGTCTCCGGCCGCCCCTACCTGGTCCACAGCGAGCCCGAGGGCATGGCGCCGATCATCGGCCGCGACTACGACACCACCATGACCCGCCACATCCTGGAGTCCTTCGTCGCCCAGGCGCGGGTCGCCCTGCACGTCCGCGTCCCCTACGGGCGCAACGCCCACCACATCGTGGAGTGCCAGTTCAAGGCACTGGCGCGCGCACTGCGCTCCGCCACCGAGAAGGACCCGCGCGTCAGCGGCATCCCCTCGACCAAGGGCGCCCTGTAGATGGACACCGACCTGTGGGGGATCGCCCTCGTCGTGCTGGCGGGGTTCCTCGCCGGGGGCGCCTACGCGATGTGGAAGGTCAACAGGCTCATCGCCGTCGCCCTGGCCGGCTGCACCGTGCTCGCCGCCGCCTCCGGCGCTCTGCGCCTGGGCTACCTGTAGAGGAAGGGCAGATCCAATGCCGTCACGTGTGGTCGTCTTCGACTACGGCTCCGGCAACCTGCGCTCCGCGCAGCGCGCCATGGAGCGCACCGGCGCCGACGTCACCGTCACCTCCGACCCGCACGCCGCCCTGGACGCGGACGGCCTGGTCGTCCCGGGCGTCGGCGCGTTCAGCGCCTGCATGTCCAGCCTCAGGGCGGCGGGCGGAGACCGGATCATCGGTCGGCGCGTGGCCGGGGGGCGCCCCGTCCTGGGCATCTGCGTGGGGATGCAGGTCCTCTTCGACAAGGGCGTGGAACGGGCCGACCCGCGGGCCGAGGACCAGGTGACCGAGGGCTGCGGCGAGTGGCCCGGGACCGTGGACCGCCTGCGCGCGCCCATCGTGCCGCACATGGGCTGGAACACCGTCCGGCCGCCCGAGGACACCCGGCTCTTCGCCGGGATCGGCCCCGGGGAGCGCTTCTACTTCGTGCACTCCTACGCGGTGCGCGAGTGGGAGTTCTCCTCGCACAACGAGCGCATCCGCGAGCCCGGGGTCACCTGGGCCGAGCACGGCGAGCCGTTCGTGGCCGCCGTCGAGAACGGCCCGCTGTGCGCCACCCAGTTCCACCCGGAGAAGTCCGGCGACGCGGGCGCCCGCCTGCTCGCCAACTGGGTCGCCACCCTCTGACCGACGTTTTCCCACCGAGTACGAGAAGGTTTCATGACCGGCGAGCACACCACGTCGTCCCCCGAACTCGAACTGCTTCCCGCCGTGGACGTGGCGGGCGGGCAGGCCGTCCAGCTCGTCCAGGGCAAGGCGGGTTCGGGGGGCCAGTACGGCGACCCCTTCGAGGCCGCCACGGCCTGGCAGAGCGCCGGGGCCGAGTGGATCCACCTGGTGGACCTGGACGCCGCGTTCGGACGCGGCCACAACCGCGACCTGCTGCGAGACATCGTTGGACGCCTGGACGTCAAGGTGGAGATGTCCGGCGGCATCCGCGACGACGAGTCGCTGGCCGCCGCCCTGTCCACCGGGTGCCGCCGGGTCAACATCGGCACCGCCGCCCTGGAGAACCCGGAGTGGTGCGCCAGGATCATCGCCGAGCACGGCGACCGGATCGCGATCGGCCTGGACGTGCGCGGCACGACCCTGGCCGCGCGCGGCTGGACCCGGGACGGCGGCGACCTCTTCGCGACCCTGGACCGCCTGGAGTCGGAGGGCTGCGCCCGGTACGTCGTCACCGACGTCAACAAGGACGGCACCCTCAAGGGCCCGAACCTGGACCTGCTGCGCACCGTGTGCGAGCGCACCGACAAGCCGGTGGTCGCCAGCGGCGGCGTGTCCAGCCTGGACGACCTGCGGCAGATCGCGACCCTGGTCCCGCTGGGGGTCGAGGGCGCCATCATGGGCACCGCGCTGTACGAGGGGGCGTTCACCCTGGAGGACGCCCTGGCGACGGTGCGGGACGTGAAGGACGTGGCCCGGTGACCCTGGCCGTGCGCGTCATCCCCTGCCTGGACGTGGACGCCGGGCGGGTCGTCAAGGGCGTCAACTTCGAGAACCTGCGCGACGCGGGCGACCCGGTGGAGCTGGCCGGCACCTACGACGCCGCCGGCGCCGACGAGCTCACCTTCCTCGACGTCACGGCCTCCAGCGGAGACCGGGAGACCACCTACGACGTGGTCCGCCGTACCGCCGACCAGGTGTTCATCCCGCTGACCGTGGGCGGCGGGGTGCGTACCACCGACGACGTCGACCGGCTGCTGCGGGCGGGCGCCGACAAGGTGGGCGTGAACACGGCCGCGATCGCCCGGCCCGAGCTCATCGAGGAGATCGCCGAGCGCTTCGGCCGCCAGGTCCTGGTGCTCTCCGCCGACGTGCGGCGGGTGCGCGAGGGAGGACGGCCGACCCCCAGCGGGTTCGAGGTCACCACCCACGGGGGCCGCCAGGGGACCGGGATCGACGCCCTGGAGTGGTGCGAGCGCGCCGCCGACCTGGGCGCGGGGGAGATCCTGCTCAACTCGATGGACGCCGACGGCACCAGGGCCGGGTTCGACCTGGAGCTCATCCGCGGGGTGCGCGCCCGTGTCCACGTGCCGCTGATCGCGTCCGGCGGCGCGGGGGCGGTCGAGCACTTCGCCCCGGCGGTGGAGGCGGGGGCGGACGCGGTGCTGGCCGCGACGGTCTTCCACTTCGGCGAGTTCACCGTCGCCGACGTCAAGCGGAGCCTGCGAGAGGCGGGCCACGCGGTTCGCTGAGGAATTTCGCAGGTCAGCGGTGCAGGAGGCCCCCGGGACACCTCGTCTCGGGGGCCTTCGCGTGCTCTGGCGACGACACGTAGTCGATTCCGTGTGGCGTTGAGGTGACGCGCCGATGGTTCGTGTGAGCATGGTCTCTGTAGTTCCCATTACCCACGGGGGAAGGACCTTAATTCGCATGTTTCCGCACTTCTTTGGTGGTTTTGGTAGGCGTATCGCCTCCCTGATCGCTGCCTCCGCGATCGCCGCCACCACCGTCGTCGCCACCGCTCCCACGGCTTCCGCCGACGACCTCGACCGCACCTCGAACCAGGTCGTGGCCCAGATCGAGGCCGAGCCGTGGCCGCACTACGAGAGGGGCGACCGGTCCGTCGACATCCAGGCGGCCCGCAAGCTGCTCGCCTACCACGGCTACCGCTCGGACAGCACCACCTCGTGGTTCTTCAACCTCTCGCTCCAGCAGACGATCCTGAGGTACCAGGCGGCCAACCCGAACCACCTCGCCGAGACCGGAGAGCTCGACGACGAGACCTGGCTCCTGCTGCGCGAGCGCACCTTCGGTGAGTTCGGCCCGAACAGCCGCGGGCTCGTCGTCGAGATGATCCAGAGCGAGCTCAACGCGAAGTTCGACGCCGGCCTGACCGTCGACGGCCGGTACGGCACCCGCACCACCAACGCGGTCCGTGCCGCGCAGCGCGATTTCGGCATCGGGGTCGACGGCATCGTCGGCCGCCTCACCTTCCGTGCGCTGATCACCTACCAGCCGTAGGCAGGCGGTCGGAGAACGGCCGCTCCGACCGTCCCCGCGCCCGGACCACCCCGGTGGTCCGGGCGCACCCGCGTCCCGCCTCCGCCCCGCCCCCCGCCGCACGGAATAGCCCCGGCGGGAACCGCGCTGAAACAATCCGGTGGAACCTTGTCGGTCCCGCTGGATAGGTTGGCTCGACACACGCGCCCACGTCCCCTTCGGCATGCCCGGAGGCCGTCGGCGCGCGAGGTCGGAGCCGCGCAGGCGGCGCCGGCAGGCAGACGAACGGGGGGCGTATGGCGCAGGGCACCAGCACGAGGGATCCGGGAACCGAGGAGGGCTCCGCGCCACCGGAACCCTCCGGCCGCGCCGAACCCGGCGGCCACGCCGCGGACGCCGCCATCGGGGTCTTCGGCCGGGGCATGCGCGTCCTGTGGGTCGCCGCGCGCACCGAACCGTGGATCTTCCTCGCCGCCGTCGCCGGGGCCATGCTGCACGCGGGCGTCACCGTCGGTTCGGCCTCCGTCCTCGGCCACCTCACCGACTCCACCATCCTCCCCGCCTTCGCCCAGGGCAGCACCACCGCCGCCGCGCTCACCGCCGCAGCCGCACTGCTCCTCGCGGTCGGCCTCGGCAAGGCCGCCGGCATCGCCGTGCGCCGCATGCTCGCCGCCCTCATGCAGTTCCGCATGCAGGCCCGCTACCGCCGCGCCGTCGCCCGCAAGTACCTCGAACTCCCGCTGTCCTGGCACCACCGCCACCCCACCGGACAGCTGCTCTCCAACGCCAACGCCGACGTCGAGGCCGCCTGGCAGCCGCTCGCCCCGCTGCCCATGGCCGTCGGCAGCGTCTTCATGCTCGCCATCGCCGCCGCGGCCATGCTCATCACCGACCCGGTACTCGCCCTGGTCGCCTTCGTCGTCTTCCCCGTCCTGGCCGCGGCCAACGTCGTCTTCCAACGCCGGGTCTCACCCATGGCCTCCCGTGCCCAGGCCCTGCGCGCCGAGGTCAGCGGCGTCGCCCACGAGTCCTTCGACGGCGCCCTCGTCGTCAAGACCCTCGGCAGGGAGGACACCGAGACCGAGCGCTTCACCCGGTCCGCGCACAGCCTCCGCGACGCGCTCATCCAGGTCGGCCGCATGCGCTCCATGTTCGACCCGGTCATGGAGGCACTGCCCAACTTCGGAGTGCTGGCCGTCCTGCTCCTCGGCATGTGGCGGCTCTCCACCGGAGCCATCGAACCCGGCGACCTCGTCCAGATCGCCTTCCTCTTCACCCTCCTGGCCCTGCCGATCCGCTCCTTCGGGTGGATCCTCGGCGACCTGCCCCGCAGCGTCGTCGGCTGGGACCGCGTCCAGTCCGTCCTCAGCTCCGGCGGCGCCATGGAGCACGGCGAGCGGACCCTGGAGGACAGCCCCCGCGGCATCGCCCTGAGCGCCCGCGGCGTCACCTTCTCCTACGCGGACTCCTACGACGCCGACGGAGGCGGCCGCGACCTGATGGACGACGAGGCCGCCACCGCCCGCACCACCGTCCTCAACGGCGTCGACCTGGACATCGCCCCCGGGCGCACCGTCGCCCTCGTCGGCCCCACCGGGTCGGGCAAGTCCACGCTCACCACCCTCCTCATGCGCCTGGTCGACCCCGACACGGGCCACATCAGCCTCGACGGCGTCGACCTCCGCGACCTCGCCCGCGACCAGATCCCCGCGCACGCCGCCCTCGTGCCCCAGGGAACCTTCGTGTTCGAGGACACCGTCCGCGACAACATCACCCTCGGCGGCGACATCGACGACGAGCAGGTGTGGGCCGCACTGCGCCTGGCCCGCGCCGACGGCTTCATCAGGGAACTCGACGGCGGACTCGACGCCCCGCTCGGCGAGAAGGGCACCACCCTGTCCGGCGGCCAGCGCCAGCGCCTCGCCCTGGCCCGCGCCGTCGTCCGCAGACCCCGGCTGCTGATCATGGACGACGCGACATCGGCGGTCGACCCGCAGATCGAGGCCCAGATCCTCGCGGGCCTGCGTGAGCGCGACGACGCCGCCACCGTGGTCGTCGTCGCCTACCGCCGCGCCACCATCGAACTCGCCGACGAGGTCGTCTACATGGAACGCGGCCGCGTCCTGGCCCGCGGCACCCACGACGAACTCCTCACCACCTCTCCCGGCTACACCAGGCTGGTCACCGCCTACGAACGCGCCTCCGCCGAGAGCGAGGCCGAACGCGAACCCGTCCCGGAGGAACCCGGACCACTCGAACCCGCCCCGCACGCCACCGAGGAGACGAGCCGATGAGCGCACCCGCCCGGACCCGCGCCGAACAGCGGCCCGACCCGGACCAGGGACGACAGGCGGACGGCGCGGCCGACCCGCTCCTCTCCCTGCACCGCTCCACCGACACCGCCATGGGCACGGTCCGGCGGGGCCTGCGGCTCTCCCCGGAGTTCGCCAAGGGCCTCTGGCTGACCCTGGTGTTCGCCGTCTTCGCCACGGCGGGCAAGATCGTCGTCCCGGTCGCCGTCCAGCAGATCATCGACAACGGGCTGTCCGGGCCCGAAGGCCCCGACCTCGCCTTCGTCACCCGCATGGTGGCCACCTGCGCCGGACTCCTCGTCCTCACCATGGTCGCGTCCTACCTGATGAACGTGCGCCTGTACCGGGCCACCGAGTCCGGCCTGGCCACCCTGCGCCGCAAGGCGTTCCGGCACGTCCACGACCTGTCCGTGCTCACACAGAACAGCGAGCGCAAGGGCGCCCTGGTCTCCCGCGTCACCAGCGACGTCGACCAGATCAGCACCTTCATGCAGTGGGGCGGCCTGCTCCTGCTCGTCAGCGCGGGCCAGCTCCTCGTCGCGACCACCCTCATGGCGTTCTACTCCTGGGAACTCACCCTCGTGGTGTGGGTCTGCGTCCTCCCCCTGCTGTTCGGCGTCCGCTGGCTCCAGAAGCACCTGTCCAAGGCGTACATGAAGGTCCGCGAGAACACCGGCGACATGCTCGGCGTCATCGGCGAGACCGTCATGGGCGCCGCCGTCATCCGCGCCCACGGCACCGAGCAGCGCACCGCGGAGCGGATCGACTCCACCGTGCACAGGACCCGCCGCTCACAGATCCGCGCCCAGCGGCTGTCCGTGGCGGTCTCGCCCTTCGCCGAGATCGTCTCCGCGATCGGCAACGCCGCCGTGGTCCTCGTCGGCGTCTGGCTCGGCCTGGGCGGCGACCTGACCGCCGGACAGCTCATCGCCTTCCTGTTCCTGCTCACCCTGTTCATCCAGCCCATGATGATGGCGACCGAGATCTTCAACGAGGCCCAGAACGCCATCGCGGGCTGGCGCCGGGTCCTGGGAGTCCTCGACACGGCCCCCGACATCGCCGACCCGGGAGAGGCCGGCAAGGTCCTGCCCCGCGGACCCGTCCGGGTGACCTTCGACGACGTCACCTACTCCTACCCCGACGGCCCCGTCGTCCTGGACGACGTCGCCGTCGAGATCACCCCGGGCACCCGGGTCGCGGTCGTGGGGGAGACGGGCTCGGGCAAGACCACCTTCGTCAAGCTCCTCACCAGGCTCATGGACCCCGCCCGGGGCACCGTGCGCCTGGACGGCGCCGACCTGCGCGAGGTGGCGTTCTCCTCCCTGCGCAGCCGCGTCGTCATGGTGCCCCAGGAGGGCTTCCTCTTCGACAGCTCCCTGGGCGACAACATCCGCTTCGCCCGCCCCGAGAGCACCGACGCCGAACTGGAGGCGGCCGTCACCGAACTCGGCCTCTCGGAGTGGCTGGGCTCCCTCGCACACGGGCTGGACACACCGGTCGGCCAGCGCGGCGAGTCCCTGTCCGCGGGGGAGCGACAGCTCGTCGCCCTGGTGCGCGCCTACGTCGCCGACCCCGACCTGCTCGTCCTCGACGAGGCCACCTCGGCCGTCGACCCGCACACCGAGGTCCGCATCCAGCGCGCCCTGGACCGCCTCACCCGGGGGCGCACCTCCGTGGCCATCGCACACCGCCTGTCCACCGCCGAGGCCGCCGACCGGGTCCTGGTCTTCGACGACGGACGCATCGTCCAGAGCGGATCGCACGACGAACTCGTCGCACGGCCCGGCGTGTACGCCGACCTGTACGCCTCCTGGGTCAGCTCCTCCGCCTGACCCCCGGGCGTCCCGTCAGCGGCGGGACGCCCTCCACCAGTGGGCGGCCAGCAGCTCCGCCACCAGCGGCTCCACCAGGAGGCTCACGTCCGGGTCGGAGTCCCCCGGGTAGCGCACGGTCAGCTCCGCCCCCGGCACGCGCTCGTGCCCGGGGGTGGGGCCCACGGCCACGAACGAACCCCGCAGATGCCCCAGGTGCTCGGCGAACCGCTCGTCGTAGACCGACCCCGCGAACAGCAGCGCCCGATAGTCCGTCACGGCCGCCAGATAGCGGTCGGTGTGCGACCACTCGCCCGTCTCACACGCGTACGCGGCCCGCACCGGCCCCTTGCGCAGGGCCTGGACACCCTGCGACGCCGACGCCATCCGCTCGTCCGGGGCCACCAGGTGCACGCCGTGCGGCGACTCCAGGACCCGCGCCGCCTCGGGCACCCACTCCGGTGCGCTCGCCAGCAGCGACTTCGCGGCGTTGGCCGCCCTGCGCAGCATCCCCGGGAAGTTCTGACTGCTCCCCGACACCGGCGCGCCCAGACGGTGCCCCAGCAGCAGGAGCAGGGCCAGTGCGTGCTGGTAGGCGCGGCACCCCAGCCCGCTGGCCTCCTCACCCGTGTGCAGCGGCACCAGCAGGTCGGCGTAGTGCCCCACCACCATGTCCGGGGACGGGGCCAGCACGATCACCGGAGACCGCGCCACGTACCTGTCCAACACCGTGTACAGCTCCCGCTGCCCTCCCCCCAGGGACACCGCCACCACCAGCGTCTCCGGGCCCGCCGGAGGCTGCTCCGCCGACGAGGAGCGGTCCGCGCTCGCCGCGATGCCCGCGCGCCGCAACCGGGCCGCCGCCACCTCGCACGCGTAACGGGCCGACCCCAGGCCCACGAAGCGCACGGCGGCCGGCTCGTCGTCCAGGAGGGCCGGAAGCGCGGCGTAGGGGTCCCACCGGGGAAAGCGGGTGGCGAGCGAGATCAGCGCTGCGGGCTTGCCGGCCAGGTCGGCGGACAGGGACTCGGCGGTCACGGAACTCCCAGGGTGGAGGTGGCGGACGGAAGCGGCGGGGGAGCGGGCCGGAAGCCGCAGGCGGCCGACGGCAACCGAACCGTGGAGGACGCACGAACTCTAACCGCCCCGGACGAAAGCCCCCAAGGGGCGTCCCGCCCCGGGCGCCACCCGGTGCGGACCGCTGGACAGCCGCCCATAACCTG
This sequence comes from Nocardiopsis codii, assembly GCF_036327455.1. Taxonomy (NCBI): domain Bacteria; kingdom Bacillati; phylum Actinomycetota; class Actinomycetes; order Streptosporangiales; family Nocardiopsidaceae; genus Nocardiopsis; species Nocardiopsis codii. The sequence goes on along the minus strand of NZ_JAUZMY010000013.1, from coordinate 64,487 downwards.
GGAGGCATGAGCGTCACCAGTCTCGACCCGGCCATCGCCGCCCGACTCAAGCGGACCCCGGACGGCCTCGTCCCCGCCGTCGTACAACAGCACGACACCGGGGAGGTGCTCATGCTCGCCTGGATGGACGACGAGGCGCTGCACCGCACCCTCACGACCCGGGCCGCCACCTACTGGTCGCGCAGCCGCGGCGAGTACTGGGTCAAGGGCGCCACGTCGGGCCACACACAGCGTGTGGTGTCGGTCGCACTGGACTGTGACGGTGACACACTCCTGGTCCGCGTCGACCAGGAGGGCGCCGCCTGCCACACCGGCGACCGCACGTGCTTCGACGCCGGGAGACTGCTGTGAGTTCCTCCACGTTCTCCCCCCGCGTCCGGCGCGAGTACGGCCTCACCATGCTCGGCCTCGCCGCCGCCGCCGGACTGCTGCTCGCCGCCGCCGGACAGCAGTGGGCGACCGGCCAGCTCACGGCTCCCGGACCGGTCCCACCGGTCCCCGTCGCACTCACCGGCGCCGACCTGACCGGCGCGCCCAGCGGCATCGGATGGGCCGGGCTGGCCGGTATCGCGGGCCTGTACGCCACACGCGGCTGGGCGCGGCGGCTGGTCGGCGCCCTGGTCGCCGCCGGCGGCGTCCTCGCCCTGAGCGCCGTGTGGGGGGCCACCAGGCCCGGCGCGCTCCTGGAGGCCGTGACGGAGAACGCCACCGACGCCGGGGGCGCCGCGCAGGTGGCCGCAGCCCCCCACCTGGCCGCGCTCGGCCCCGCCATGGCCGCGGGAGGCGCCGTGCTCCTGGTCCTGGCCGGGCTCCTCGCGATGGTGCGATCCCCTGCCTGGCCGGGCATGGGCACCCGGTACGATCGGGACGCCGCACCGCGCGCGACCCGGGCCGAGACACCCGCCGACCTGTGGAAATCGCTGGATGCCGGTGACGATCCCACACTCGACGCACCCGGGGACGACGGCCGGTCCGTGAACCCCGCCGACCCCGGGGACGCCACCGCACCCGCCTCGCTGGCAGCACGGCCAGCCGAATCTAAGGAGAACCTCTGATGGCCGACGAACACCACGACGACCACGGCAACACCGTTTCCGCCTGGTTCCTCACGATCTCCTGGATCGTGGCCTGGACCGTGGCGGCCGTCGCCATCATCCTCGGCGGCGCACTGGTGATGTGGACCCTCATCGCGCTCGGCCTCAGCGTCGTCCTCGCCGTGGTCGCGGGCGTCATGAAGAAGGTCGGCCTCGGCCGCAAGGAGCCCCGTCCCTACCCGCAGACCCGCGAGGACTGGGAAGCCGCCCAGAAGCTCTCCGCCACCGCGGCCGAGGCCTGACCCCGTTCGGTGATTCCGCAGCTCACAACGAGTGAGTAACGGGAAATGGACGAAGGTCCCATGGGGCAGGTAGATTCGCTCCACCGGACCTGCCAACCGTGTCGTTGCATGTCGGCGAATGTCCCCTTGGTCTGGCATCATTCGTTTCTGCCCGCGACGTATGCGTTCCGGTGACCCAACCCTGCCCCATGTTGGGCCGGTGTGTGTTCTCCACACCGTGCGAAATCCCTTGTCCTCTCCCTGAAAGTTGTGCCGACCATGAGTTACGGTCCCCCTCCCCCCGGTCACCCCGGCCCGCCCCCCGGCGGCGGCTACGGTCCTCCCGGCGGCGGCTACGGCGCCCCCGGCGGCACCCCGCCCGACAACGGCCTGACCTGGGCCATCGTCGCCGTCTTCTGCTGCTGGCCGCTTGCCATCCCGGCGATCATCAACGCGACCAAGGTCAACGACCTGTGGAACCGCGGCGACCAGGCCGGCGCCCTGCACGCCCAGGCCCAGGCGAAGAAGTTCACGAAGATCGCCTTCATCCTCGGCATCATCCTCATCGTGCTGAGCGTCGGCGCCAACATCCTGCTGGCCCTCCTCGGTGCGAGCGCCGCGGCGACCTCCCCGGCCTACACCTACTAGGCAGTAGTCCGAGGAACAGCGTCTCCTCGTCTGCCCCCGTGCGCCCTGTGGCCACGGGGGCAGAACTCTGCCCTCCCCGACCCCGTAGGCTGATCCCGTGCACCCAAGCGAACCACCCGAGACCGCCGACCCCGAGGCGCGGCCCGCCCCCTCGTGGACCCAGCGCGTCGAACACCGGCTCAGGGCACTGCCCCCGGTCGTGTGGCCCGTCGGCCTGGGCGTCCTCGGCCTGGCAGGGGCCACGCTCCTGCACTTCGTCGACCCCAACCAGCCCGGCAACTACCCGACCTGCCCGTGGCTGCTGCTCACCGGCACGTTCTGTCCCGGGTGCGGCAGCATGCGCGCGGTCGCGCTCGCGACGCACGGCGACTTCCTCGGCGCCATCAGCATGAACCCCCTGCTGCTGCTCCTGCTGCCGTACATCGCGTGGACCTACACGGTGTGGCTCGTGAGGACGATCCGGCCGCCCACGAAACCGCCCAAGCTCACGCCCGGCTGGTTCCTGTGGCTGCTCCTCATCGTCATCAACGCCCACTGGATCCTGCGCAACCTGCCCTGGTTCTCGTTCCTCGCCCCGGGCACACCGCTGTTCCCGGGCTGGTAGCGAGAACCAGAACGCCGTTCCCGCCGTCTGAGCGGATGAGCGCCCCCTGCACGAGACAACGCACCACCACGTCCTGGAAGGTTGGACACCATGAGCTACGGACCTCCCACCGGGGGCTACGGCCCGCCCTCCGGCGGTTACGGACCTCCCACCGGCGGGTACGGCCCGCCCTCGGGCTACGGAGGCGCACCGGGGTACGGAGGCCCGCCCGCCGGCGGACCCCCCAAGAACTACCTGATGTTCAACATCCTGGGCATCTTCGGGTGCACCGTGATCGGCATCATCGGCCTGATCTTCGCCCTCCAGGTCAACAGCAAGTGGGAGTCGGGCGACTACGCGGGAGCCGAGTCCTCCGCGCAGGTCGCCAAGATCATGGGGATCATCGGCCTGATCGGGTTCATCCTCGCCGCCCTCTACATCGTCTTCGTCGTGTTGATGTTCGTCGTCGCGGCCGCGTCCGCGACCGCCTACTGAGTCGGGCGGTCCGGCCCCCGGCCGGGCACGCCGACACGGTCGGCACACCGCACGCGGTGCGGGACGCGACGCCGGCGGCCCCCCGGTTTCCGGGGGGCCGCCGGCGCGACGGCACACGGTCGGCGCCATACGCCGCGGACGGCCCCGCACGGCCTGCGATCTCCGCGCCCGGGGCCGGCCCCCGGTGCCCACAGGCCCGGTCCCGGCAGCCGCCGCGCCGCGGCCGCAACCGTCCCCGCACGTCCCTCCCGCCCGCCGCAGGGCGGCTCCGGGGCCGGGGACCGTGCCCCGCGCGACCTCCGGAGGCCGAGCCGGACGGGCGGGACCGGAGAACACCCCGGCCTGCCGACATCCCCCCAGAAGAGTGGAACCAAGCATGAGTTACGGCCCCCCGCCGCCCGGCGGTTACGGACCTCCCACCGGCGGCTACGGTCCTCCCGCGGGATACGGCGGACCGCCCGGCTACGGTCCTCCCGGCCACGGCGGACCGCCCGCAGGGGACCCGCCCAAGAACCACCTCGTCATGAACATCCTGGGCATCATCAGCTGCTTCCCGGTGTTCGGCATCATCGGCCTGATCTTCGCCATCATGGTCAACGGCCAGTGGTCGTCCGGCGACTACCGGGGAGCCGAGTCCTCGTCCGGGGTCGCCAAGACCATGGGCATCATCGGCCTGGTGTTCTTCGTCCCCGGAGCCCTCTACGCCCTTTTCATGATCGTGATGATCGTCGCCCTGACCATCTCGGAGATCTGACCGGCCCAGCGGGTCCCGCCGCCGGACACCTCCGACACAAGAGGGCAGAACGACCCCCTCCCACCCGATCCCCCGTGGAACACAGGGGGAACGGGTGGGGGCGGCGACCCCCCGACCCCCGAAGGTCGATACGATGACCTGCAACACGGTGCGACGGCGGCGCGCCCGGGCACGCCTCGCGGGCGGCCGGCCCGCCGGAGCCACCACCGTGACAGACCACTGCATGAGGGAGCGGTAACTGGTGAGCGTGCTCGACGAGATCCTCGACGGAGTACGCGCCGACCTGGCGGAGCGGCAGGAGGCACTGCCCCTGGACCGCCTCAAGGCCCAGGCCGAGTCGGCGCCCACCCCGAAGGACGCCGAAGCCGCCCTGCGCCGGCCCGGCGTCCACGTGATCGCCGAGGTCAAGCGGGCCAGCCCCTCCAAGGGGCCGCTCGCCACCATCACCGACCCCGCCGCCCTGGCACGCGACTACGAGGCCGGGGGCGCCACCATCATCAGCGTCCTCACCGAGGAGCGCCGCTTCAAGGGCAGCCTCGCCGACCTCCAGACCGTCCACCAGGCCGTCGACACGCCGCTCCTGCGCAAGGACTTCGTCGTCAGCTCCTACCAACTGTGGGAGGCCCGCGTCTTCGGCGCCTCCGCCGTGCTCCTCATCGTCGCGGCGCTGCCCCAGGAGGCCCTCGTCTCCCTGGTCGAGCGCGCCCGGTCCCTGGGGCTCATGCCCCTGGTCGAGGTCCACGACGAGGACGAGGTCTCCCGCGCCGTCGACGCCGGAGCCACCGTCATCGGCGTCAACGCACGCAGCCTCAAGACCCTGGAGGTCGACCGGGACACCTTCGCCCGGCTCGCCCCCGGCATCCCCTCCGACATCGTCAAGATCGCCGAGTCCGGAGTCCGCGGCCCGCACGACCTGCTGGCCTACGCCGGTGCAGGCGCCGGCGCGGTCCTCGTCGGGGAGAGCCTCGTCCGCGGTCGGAACCCGCGCGAGGCCGTCGCCGACCTGGTGACCGCAGGAGCCCACCCCGCCCTGCGGGACCGGAACTAGGAACGAACCGCACGATGGGACAGACGACGGCACGGACGGTCGCGGTGATGGCACACCCCGGCCTCCGATGGCGATGGCTCTAGGGAATCCGCAGGCGTGAGCCGCGGGTTCCCGACGCCGCGCTGACCCACCAGTCCGCACGCGCCGCCGGAGCAAGGCGGCGCGCCACCGGTCGACGCGCGGACCCCCGCGGCGTACGCCCGGGGGAAGAGCCGCCGTCGGCCCCTTCCCAGGAGACCGTCCCATGAGCCATGCTCAACCACTGCCCGACCACGACGGGCACTACGGCCGCTTCGGGGGCCGGTTCGCCCCCGAATCGCTCATCGCCGCCCTCGACGAGGTCGAGGCCGAGTGGGAGAAGGCCAAGCACGACCCCGACTACCAGGCCGAGCTGGCAGCGCTGCTGAAGGACTACACGGGCCGCCCCAGCGCCCTCAGCGAGGCCCGCAACTTCTCCGAGTACTGCGGCGGCGCCCGGATCCTCCTCAAGCGCGAGGACCTCAACCACACCGGCTCGCACAAGATCAACAACGTGCTCGGCCAGGCCCTGCTCACCAAGCGCATGGGCAAGACCCGCGTCATCGCCGAGACCGGCGCCGGACAGCACGGTGTGGCCACGGCCACGGCCTGCGCCCTCCTCGGCCTGGAGTGCGTCATCTACATGGGCGAGGAGGACACCCGGCGGCAGGCGCTCAACGTCGCCCGCATGCGGATGCTCGGCGCCGAGGTCGTCCCCGTCACCATCGGCAGCCGCACCCTCAAGGACGCCATCAACGAGGCGTTCCGCGACTGGGTCGCCAACGTCGACCGCACCCACTACCTGTTCGGCACCGTCGCCGGACCGCACCCCTTCCCCAAACTGGTGCGCGACCTGCACTTCGTCGTCGGCGAGGAGGCCCGCGCCCAGGTCCTGGAGAGGGTCGGACGGCTCCCCGACGCCGTCGCCGCCTGCGTGGGCGGCGGTTCCAACGCCATGGCGGTCTTCGCCGCGTTCATCCCCGACGAGAGCGTCGCCCTCTACGGCTTCGAGGCCGGGGGAGAGGGCGCCGAGACCGCCCGCACCGCCGCCTCGATCACCGCGGGCAGCCCCGGGGTGTTCCACGGGGCGCGCACGTTCGTGCTCCAGGACGAGTTCGGGCAGACCCTGCCCAGCCACTCCATCTCGGCGGGGCTCGACTACCCGGCCGTCGGCCCCGAACACGCGTACCTCGCCGACACCGGCCGCGCGAGCTACGAGCCGATCACCGACGCGGAGGCCATGGAGGCCTTCCGCCTGCTGTGCCGCACCGAGGGCATCATCCCGGCGATCGAGAGCGCGCACGCCCTGGCTGGCGCCCGCAAGCTCGGTGAGCGCCTCGGCAGGGACGCCGTCATCCTGGTGAACCTCTCCGGGCGCGGGGACAAGGACGTCGACACCGCGGCCGCGTACTTCGGCCTCATGGACCCGGAGGGACAGGCGTGATGACCGCGACGACACTGCAGACCAAGCTGGCAGAGGCCCGTGAAGCGGGCCGGGCGGCCCTGATCGGCTACATGCCCGCCGGATTCCCGGACCCGGACTCCTCCATCCGCGTGATCGAGGCCATGGTGGAGGGGGGCTGCGACGTCATCGAGGTCGGCCTGCCCTACTCCGACCCGATGATGGACGGCCCCACCATCCAGAGGGCCGCGGACCGGGCGCTGGAGGCCGGAACCACCACCGACGACGTGTTCCGCGTCGTCGAGGCGACGGCCGCCACCGGCGCCGCCGCCGTGGTCATGTCGTACTGGAACCCGATCGAGCGGTACGGGGTGGAGCGCTTCGCCGCGAACCTCGCCAAGGCGGGCGGGGCCGGGGTGATCACCCCCGACCTCATCCCCGAGGAGGCGGGGGAGTGGATCGCCGCGTCCGAGGAGTCGGGGCTGGACCGGATCTTCCTGGTCGCGCCGTCCTCCACCGACCGGCGGCTCGCCCTGACCACCCGGACCTGCAGCGGGTTCGTGTACGCGGCCTCGCTGATGGGAGTCACCGGCACCCGTACCCAGGTCGCCGACACCGCCGAGACGCTGGTGCGGCGCACCCGCGAGGTGACCCGCGAGTCCCGGCTGCCGGTCTGCGTCGGCCTGGGCATCTCCACGGCCGCCCAGGCGGCCGAGGTGGCCGCCTACGCCGACGGCGTCATCGTCGGGGCGGGGTTCTGCCAGCGGATCCTGGACGCCCCGGACCTGGAGACCGGGCTCACGGCGGTCCGCTCCTTCGCCGAGGAACTCGCGGGGGGCGTCCGCGGGAGGTAGGGCGCCCGCGGAGCACACGCGGGGGACCTCCGGGCACGGGGGCGCGGCGTCCGCCGGCCCCGAGGAGACGTTCGGCACTGGCGGTGGGCCGTTCCCCGAGGGGGACGGCCCACCGCTCTTCGCGCCTGGTCAAAAGCAGGGTTAAGAGGGTGAGAATCGGGTGAGAGGCCCGCTCCGGGGCCCCGGAAACGCCCTTGCGGAGCCCGCTTCGGTGATGTGATGGCGGTGCCGCGCTTCTCCGGGGCGCCCGACGGTGCGCCCCGGGTCCGGGCACAGCGTCACGGACTCGCCACAGTCAGTAGGATGTGACGCGATACGCAGAGCGACGGAGCGGACACCGAACGCGACATAGCGCCCCCTACTCCCTGAAGGCCCACGCGATGGACACACCTGACGAATCCCCCGCCACCCCTGCCGCGCCCCCGGCCCCCCGATCCCGCTGGGAGGCCGTCCAGCCCTGGCTCACCCTCGCCTGCCGGGTAGGACTCGCGGCGGTCCTCGTCTTCGCCGCCGTCTCCAAGTTCCCGCCCGCGCTCTCCGTCCAGGCGGTCGAGGCCTACGACCTCTTCCCCGTCGAGATCGCCATGCTCATCGGCTACACGCTCCCCCTCTTCGAGCTCGCCCTGGCCGTCCTCCTCCTCGCCGGACTCGCCACCCGCTACGTCGGAGCCGTCAGCGCGATCCTCATGGTCCTCTTCATCGCAGGCATCGTCTCCGCCATGGCCAGGGGCCTCAACATCGACTGCGGCTGCTTCGGCGGAGGCGGACAGGTCGACCCGGGGGAGACCACCTACGGGCTCTCCATCGCCCGCGACATCGCCTTCGCCGCCATGGGCGCCTTCATCGCAGCCCGGCCCCGATCACCCTTCGCCCTCGACCGCGCCATCGGACTGTTCCGGTGACCCCGGAACCCACCACGGTCGACCACCTCCAGCAGTAGAAACAGGGGAAAGCATGGGGAGTGAAGCGCGCAAGCGCTCCCGCGAGAAGCTCAAGGAACTCCGGGAACGGGAGAAGAGGGCGGCCAAGCGCACCAAGACCCTCATCGTCCTCGGCGCCGCCGCGGCCGTCGTCGTCCTGATCGTCGGCGTCGGTTACGCCGTGCTCAACGCCGACCGGCGGGACGCCGGGTTCGAAGGGGCCCTCCCGCCCCAGGTCCTCCAGGAGGACGGCAGCGTCGTCCTCGCCCAGGAGGGCGTGCAGGCCCCCGTCGTCGAGGTCTACGCCGACTACCAGTGCCCGGCCTGCCGCCAGTTCGAACTGCTCAACGGCGACGTCCTGAAGCAGAACGCCGCCGACGGCGAGGCCATCGTGCACTACCGGCCGGTGAGCATCTTCGCCCAGCAGCCGGTGCCCATCAGCAGCAACTCGCTGCGCGGGGGCGCCGCCGCCCGCGCCGCCGCCCAGCACGGCTACTTCGTCGAGTACAACGACATCCTCTTCGAGAACCAGCCCACCGAGGGCAACGAGGGGTTCACCGTCGACGAGCTCAAGGAGTGGTACCGCCAGACCGACGCCTCCGCCGAGCAGGAGGGCGAGTTCGATCAGCGCATCGACGAGGAGGCGGCCGTCGTCACCACCTTCACCGAGGACTACCTGCCCGCCCTCACCGAGGACGCCATGGCGGAGATCGGCGAGGAGACCCTCGGCACCATGGTCCTGTCCGACCTGATCGCCTGGGGAGCCGACAACGGGCACGACCCCTCGTTCCTCGACGGCACCTACACGGGCGAGATCATCACCGCCACGGGAACGGCCTACACTCGCTACAGCGGAGACAACACGTTCCGCGGCACGCCTTCCGTGTACATCAACGGCGAGTTGCTCGACAACAACACCGCCATGACGGTCAGGGGCCTCAACGAGGCGATCGCCTCGGCGGACGCCGGTGAGGTCGACACCCAGCCGATGGGTGACGGGGGTGGCGCGGAGTAGCACCCCTGACAGCACCCCCCGCATGCGGGGCGAACCCGAGAGCAGAGCAGTGACACTGTCGTCGACAGCTTCCGAGGGCGCGGCCGAGCTCGGCCGCGCCCTCGCGGCCATCCCCAGCCCGCAGATCAACGCGATCCCGATCGGCCCCCTCCAGATCCACTTCTACGCGCTGTGCATCCTCGCCGGCGTCGTTGTCGCGGTGGTCTGGAGCGAGCGCCGCTGGGCGGCCATGGGCGGTGAGAAGGGCACGATCATGGACATGGCCGTCTGGGCCGTGATCCTGGGTCTGATCGGAGGCCGCCTCTACCACGTCATCAGCGACGCCCAGCTGTATTTCGGCGAGGGACGCGAGCCCATCCGCGCCCTGTACGTGTGGGAGGGCGGCCTCGGCATCTGGGGTGCCGTCCCCCTGGGCGCCGTCGGCGTGTGGCTGGTGGCGCGCAGGCGCGGGCTGTCCATGTCCAAGCTGGCGTTCGCCATCGCGCCCACCATCCCCCTCGCCCAGGCCATCGGCCGCTGGGGCAACTACTTCAACCAGGAGCTGTTCGGGGCGCCCACGGACCTGCCCTGGGCCGTGGAGATCTCCCCCTACCCCGAGGGCCACCTGCGCCCCGGCATGGAGTTCGGCGTCACCACGTACCACCCCACGTTCCTCTACGAGTCCCTGTGGTGCCTGCTCCTGGCCGTCCTCCTGGCCTGGGCCGGACGCCGCTTCGAGAACTCCCTCCAGGGCGGCAGGCTCTTCGCGCTCTACGTCATGGGCTACTGCGTGGGCCGGTTCTGGATCGAGTACCTGCGCGTCGACCCCGCCAACGACTTCCTGGGCATGCGCCTGAACAACTGGACCTCCATCGTCGTCTTCCTCGGCGCGCTCGCCTACTTCGTGTGGGCGGGACGGCGCATCGACTCCTTCTCCACCGCGGTCGTCCCCCCCGGGCACGACGCGGGAACCCAGGTGTTCGGCGCCACAGCCGGCAGTGAGGTCACCGACGAGAGCACCGTCTACAGCGCCGTGGACAGCGAAGAATCCGATCTCGGAAGCCGAACTGGCAGCTCAGAAGGGGCGGGGACGGAATACCACCCGAGCCCTGAGCGATCTAGTACCGAGGGCTCGACCGAGAACGACGCCGGAGACACGGGAACCGATTCCGGGGCGAAGCCCGAGTAGAGCAGGGCTCCCACGCGTGCCGGCCGTGTCCGGCCGCGGAGCGGAGAACGCCCTGTACCTTTCGAGCAGACCACGGGTTGACGATTGAGAAAGACCGTGAGCAGAGCTGAGTCCGGGTACGGCCGCCGAGGTCGCCGCGGCGGTTCACGCCGCGCCGAGCAGGCCTACACCGAGGACCACGCCGACGACTACGGCCACGACGAGGGCCGCGAGGACGACTACGACCCCGAGGAGGACTTCTCCGCGGAGTACGGTCACACCCGCACACCCTCCGAGGACACCGCCGACCGAGCCGGTGACGACGAGGGGTACGACGAGTACGACGACTACGAGGACGAGGACGGCGACGGGGCGCACGCCGCGGACGCCGAGGAGGACACCGGCGCCCGGCGGTCCTCCCGCCGGCGCAAGGGGCGCGGCGCGTTCGCGATCGGAGCGTCGCGGCGCAAGGCGTCCGGCGCCAGGCGCGGCGGGGTCGGCAAGGTCTCGGCCTTCTCCGCGTCCGCGATCAAGAAGGTCTCGGTCCTGGGCGACCGGCCCAACCAGATCGTCTACACCCTCGCCGAGCAGAGCAAGCGCAAGCGAGGCACCGCCGTCCTCGGCGTCCTGCTGGGCGCGTTCAGCATCGCGCTGGTCGCTCTCCTGGGACTGCTGTCCTTCCAGCTCTTCACGGGTTCGGGGGGCACCGTCTCGGGCGGGGACGAGACGGTCGTGGCACCGCCCGAGGGACACAGCACCCTCACACCGGAGCTGTACCTCTCCGAACCCAACCGCGAGGACGTGTTCGGCGCCATCGACGAACGCCCCGAGGACGCCGAGCCGATGACGGAGGAATCCGTGTTCGGCTCCGTCGGTGAGATCGGGCTGGACGACATGACGCTGGAGCTGCGACAGAGCAGCGTCACCGACTCCTGCACGTCGCTCGTGTGGGGCGAGGGACTGGGCCAGAGCCTCATCGACGCGAACTGCGTCCAGGCCGCCACCGGTGTGTACACCGACTCCGGCGACGACCACATCGCGCAGGTCACGGTGTTCGATCTGGCCAACGTCGAGGAGGCCACCAAGGTCGAGGCCGCACTGGACCCGACCAACGCCGAGAGCGGCGCCGGATTCCTGCTCACGCAGAACGGCGACGACATCCCCGGCCTCCAGGACGGCTACAGCCAGGCCAACGCCCAGGTCATGGGCCACTACCTGGCCGTGTTCTGGGTCGCCGACACCGACGGCGCCGAGCCCGGTGACAACGCCGACATGGCGAAGCTGAGTGTGGCCTCCATGAACTCCATGAGCTTCGTCTACGAGGAGGTCGTGGCGGCGCAGCGGACCGAGGAGTAGGCCTGTCAAGCCCTGTCGAACGCCCCGATAGGATCTCGGACAGATCGACCCTTCCGCCAGGGTCGTGCTGGGCGGGGTGCTTCCGCCCCTCTCCCCAAGCGAACCGGGCCGGCCACGTGTGCGTGGCCGGCCCGCATCCGAGGAAAGGTCCACTGGGTGTCCCCATCTGAACCGTCGGCGTCCGGCCCCGCCGGACGCCGGAGGAAAAACAGCGAGTCCGACGAGGTGTCGGCGGGGCGGTCCTCCCGCACGGGTGGGCGCCGCCGGTCCGGAGGCCGGAGGAAGCAGGAGTCCAAGGGCCGGCGAGGCCCCCTCCTCGTGGTGGCCGGAGTGGCCGTCGTGGCCCTGGCGGTCCTCGGCACCGTGCTGTACCTGGGCCTCGGAGAGGACGACGGTGCGGGCCAGGCCGCCCAGGAGACCCGCCCCGTCATGTACAGGGTGATCGACACGGGCCGCATGAACGACGTGCTGGCCACCCGTGAGGCCGACAGCCGGGCCCTCAACGCGGGAGAGCTGTTCGAGAGCCGCAACGCGGAGATCTCCAGCCAGGAGATCGACTTCGCGCTCCGCGACGCCGACCTGAGCGAGGACTGCTCCACCGCCGTGTGGGGGGAACAGGTCCAGACGGCCCTGGCCGAGGCCGACTGCACCCAGGCCGGGCGCGCCACCTACGTGTCGGACACCTACTTCGGTGTGACGGCCGTGTTCAACCTCGCCGACGTCGAGGGCAGCCGGGCCGTCGCCGCCGCCATGAACCCGCCCGAGGAGGCCGCGGGGGACGGGGAGGACGGTGCGGAGTCCGCGGGCGCCGGGTTCGTGCTGCCGCCCTCCGGCGCCGACCCGTTCGACCGCCTGGGCGAGGGCTACAGCGCCAGCGACGCGATCGTCAGCGGCCACTACCTGGTCGTGGTGTGGGTCCAGCCCACCGGGTCGGACTCGGTCGACGAGAGGGTCAGCCTCTCCGGCCCGCTCGTGGCCCTCGCGAACTTCCGCGACCCGCTCTACCGCCGGATGGTGCAGCTGGACGGCGACGGCACGGGGACCGACACCGGTACGCAGGAAGGCACCGTGGAGGACCCGGCCGGAACCGAGGGTGTGGTGGAGGACCCCGCGGGGACCGACGGCACCGTGCAGGACCCCGCCGGCACAGAAGGCACCGTGCAGGACCCCGCCGGGACCGACGGCATCGGCTGAAGCGCGTGAGGAGGGGCTCGGAGGACATGTCCTCCGAGCCCCTCCGGCGTTCCGGGGGCCGCCCGGGACGGGTTCGCGGCCCTGGCGTGGTCGGCGCAGGGCCGGGACCACGCCTCGCCCTCCGACCGGCCCGCCCCGCCCGTCACCCACCCCGGGGCCCGCCCGGGACGGAGCCCTACACCTGGGCGAGCAGCGCGGCGGCCACGCCCAGCAGCTCCGCGAAGCGGTGCTCGGGCAGGTCGAGCAGGGTGTGGCCGGACAGCCACCGCGGCGCCGTGGACACGGCCTGCCGGGCGGTGCGCTTGTTGACCGGACGTCCCCTCCACGCGGACACCTCGGTGAGCCCCGCCCGCAGCGTGGCGGTGAGCGTTCCGTGCGCCCGCTCCTGCACGTGGACCAGGAGGAGGTCGACAGCGGCCTCCATACCCCCGGAGGCGTCCGCCGCCCCCGGGTCCGCCGGAGCCGCGTCGTCCCGGGACAGCGGACTCCGGGTCAGGCGCACCGCGGTCAGGTCGTCGGCCCCGAACCCGCGCAGGAACCGCACCCGGAACCTGGGCTCCACCAGGGCGCGCAGCCCCCGCTGTCCCGCGGCGTCGCGCACGCACGCCGCCGACGAGGGGACCAGGGCATACACGGTGTCCGTGGCCGAGGCCAGGGCGGCCCGGGCTGCCAGCCGCTCCCACCCGCCGGTCAGGTTGAGCACGGCGCAGCGGCCGCCGGGCGCGGGCGCGTCCATCCAGGTGGACAGCCGCACCCGGCCGGACTCCGACACCTCGGCGGGCCACTCGCCCACCAGCGTCGGCTCCGCGCCCGCGACGGCCGCCGAACCACCGTCCCCGCCGCCGTCCCCGCGTTCCCCGCCCAGGTCCTCGCGGACACGGTCGAGCACCGCACGGGCGCGCTCCGCGTCGAGTCCGCCCCGGGCCTCCTTGGCGTTCACCCCCTGGCTGTACACGCGGGCCGCGTCACCCGAGGGCGGGGGCAGGGTGCGAGCGAGGGGCCGGAGCACGTACAGGTCGGAGGCGGCGCCGATCGACTCCGCGCCGTGGTACCGGTTGAAGTCCGGCCACACCGCCTCGAACAGCAGGTCCATGCGCGCGAGCCGGGACTGGGTGGTGGCCGCCAGCTTCGGGGTGGTCTCGCTGGCGCCGTAGGCGACCAGGACCCGCCCCCGGCGGGGGTCGGCCATGCCCTCCACACCCCGGCGCACGAACAGCTCCACACCGTCGGCGGTGTACGGCGGATCGGTGAACACCACGTCCGCGACGCCGCGCACCGTGGACGGAAGCCCGAGGCGCAGGTCGGCCGTGTGGGTCCGCACACCCAGGTCCAGCCGGGCGGCCACGGCGTCGATGTGCGCCAGGACGCGCTCGTCGATGTCGACGACCTCGGCACGCGCCCCGGGGCACACGAGCGTGAGCGCGATCGAGGTCAGGTCGTGGTCTCCCACGCACAGCAGGACCCGGTCGTGCAGGTCGAAGCGCGTGGCCAGGAACAGGGCCCGCCGCAGCGCCGTCTCGGCGGTCGCGGTGACGTGGTCCAGGTCGAGGTCGGAGGCGGGACCCTCCTCCACGGCGCTCGCCAGTTCGGCGAGGGCGCGGGCGTACCGGGGGAGGAGGTGGGCGACGGGGTCGGCGAGGGCGTCGGAGGCCGCGCCGGCGTAGTCGTCCGGCCTCACCAGGCGCACGCGTCCCCGGCGGCCCTCGTCCCCGGTCACGAGCTCACCGGCCTCACCCAGCTCCTTGAGCAGGGACGACACCAGCGTGTACGCGACACCCGTGGCCTGCACCAGGTCGTCGGCGCTCCACCACCGCCCGTCCGCGAGCAGGGCCAGGACCCGGCGCGGCCGGGGCGCGTTCACGCCGTGCTCGTGCACCAGCCGCGACGCGGCCGCGGGCAGCGGCGGACCACCGCCTGGCGGGTGCGCGGCGGAGGTGTCCGAAACCGTGACGCCAGGGGCGCGGGTGGTGTGGTCGGGGGGCGCGGAACCGAGGTCGTCCGGGCCGGGGGAAGTCGGGTGGCCTGCCATCCACCGATCGTCCCACGGGTCGGCGGGTGGCCGTGGCCGCGCAGGTCAGGGCGCCCGATCACGGGTGAGGGAGATATCACTCCCCTCCGGGGCCCGGGTCCCCTTGGGGGGTGCGTTAACACCGGGGTAATGTGTGTCAGCGGCGCACAACGTCATGCGGTCCCGGAGTGGAACGCCGACCCACAGTCGGGGTTTTATCCACTTTGGGAGGTTTAGCGGGGTTCCCTCGTGGAAAAACCGGCTAGGCCAGCCCTCATCGGGGACAACCGAGAGGGACAGCACACCGCCCCCCAGGGGGGCGAACCGCGACCAACGGCGCACCGCGGCGCCACATGGTCTAGACCTGCGATTCGCATCGCGGCTGGACCAGCATGTATAAGAGAACCTGCCCGCAACGGGCGACCCAACCGCCACCGGCGACCACGAGGACGTGGACGCGCGACGGTAGCGGACACGGCGCCCACAGCCGGGAACCGCCGCCTCCGCGGCGACACAACTCCATCCGCACGCAGCAGGGCCAATGTCGTCCCAGATGCGCTTTTCACGAAGCCGATCAAAGACGACAGGAGGGTAGATGCCCGCTGGTCAGGTGCGGCGTTCGTCCGTCCGAACGAACGCAGATTCCACTTCTCAGGGCCTGTACGACCCCGCCTTCGAGCACGACGCCTGCGGTGTGGGCTTCGTCGCCGACCTCACCGGCCGCCGCAGCCACGACATCGTCGAGCAGGCGCTCACCGTACTCCGCAACCTCGACCACCGAGGCGCCAGCGGAGCGGACCCCGACGACGGGGACGGCGCGGGCATCCTCACCCAGATCCCGCACGAGCTCTACACCGAGGTCTGCGACTTCACCCTCCCCGAAGCCGGCGCCTACGCCACCGGCATCGGCTTCCTCCCCGTCGACGCCGCCGAACGCGCCACCGCCGTCGAAGCCATCAACGCCATCGTCGCCGACGAGGGCCTGACCCTCCTCGGCTGGCGCGAACTGCCCTTCGAACCCCAGTACAGCGGCCCCGCCGCCCGCGAAGCCATGCCCTACTTCGGGCAGATCTTCATCACCGGCACCAAGGGCACACCCACCGAGGGCCTCACCGGCATCGAACTCGAGCGCCACGCCTACTGCGTCCGCAAGCGCGCCGAACACGAGACCGACGTCTACTTCCCGAGCCTGTCCCCCCGCACCATCGCGTACAAGGGCATGCTCACCACCCCGCAGCTCGAACCGTTCTTCCCCGACCTGTCCGACCGGCGCTACGCGTCCGGCCTCGCCCTGGTCCACTCCCGGTTCTCCACCAACACCTTCCCGTCCTGGCCCCTCGCCCACCCGTTCCGCTACGTCGCGCACAACGGCGAGATCAACACGGTCAAGGGCAACCGCAACATGATGCGGGCACGCGAGGCCAAGCTCGCCAGCGACCTCATCCCCGGCGACCTCGACCGCATCTTCCCCATCGTCGACCCCGACGACTCCGACACCGCGTCCTTCGACGACGCCCTCGAACTCCTCCACCTCGGCGGACGCACCCTCCCCCACGCAGTGCTCATGATGATCCCCGAGCCCTGGGAGAACCACACCGAGATGGACCCGGCCGTCCGGGCCTTCTACGAGTACCACTCCACCCTCATGGAGCCCTGGGACGGCCCCGCCTCGGTGTCCTTCACCGACGGCAGCGTCGTCGGCGCCGTCCTCGACCGCAACGGACTGCGCCCCGGCCGCTACTGGGTCACCGAGGACGGCTTCGTCGTCCTCGCCAGCGAAGCCGGCGTCCTCGACATCGACCCCGCCACCGTCGTCCGCAAGGGACGACTCCAGCCCGGCCGCATCTTCGTCGTCGACACCGCCCAGGGCCGCATCATCGAGGACGAGGAGATCAAGGCCGAACTCGCCGCCGAACACCCCTACCAGGAGTGGATCGACTCCGGCGTCCTCCGCCTCGCCGAACTCCCCGCCGCGGACCCCGTCCCGGTCACCGAACTCAACCTCGCACAGCAGGTGTTCGGCTACACCGAGGAAGAACTCCGCATCATCCTCACCCCGATGGCCCGCACCGGCGCCGAACCCATCGGCTCCATGGGCACCGACACACCCGTCGCCGCCCTCTCCGACCGCTCCCGACAGCTCTTCGACTACTTCTCGCAGAACTTCGCCCAGGTCACCAACCCGCCCCTGGACGCCATCCGCGAAGAGATGGTCACCAGCCTGTCCACCCTCCTCGGCGCCGAGCACAACATCCTCGACGCCGCACCCGGCGACACCCAGCGACTCGTCCTGCCCACACCCGTCGTGGACCAGGCCGAACTCGCCGCCATCGTCGCCGCAGGCCGCGACAACCCCGCACTCCGGACCTACACCGTCGACGGCACCTACCCCGTCGACGGCGGCGGCGACGCCCTCTCGGCACGCCTCGACCAGATCAATACCGAGGTCACCCGGGCCATCGCCGACGGCGCCCACATCCTCGTGCTCAGCGACCGCCGGGCCGACGCCGACCGCGCACCCGTCCCCTCGCTCCTGCTCACCGGCTCCGTCCACCACCACCTGGTACGCGAGAAGACCCGCACCGAGGTCGGCCTCCTCATCGAGGCCGCCGACATCCGCGAATGCCACCACGTGGCCCTCCTCGTCGGCTACGGCGCCTCCGCCGTCAACCCGTACCTGGCACTCGCCACCGTCCGCGACATGGTCGAACGCGGCACCCTCGGCGGCGTCGACGCCGACACCGCCGTCCGCAACACCGTCAAGGCGTTCGGCAAGGGCGTCCTCAAGGTCATGTCCAAGATCGGCGTGTCCACGGTCAGCTCCTACACCGGAGCCCAGATCTTCGAAGCCCTCGGCCTCGGCCAGGACGTCATCGACCGCTGCTTCACCGGCACCACCTCCCGCCTGGGCGGCGTCGGCTTCGACGTCCTCGCCGAAGAGGTCGCCATCCGCCACCGCCGCGCCCACGCCGCCAACCCCAACGCCCACCGGCGCCTGGACGTCGGCGGCGAGTACCAGTGGCGCCGCGAGGGCGAACCCCACCTCTTCAACCCCGAAACGGTGTTCAAGCTCCAGCACTCCACCCGTACCCGCACGTACGAGATCTTCAAGGAGTACACCTCCAAGGTCGACGACCAGGCCGAGAAGCTCATGACCCTCCGCGGGCTCTTCCGCCTCCGCGAGGGCGTGCGCGAACCCGTCCCCGTCGACGAGGTCGAACCCGTCTCCGAGATCGTCAAGCGCTTCTCCACCGGCGCCATGTCCTACGGCTCCATCTCCGCCGAGGCACACGAGACCCTCGCCATCGCGATGAACCGCCTCGGCGGCAAGTCCAACACCGGCGAGGGCGGCGAGGACCCCGCCCGCTTCACCCCCGACGCCAACGGGGACCTGCGGCGCAGCGCCATCAAGCAGGTCGCCTCCGGCCGCTTCGGCGTCACCTCCCACTACCTCAGCAACGCCGACGACATCCAGATCAAGATGGCCCAGGGCGCCAAGCCCGGCGAGGGCGGCCAACTGCCCGGCCACAAGGTCTACCCGTGGATCGCCCAGACCAGGCACTCCACCCCCGGCGTCGGACTCATCTCCCCGCCGCCCCACCACGACATCTACTCCATCGAGGACCTCGCCCAGCTCATCCACGACCTCAAGAACGCGAACCCGTCCGCACGGGTCCACGTCAAGCTGGTCTCCGAAGCGGGCGTCGGCACCGTCGCCGCGGGCGTCTCCAAGGCCCACGCCGACGTCGTCCTCATCTCCGGTCACGACGGAGGAACCGGCGCCTCGCCGCTCACCTCCCTCAAGCACGCGGGCACCCCCTGGGAACTCGGCCTCGCCGAAACCCAGCAGACCCTCCTGCTCAACGGCCTGCGCGACCGCATCGTCGTCCAGGCCGACGGCCAGATGAAGACCGGACGCGACGTCGTCATCGCCGCCCTGCTCGGCGCCGAGGAGTTCGGCTTCGCCACCGCACCCCTCGTCGTCTCCGGCTGCGTCATGATGCGCGTCTGCCACCTCGACACCTGCCCCGTCGGCGTCGCCACCCAGAACCCCGCCCTGCGCGAACGGTTCTCCGGCAAGGCCGACTACGTCGTGAACTTCTTCGAGTTCATCGCCCAAGAGGTCCGCGAGTACCTCGCCCAGCTCGGCTTCCGCAGCATCGACGAGGCCATCGGCGCCGTCGACCTGCTCGACACCACCGAAGCCGTCACCCACTGGAAGGCCCAGGGCCTCAACCTCGCACCCATCCTCCACGAGGTCGAACCCCGCGCCGGCGACCACCGCACCCGCCGCCGCACCCAGGACCACGGCCTGGAGAAGGCCCTGGACAACACCCTCATCCAACTCAGCGAGGGCGCACTCGACTTCGGCCAGCCCGTCAAGCTCGAACTGCCCGTGCGCAACGTCAACCGCACCGTCGGCACCATGCTCGGACACGAGGTCACCAAGCGCTACGGCGCCGACGGCCTCCCCGACAACACCATCGACGTGTCCTTCACCGGATCCGCAGGACAGTCCTTCGGCGCCTTCGTGCCCAAGGGCGTCACCCTGCGCCTGTCCGGCGACGCCAACGACTACGTCGGCAAGGGACTCTCCGGCGGACGCGTCGTCGTCCGCCCGTCCACCAGCTCCCAGCTGGTCGCCGAGGACCACATCATCGCCGGAAACGTCATCGCCTACGGAGCCACCTCCGGCGAGATCTTCCTCCGCGGCATCGTCGGCGAACGCTTCTGCGTCCGAAACTCCGGCGCCCTCGCCGTCGTCGAGGGCATCGGCGACCACGGCTGCGAGTACATGACCGGCGGACGCGCCGTCATCCTCGGCCGCACAGGACGCAACTTCGCGGCCGGCATGTCCGGCGGCGTCGCCTACGTCCTCGACCTGGACACCGAACGCGTCAACGCCGAGATGGTCGAGATCGACACCCTCACCGACGAGGACCGGACCTACCTCACCGACGTCCTCACCCGACACCTCGCCGAGACCGGATCGGCCGTCGCCGAACGGCTCCTCGCCGACGGCGACGCCGGACTCGCCCGGATCGCCAAGGTCATGCCTCGCGACTACAAGCGGGTCCTGCTCGCCCAGGCCGAGGCCGAACGAGACGGCCGCGACGTCAACGAGGCCGTCATGGCCTCCGCGCAGTCCTGAGCGCCGGCCCACACGAGAGGAGGAGAAACACCATGGCCGACCCCAAGGGTTTCCTGAAGATCACCGAGCGGGAACTCCCCACGCACCGCCCCGTCGACGTCCGCATCCAGGACTGGCGCGAGGTGTACGAGGACTTCGACCGCGCGACCGTCACCAAGCAGGCCTCACGCTGCATGGACTGCGGCATCCCGTTCTGCCACAACGGCTGCCCGCTCGGCAACCTCATCCCCGAGTGGAACAACCTCGTCCACACCCACGACTGGGCCGAGGCGATCGAACGCCTGCACGCCACCAACAACTTCCCGGAGTTCACCGGACGGCTCTGCCCCGCACCCTGTGAATCCGCCTGCGTGCTCGGCATCAACCAGCCCGCCGTCACCATCAAGAACGTCGAGGTCTCCATCATCGACCGCGCGTGGGAGGAGGGCTGGGTCAAGCCCCTGCCCCCCACCACCCGCACCGGCAAGAAGGTCGCCGTCGTCGGCTCCGGCCCCGCCGGACTCGCCGCCGCACAACAGCTCACCCGAGCCGGACACGACGTCACCGTCTACGAACGCGCCGACCGCATCGGAGGCCTCCTCCGCTACGGCATCCCCGAGTTCAAGATGGAGAAGCGGCACATCGACCGCCGCCTCGCCCAGATGACCGCGGAGGGCACCACCTTCCGCACCGGCGTCGACATCGGCACCGACATCACCGTCGACCGGCTCCGAGCCGACCACGACGCCGTCGTCCTCACCGGCGGCGCCACCGCCTGGCGCGACCTGCCCGCACCCGGACGCGAACTCAAGGGCATCTACCAGGCAATGGAGTACCTGCCCCTCGCCAACAAGGTGCAGGAGGGCGACTACGACCGCGCCCCCATCCACGCCGAGGGCAAGCACGTCATCGTCATCGGCGGCGGCGACACCGGCGCCGACTGCGTCGGCACCGCCCACCGCCAGGGCGCCGCGTCGGTCACCCAGCTGGAGATCATGCCCAAGCCCCCGGCGAAGCGGCCCGACCACCAGCCCTGGCCGACCATGCCGATGCTGTACAAGGTCACCAGCGCCCACGAGGAGGGCGGACGGCGGCTCTACTCCGTCAACACCCTCGAGTTCGTCGGCGACGAGGACGGCAACGTCCGCGCGCTGAAGCTGGTCGAGGTCAAGCGCGGACCCAACGGGTTCGAGCCCGTCGAGGGCACCGAACGCGAGATCCCCGCGGACCTGGTCACCCTCGCCATGGGCTTCGTCGGCCCGCAGAAGGAGGGCATGCTCGAACAGCTCGGCGTCGAACTGGACGGACGCGGCAACGTCGTGCGCGACAACGACTACCGCACCACCGTCGACGGCGTGTACTGCGCCGGCGACATGGGCCGCGGCCAGTCGCTGATCGTGTGGGCCATCGCCGAGGGACGCTCCGCCGCCGCCGGCGTCGACCGCTACCTCACCACCGGCAGCGACCTGCCCGGAGGCACCGCCCTGCCGGTGGCCATCCCGCCGACCGAGCGCCCCCTGGTCTAGGGGGAGCACCGCTCAGCGGCACACACGGCACACACCACGCGTCGGGGGCGGGGGGGGCCACCCCCCCCCCCCCACGCGTTCGTGCTCGCAGGCGCTCGCAGGCGCTCGCAGGCGCTCGCAGGCGCTCGCAGGCGCTCGCAGGCGCTCGCAGGCGCTCGCAGGTGTCCGCAGGTGTCCGCAGGCGCCCCGCACGACCGGGAGCCGCATCCGAGGACGTCCCGCGCCCTCCTCCACAGGCCACAGCACCCCCTGGCCCGCCAAGGCGCCCACAGCGATACTGGACCCAGGACACCCCACACCAACCCCCACCAGGCCCCCACCGGCCCCCCACAGGCGCCCCCGCACAACGCCACCCGAGGACGCACACATGGTCTACCGGCTCATCGGCGACACCGCCATGGTCGCCCACCTGCTCTTCCTCGCCTACATCACCCTCGGCGGATTCCTCGCCTGGCGTTGGCCCCACACCATCTGGCCCCACATCGCCTGCGCCCTCTACGGCCTCGGCGTCACCCTCGTCGGATGGCGGTGCCCCCTCACCACACTCGAAACCTGGGGCCGCCAACAAGCCGGACAAGCAGGCATCCCCCCGACCGGCTTCATCGACCACTACCTCACCGGCGTCATCTACCCGCCCCAACACCTCCTCACCATCCAACTCGCCGTCGCCGCCACCATCGCCGCATCCTGGGCCGGACACCTCATCCACCACCGAAAACGCAAACACCACACAGCCCCGAACCGAGCGTAAAGATCGCGAATGGATTGCCCCCCGGACTATTCTCCGCACCCCACCCCGGACGTACCGTCGAAGACATGATCGTCGTGACCTGGGACTCCTTCCGCACCGCGGAACACTTCACCATGCGCAACGCCCGACTCATCGACCGGCACCGATTCGCACACCTCTTCCAGAACGGCCCCACCGAACCCGTCAGACAAGCACTCGCCGCCTACCGCAACCTCGACGGCGGATACGGCAACGGACTCGACCCCGACCTCCGCGGCCACGCCAGCCAACCCGCCACCATCGAGATCGCCCTGCGCTACCTCGACGAACTCGGCCCCATACCCGCCAACATCGGACTCGGCATCTGCCGCTACCTCGCCACCGTCAGCGACCCCGACGGCGGCATCCCACCGGTCCTGCCCAGCGTCCGCTACAGCGAAGCCGCACCCTGGTGGCAACACCGGGACGACTACACCGCCGACCTCGGCCTCACCGCCCTCATCGCCGGCTACCTCCACAAACACCACATCAGCCACCCCTGGCGCGACCTCGCCACCGCCTGGTGCTGGAAACACATCGACAACCTGCACTGGACCAACCCGCACGAAGCCATCGGCATCTGCACCTTCCTCCAGCACGCACCCGACCGCCACCGCGCCATCCAGACCATCAACCGCCTCTACGTCATGATCCGCGCCGTCATCGACGTCAACACCAAACCCAGCGGACAGCAACACGTCCACACCGCACTCGACCTCGCCAACGACCCCAGCCACATCGCCCGACCCCTCTTCACCGAAGCCGAGATCAACCGCACCCTCGACTACTTCGAACAGAGCCAACGCCCCGACGGCGGCTGGGACGCCACCTGGGACCACTGGGACACCGCCGCCACCATCGAACGCGAAGGCATGCGCACCATCCAACGCCTGCGCATCCTCCGCGCCTACGGCCGCGTCGCCGCATTCCTCCCACCACCACGCCGCGACCGCTGAACACCCACCCACCGGGCCCGGCCGACCGACCGGGCCCCACCCACACCCGAAAACCAGCCCCACACCACAACAGCCTTCGATAAAGTCACCCGCCGACAACCCACCGGCACCCGACCCGAAGGCACATGACCACCAACACACCCCCACCCCTCAGCGCAGCCTTCCACCGCTTCTGGGCCGGCAGCCTCTCCAGCAACCTCGCCGACGGCATCATGCTCACGGCCCTGCCCATGCTCGCCGCCGCCCTCACCAACGACCCCCTCGCCGTCGCCGGACTCACCGCGGCCCGCTACCTGCCCTGGCTCCTCTTCGGACTCCTCGCCGGAGCCCTCGTCGACCGCGTCGACCGCGTCAGGGCCATGATCGCCGCCAACCTCCTCCGCGCCGCCGCCATCACCGCCCTCGCGATCCTCACCGCCACCGGCAACGCCACCGTCACCACCCTCTACATCGTCATGTTCGCCGCCATGACCTGCGAAATCGTCTACGACATCGCAGCAAGGGCCATCCTCCCCTCCCTCGCACGCACCGGCATCGACCGCGCCAACGGCCGCCTCGTCGGCGGACGCGAAGTCGCCCAGGAATTCGCCGGAGCCCCCCTCGGCGGCTTCCTCTTCGCCATCGCCGCAGCACTACCCCTCGCAGCCAACGCCGGAGCCTACGCCCTCGGCGCCCTCATCCTCCTCGGACTACCCCTCACCGCCCGACGCGCCCCCACACCACCCACCGACCAACCCACCACCCACCCCGCCCCCAACCCCGTCCGCGCCGTCCTCCACGACATCGCACAAGGCCTCCACCACATCCACACCGACCCGCCCCTACGCGCCCTCATCCTCTTCGGCGCCGCCATCAACCTCGGCGCAGCCGCGGTCACCGCCGTCTTCGTCCTCACCGTCCAAGACCACCACGGAGTCCCCCCACACCTCTTCGGCGTCTTCCTCGCCACCGCAGCCCTCGGCGCCATCCTCGGTGCACTCCTCGCCGGAAACACCGCACACCACATTGGCCGCCACCGCGGCATCACCCTCGGCTTCCTCGCCCAAGCCGCCTTCTGCGTCCTCTTCGCCCTCGCCCCCAACGCCCCCGTCGCAGCCACCGCCTGGACCCTCGTCGCCGCCGCCAGCGCCTACGGCACCGTCCTCTCCAGCGGCATCCTCCAGCAGATCGTCCCCGAACACCTCCTGGGACGAGTCAGCAGCGCCAAACAGACGCTCGGCTTCGCACTCGCCCCCGCAGGCGCACTCCTCGGAGGCCTCCTCGCCCGCACCGACCTCCGCCTCCCCGCCCTCTTCGGCGCCGCCGTCTTCACCACCGCCACCCTCCTGATCCTCCGCCACCTCCGCGCCGCCACCGACCGCGCCGACGCCAACGAACGAGCCGCCCGCGCCGACCCCGCCCACTGACACCCGCCACACCGCCCAGGGCCGCTACACCCCAGACCCGCCCGCCCGGACGGGCCTTATCGCCGACCACGGGAGACACGGGCGCCCACAGGGCCCCCGCCCCGGCGTCCGACCAGCGATCGAAGCACAACCCGCACCCCACAAGCCCGCGCCCCGGGCCCGGAGAACACAGACCACACCACCGGCCACCAGACCACGCGCAGCAACCCCGCGCCCCCAACACCACGGCAGGCCACCACACACCCCGAACACCACGACCTACCCCAACGCCAGAAACCGCACCCCCGCCGCCTCCCACACCCCCCGATCCACAACACCCCCGCGCCCCGTCACCGCACGCACCGCCGCCACCCCCTCCGACCGACCCGACAACGCACCCGGCACAAGCCCTTCCACCACCACCGGATCCGCCTCCCCGAACAACAACCCCCGCACCACATCCAGAGCCCCACCGCACAGCCACGGCTCCCGACCCAACGCATCCGCCAGATCCAACCCGTGCAACGACACCTCCACCACCCGCGTCACCAGAAAATCCGACAACAGCATCCGATCCCCGTGCCGCGTCACCACCACCCGATCCACCGGCTCAGCAGCCAACCGCGCCACCAACCCCGACCAACGCCCCCGCAACACCCTCCCCGGCTCACCCGCATCCACCCGCCGCGCCGCCGCCTCCACCGCCGAACCCACCCGCCGCGCATCCACCTCCGCCGAAAACCGCACCTCCGGCCGGTAATACCCCCCAACAGAAACCAACGCCCCACCCGTCACCGGACGTTCACCAACCAACATCGGCTCCACCTGCAACACCGACCCCACCGTGTGCACCGCCAACGCCGCCACATCCCACGGCACACACCGCGTCGCCACCACCGCCTCCTCCTCCGACAACCCCCCCAACACCGCGTCCAACAACGCCACCTCGACCGCCAACGCACCCAGCACCACATCACGCGAGAACACAGAACCTCCCAAAATCCCGACCGGCACCCGCAACCTACAGAAAGCCCCCACACCAACCGCAACCCGGTTCGTGCAACGCCCCAGTTCGTCTTCCCGCAGCCTGAGATACGTCCATTCGCAACCTGGTTTAGACCACTGCATCCCCCAGACGCTCTAAAGTGATAGGCGTGACACGTCGAGCAAAAATCGTCGCGACCCTCGGTCCGGCCACGTCGAGCACGGAAGTACTCCGCAAGCTCGTCGACGCCGGACTCGACGTCGCCCGCATCAACCTCAGCCACGGAACCCACGACGACCACAGCGCCAGCCTCGCCAACCTGCGCGAAGCCGCTGAGTCAGCACAACGAGCAGTCGGCGTCCTCGCCGACCTCCAAGGACCCAAGATCCGCGTCGGCACCTTCCCCGACGGACCGGTCGAACTCGAAGCCGGAGACGAGTTCACCGTCACCATCGACGACGTCCCCGGCGACGCCACACGCGTCTCCACCACCTACAAGGGACTCCCCGGAGACGTACGCCCCGGAGACCGCGTCCTCATCGACGACGGCCGCGTCGTCCTCGAATGCACCAAGACCACCAGCACGGACGTCCACACACGCGTCATCTACGGCGGAACGGTCTCCAACCACAAGGGACTCAACCTCCCCGGCGTCTCCGTCAGCGTCCCCGCACTCACCGAAAAAGACGAAGAAGACCTCCGCTGGGCCCTCCACCAGGGCGTCGACATGGTCGCCCTCTCCTTCGTCCGCAGCCCCGCGGACGCCGAGGAATGCCACCGCATCATGGACGAAGAGGGCATCACCGTCCCCCTCATCGCCAAGATCGAGAAGCCCCAAGCGGTCGAACGCCTCCAGGACATCATCGAGGTCTTCGACGGAGTCATGGTCGCCCGCGGCGACCTCGGCGTCGAACTCCCCCTCGAAAACGTCCCCATGGTGCAAAAACGCGCCGTCGAACGCTGCCGCGACAAGGCCAAACCGGTCATCGTCGCCACCCAGATGCTCGAATCCATGATCGGATCACCCCGGCCCACCCGCGCCGAGGCCTCCGACGTCGCCAACGCCGTCCTCGACGGCGCCGACGCCGTCATGCTCTCCGGCGAGACCAGCGTCGGCAAGTACCCCATCGAGACCGTCGAGACGATGGCACGCATCGTCAGCGCCGCAGAACAGGAATCCCTGCGCGCCTCGCACATCCTCAACCGGGTACCCGAGACCACAGGCGGAGCCATCGCACGCGCCGCCGCCGAGATCGGCGCCACCATCGGAGCCAAGGCCCTCGTCGCCTTCACCATGTCCGGCGAAACCGCCCGACGCCTGGCCCGCTACCGGTCACCCATCCCGCTCATGGCGTTCACCACAGAGAACTCCACCCGCGGAACCCTCTCCCTCACCTGGGGAGTGGAGACCAACCTGGTGCCCTGGGTCGACAACACCGACGACATGATCCGCCAGGTCGAAGCCGAACTCCTCCAGCTCGGCGACTACACCAAGGGCGACAAGGTCGTCATCGTCGCCGGCAGCCCGCCCGGAACCACCGGTTCCACCAACTCCCTGCGCGTCCACCGCCTCGGCGACGCCGTCGCGCTCGGAACCCCGTAGGACCCAGGCGCCCGACGACAGGCGCCCGCTGACGTGCCGCATCAGGTCCGGCCCGGAGGAACGGCGTATGAGCCGCGCCGACCACCGGGTCAGGACCAGGTGCGGCCGACGTGCATCCGGGCCCCTACGGCTCCTGGTTGGCCGCCAGCCCACCCTCGGGAATGACCCGCTCCAACGGCATGTCCCACGGCAACAGGTTCCACGGACTCCGAACCTCCTCCGTGAGCAGCCCCAACGCCGCCCACACCCGGTCCGTACCGCCGTGGTCGCCCTCCACACCCTTGTCCTGCCACAGCAGATACCCCGCGTGGAAGGCCGTCGACAGCTGCTGCCACGACGAGTACCGGCGCTGGAGGTCGGACGCCACCCGCCGCAACAGGGTCTGCGTCTCCACCGGGCTCAGCCAGTCCAAGGTCGCACCCCCGCACACCAGCCGGATGACATGGACGGACCGCCACCACTGGTACGCGCCGATGATCACCGTCTCGTCGGCCTCACCGGCCTCCGTGACCGCCCGCAACCGGGACACCTGCTCCGGGGTCAGCACAACGTGCTCGCCCGTCACCTGGCCGCCCTCGCCCTGGGGGAACCGGGACCGCGCGATCCCGCCGCCCAGGTCCACCACCAGGTCCAGCGTCGGACTCGTGTGCAGCTCGTCCAGGAGCCCGTCCACCGCGGCCAGGAGCGACTCGCGGTCGGTCACCTGCCACTGGCGTTCGAGCAGCCGCCGGTACCGGCCCCGCAGGGACGGACGGGCGACCACGTCCCAGGGCTCGGCGAGCGCCACCCGGAACGGAGCGGCCACGGCGGCGGCCCACCGCTCCGTGCTCAGCGGCGCGTCCGGGGCCTTGGTGCGGACGGTCGGGGACTCCCGGGCGCCGATGACCAGCTCCGCGAAGGAACCGGCGACCAGGGCGGCCACGGGCAGGAAGGACCAGCCGGGTTCTCCGACGGCCACGAGCAGGACGACGAGCAGCGCGAACGGGGTCAGCAGCCACGGCTGGCGGCGTTGGGAACCCCAGGCCACCACGACCCAGGCGCCGATAACCAGTGCGCCGACGATTCCGGCCACAGCGGTCAGCACCTGCTGCTCCTCTCCTGAGAACTCGTCCCTGATCTTCAAGGATCGGGGACGAGCGGTCGCTGGGGCGACCGAACCCACGGGTTGTACTCAGGTTGTGGCCGTGATGTGACCGGTTCGGCCCGCCTTGCCCCGGGATCAAGTGACAAAAGGCCTATTTAGGGTCGTACTGGCCGGGTAGCTATGCAGGTTCTGGCCCGCCTGGCCGCACCTCAGTACTTGGCCCCGACGAACTCGTCCATCCGCGCCACGGCGGCCCGCGTCGACGCCGATACGACGATCTTGTCCTGCCTCGGAGGTCGGGGGCTGACATGACCCTTCCAAGGAATCTGGAGACGATCCAGGGCACGGGTGAGCAGGTCGACGATGTCCCCGGACGCATTGGAGAACTGGTAGCGGGGATACGTGTAGTACTTCCACTCATCGCCCACTCGCCTGCGTACCTTGTTGTCGATCCGGCACCCGTCCGAGTGGATCAGGCCCCGTACGAACGCCTCGGGGTGCTCGTCCACGATCGCCTGCTGCCAGCGCTCCAGGACGATAGGTCGCTCATGCTTCTTGCCGGGGCCGAATTGGGGGAACAGGCACGGCCAGTGTTTCCAGTCGCCGTAGACCTCGGTGCACCCGACACAGTTGATCCGCCCGATCTTGTGACCGGGGAGCACCTTCGCCATGTTGGCCTCGCACTCACGGATGAGCCCCGGCCAGCAGTCGGAACAGTAGATCCGCAGCCGCCACACGTTCCTGCTCCGGTCGCCCGCGAGGTTGATTGCACCGTCGCCGAGATAGAGCCCCAGTAGGTAGCTGTATGGACCGGCTTGGGCGGGTGGGCGGGGAATGGGTTCGCAGCGGGGGCAGTCACCGTTGTCCCGGTACTTCTCGATGAGGGAACGATTCCGCTCCCAGGAACGGAGCGTTGACCGGTTGATGCCTGTACGGCGACAGACCTCGCTGTAGGAGATGCCGGAGTCGAGCATGGATACCGCCGACTGGCGGACGTGTGATGAGTACATAGCGTGAATGCTTGCTCACGCGTGTGACATTCGACCTTCTGGAGGTGTCTGTGAAAGCACCCCCGAGAGCAAGAAGGCCACCCGTGGGGGTGGCTGTGGTGCCCTGGGTGGGACTCGAACCCACACTGTACGAGGTTTGAGCTCGCGTTCTCTGCCGATTGGAATACCAGGGCTCTGAGTATTGATCAAGACATACTCTGAAGTTTTCCAGGCCGGAGGGTGATGCTCGGCCAACGGTGGTGTCACGATTGGCGCGCATGCCGGTCCCGACGCTCAGCATCCTAGCGGATCTCTGTAACCTCGTGTACGTGACGAGGACGCAGAGCCGTGTGGTGATCGCGGAAGATGAGGCCCTGATCCGCCTGGACCTCAAGGAGATGCTGGAAGAGGACGGTTACGCCGTCGTCGGCGAGGCCGGGGACGGGGAGACCGCTATCCGGCTTGCCCGGGAGCTCAAACCCGACCTGGTGATCACCGACATCAAGATGCCGGTGCTCGACGGCCTTTCCGCCGCCGAGCGCATCGCCGGGGAGCGCATCGCCCCGGTTGTCATCCTGACCGCCTTCTCCCAGCGTGAGCTGGTGGAGCGCGCACGGGACGCCGGGGCCATGGCCTACCTGGTCAAGCCCTTCAACAAGTCCGATCTCGTGCCGGCGATCGAGATGGCCACCTCCCGCTACGCCGAACTGGCGGCGCTGGAGTCGGAGGTCGGCAACCTCCAGGACCGTCTTGAGACCCGCAAGCTGGTCGAGCAGGCCAAGGGGCTTCTCCAGAGCCGCCATGGGATGAGTGAGCCCGAGGCGTTCCGGTGGATCCAGAAGAATTCGATGGACCGGAGACTGACCATGAGGAAGGTCGCCGAGACGGTCGTCGAGACCCTCGGGGGGCAGTAGGCCGACCAGGCCGACCCCCACGACGCTGAACTGGGGCCGCACCCGACCGGGTGCGGCCCCGGCGTCGTTCCGGGGGTGTTGCGGGCGGGGAGCAGGTGGGGAGCGGTGCGCCGGGGGTCGGAAACGAGGCGAATGGTCACCGTCAATGGGTAGTGAGTACCAGTTGGATCTCGTTTGCGCACAATGGGGTGACGGTTGGGTCACGTGGCTTTAGCCGTGCTGAATGATCAGCCTAAACCGGGCTAAACTCGCCGCACCGAACAGCAAAGGACAAGCGGTGCCGAATGCTCACATTTGGTGCCGCCACCCTCAGATGCGCAAGGAGCGCGCGTGCGCACACGTCTCGTGACCGTGTTGCTCGCCCTGATCACCGCCATCCTGGTGATCCCCGGGCCAGTGGCAGCGGCAGACGAACAGGGCGGTGAAGCGCTGCACGGTCGGATCCTCAACCCGGACAACCGCGATCAAGGTGTCGAAGGCATCGGGATCACGGTCTACGACGGTGAGGACGAGATCGGGGCGGCGGAGACCGACTCTGATGGAATGTGGGAAGTGGAGCTACCCGAACCGGGTACCTACCGCGTAGTGGTGGACCAGGAGTCCGTCCCCAGCGAGTTCGTCGTACGAGAGGGCATCGTCGTCGACGGCGAGACCGAGGTCGACGTCGAGGCCGACGATCGACGTCCCCTCATCGTGGCACTGGAGGGCGTGGGCGCCGATGAGGGCGGCGCCTCGGCGACCCCCTCGGACGACGCGTCCGACGACTCCGGCGGCGAGGCCGCGGGGGAGGACGGGGCGATCGCGCCGACGACGGGCGGTGGCAACTCCTTCGGTGCGAAGTTCCTCCAGTTGACCGTGTCGGGGATCCTCTTCGGCCTGGTGATCGCGATCTCCGCGATCGGCCTGTCGTTGATCTTCGGTACGACGAAGATGATCAACTTCGCGCACGGTGACATGGTGACCTTCGGTGCGATGGTCGCGTTGCTGTTCAGCACGGGTGCGGCGGGGTTGGGCAACTCCCTGTTGGCGATCTTCGCCGGTATCGGGATCGCGGTCCTGATCGGCGGGTTGTTGGAGAGCAGGCTTCCCCGGACGACGTTGATCGTCGCCCAGTGGGTGGCGATCTTCGGCGGTATCGCGCTGGCGACGACGCTGGGGGTCATGGGCGACTCGATCCAGTGGCAGGTGCCGCTGTGGTTGGCCGCCGGGATCGCCGTGGTGATGGGCGCTGTCCTGGGCGGGACGATGGAGCGGTACATCTGGCGTCCGTTGCGGCACCGGAACGTGGCGTTGATCCAGATGTTCATCGTGTCGATCGGTCTTGCCCTGATTCTGCGCCACGTGATCCTGGTGATCTTCGGTGCGGGTCGTAACCGTTACGCGGGTTACCAGATCCAGGAGCTGGTCCAGTTCGGTCCGGTGGCGATGGCGCCGCGTGATCTGGTGATCATGGGTGTGGCGATCGCGGTGCTGGTGGCGGTGGCGTGCCTGTTGCAGTTCACCCGGATCGGCAAGGCGATGCGCGCTGTGTCGGACAACCGGGACCTGGCGGAGTCGTCGGGTATCAACGTGGACCGGGTGACCCTGTACGTGTGGGGTCTCGGCGGTGGTCTGGCGGCCCTGGGCGGTGTGCTCTACGGGCTCAACCAGGTGGTCGAGTACGAGATGGGCTTCCGCCTGCTGTTGCTGATGTTCGCCGCGGTCATTCTGGGCGGTCTCGGCACGGCGTACGGCGCGATGGTCGGTGGTCTGGCCGTCGGCCTGGTGGCGATGCTGTCCACCCTGTGGTTCCCGTCCCAGCTCATGCAAGCGTGGGCTCTGGCCCTGATGATCCTCATGCTGCTGGTCAGGCCTCAGGGCCTGCTCGGTCGGCGCGAGCGGGTCGGCTAGGAGAGGTAGACGATGGACATCCTTTCGATCCTCGCCGAATCAACCCGTTCGGCGTTCGGTCCGATCGCGGCGATCTACGCGCTCGCCGCCATCGGTCTCAATATTCATTTCGGTTACACGGGCCTGCTGAACTTCGGTCAGGTCGGTTTCATGCTGGTGGGCGCGTACGGCGTCGGGATCAGTGTGGCGGTGTTCGATCTTCCGCTGGCCGCCGGTTTCGGTGTGGGCCTGTTGTGCGCGCTCGTGTTGGCGTTGCTGTTGGGTATTCCCACGTTGAGGTTGCGGGCGGACTATCTGTCGATCACGACGATCGCGGCGGCGGAGGTGATCCGTCTGGTGTACCGGGCGGGTTTCGCGGAGCCGTTGACCGGTGGTGCGTTCGGTCTGCAGAACCTGTCGGCGGATTTCCGGACGCTGAACCCGTTCGAGGCGGGTGAGCGGTACGGGTTCGGTCTGTTGGCCTACAACGGCAACCACCTGTGGGTTCTGGTGGTGACGTGGGGTCTGGTGGCTGTGATGGCCGGTCTGACGTGGATGTTGATGCACAGCCCGTGGGGTCGTGTGATCAAGGGCATCCGTGAGGACGAGGACGCGGTTCGCAGCCTGGGCAAGAACGTGTTCGCGTACAAGATGCAGGCGCTGGTGCTGGGTGGTCTGATCGGTTCGCTGGCGGGTTGCATGCTGGCGGTGTACCAGGCGTCGATCCAGCCGGACCAGTTCAAGCCGCAGGTGACGTTCTTCCTGTGGGTGATCCTGTTGCTGGGTGGTGCCGGGCGTGTGTTCGGGCCGATCCTGGGTGCGATGGCGTTCTGGTTCCTGATGACCTTCACGGACGGTGTGCTCCAGGGCATGGGTGCTCTGGGGTGGCTGCCGTTCCTGGACAGCCCGGACTACGGTGCGATTCAGCTGGCTTTCGCCGGGTTGATGCTGGTGGTGCTGATCGTGTTCCGGCCGCAGGGCATCATCGGCGACCGTAAGGAGATGTTGGTCAATGTCAAGTGACGAGGCGAACGTCGGCGCGGGTGTCGACCGGATGGTCGGCGCGGAGCCGGTTCCGGGTTCGGTGAAGTCGGATCCCATCCTGGTGGCTGATGGTGTGCGTCGTTCGTTCGGCGGTCTGACCGCTGTGGACGTCGGGCATGTGGAGGTGCAGCGGGGGACGATCACGGCGTTGATCGGTCCGAACGGTGCGGGTAAGTCGACGCTGTTCAACCTGTTGACCGGGTTCGACCGGGTGGACAAGGGCCGGTGGACGTTCGAGGGTCGGGCGATCAACGGCAAGCGCGGGCACCAGGTGGCGCGTGCGGGGATGGTGCGCACGTTCCAGTTGACCAAGGCGCTGACCCGTATGACGGTGTTGGACAACATGTTGTTGGGTGCGCCGGGTCAGTTCGGTGAGCGGATGGCCGGTGCGTTCCTGCGTCCTGTGTGGCAGGGGCAGGAGCGGGTGAACACGGCGCGTGCGCTGGATCTGCTGGAGCGTTTCAAGCTCATCGACAAGCGTGACGACATGGCGGGTTCGCTGTCCGGTGGTCAGCGGAAGCTGTTGGAGATGGCGCGCTCGCTGATGACGGATCCGAGCATGATCATGTTGGACGAGCCGATGGCGGGTGTGAACCCGGCGTTGGTGCAGTCGTTGTTGGGGCATATCACGGCGTTGCGCGACGAGGGCAAGACCGTGTTGTTCGTCGAGCACGACATGGACGTGATCATGGGCATCAGCGATTGGATCGTGGTGCTCGCGCAGGGGCAGGTGATCGCTGAGGGCCGTCCCTCGGACATCCGCGCCAACCAGCAGGTGATCGACGCCTACCTGGGTGCCCAGGAGGAGACGGTCGAGGCCCAGGGGAGTGACGAATGACTGAGAACGGTGATCTGAGGCCGGGTCCGGACGAGGTGCCGGCGGAGGCCGAGGAGGCGGCCGTGGCCCAGGAGCACCGTGAGGAGGTCCTGGAGCAGGCGAGGGCGGAGGCCGTGGAGGTGGGTGGTCCGGAGGACTACCTGCTGTTGGCCCGGGATCTGGTGGCGGGTTATGTGCCGGGGGTGAACATCCTGAACGGGTGCACCCTGACTCTCACCGAGGGTGAGGTCGTGGCGATCATCGGTCCGAACGGTGCTGGTAAGTCGACGCTGATCAAGACGATCTTCGGGTTGATTCCGGTGCGTGAGGGCGGTCTGACGCTGCGGGGTGCGAGTATCGCGGGTCTGCCGGCGCACAGTCTGGTGGAGCGCGGTGTGGGGTATGTGCCGCAGACGCAGAACGTGTTCCCGTCGTTGAGTATCGAGGAGAACCTCCAGATGGGGGCGTATCTGCGGCCCCGTTCGTTCGCGGAGCGGTTCGGGGTGGTGGCTGACCTGTTCCCGTTGTTGGGGGAGCGGCGTAAGGCCAAGGCGGGTTCGCTGTCCGGTGGTGAGCGCCAGATGGTGGCGATGGGTCGTGCGTTGATGATGAACCCGTCGGTGCTGTTGTTGGACGAGCCGACGGCGGGTCTGTCCCCGATCTACCAGGAGGAGGTGTTCCAGCGGGTGAAGGAGGTCAACGAGACGGGTGTCTCGGTGGTCATGGTGGAGCAGAACGCCCGCCGGTGCCTGCAGATCTGTGATCGGGGTTATGTCCTGGACCAGGGCCGTAACGCGTACACGGGTTCGGGTGGGGATCTGTTGAACGATCCGAACGTGATCGAGCTGTACCTGGGGACGCTCGCGAAGGGCTGACCGGGGTTGTGGTGTGGGGGCGGGGCCTGGTGGCTCCGCCCCTTCGTCGTGTGCGGGGGTTGTGCGGGGCCGGGGGTGGTGGGTCGGGTGGCGCCGTGGGGGTGGGCGCTGCTCCGGAGGGGCCGGTGGGTGTGCGCCGGCGGGAGGTGGCGGGGCCGGGTGTGTGGGCGCCTGTGCGGGGTGCTGGGGGGCGTGTGGGGGGAACGGGAAAGGCGCCCCGGGTGGTTCCCGGGGCGCCTTCGTGGTGCCGGTCGTCGGGGGCGGGTCACCGTGCGGTGTCGCCACTGTGGGGGTTAGCCCTCGACGGAGTGCTCCTCGTAGGCGAGGATCTCGTGGCCGTCGTCTCCGAAGTGGAAGATCTCGAAGGTGGCGGCGGTCGGGTCGCCGTTGTCGTCGAAGTCGATGTTGCCGCTGACGCCCTGGTAGTTGATCTCCTCACCGTCGGCGAGGAGGTCGCGGCACTCTTCGAAGCTGCCGCACTCGGTGCCCTCGGGGCGGCTGATGTTGGGCAGCTCGGCCACGTAGTCGGACGGGGCCACGCTGTCGGCGGCCTCGGCGGCCAGGGCGATGGCGGTGACGCAGTCGTAGACCTGCGGGGCGAACTGGAAGACGTCCAGGTCCTCGTTGAAGGCGGTCAGGCCCTCGGTGAACTCGGGGTTGTCCGCGCTGGGCGCCACGCCGGTGATGCCGTTGACGCTGTCGGGGTCGTCCGCGTTCACGGTCTCGCCGAGGCCGGTGTCGTTGAGGCCGTCGGTGATGAAGAGCTGGTCGCCCCCGATGCCGGACTCCAGGAGCTGGGCGATGACCTGCGCGCCCTCCTCGAAGGCGATGAGCGCGACGGCGTCGGGCTCGTCCCCGCTGACCGCGTTGACGACGGAGTCGAAGGTGGTCGCCTCGGGGTCGTAGGTCTCGTTGACGGTGACCTGGGCGCCGAGGTTCTCCAGTTCGGTCTGGAGGCCGTCGGCGTAGCCGCGGCCGTAGTCGTCGCCTCGGGAGACGATGGCGACGTTCTGGTGGCCGGCGTCGGCGATGGTGCGGGCCATCACGATGGAGGAGAGGGCGTCGCTGGGCGCGGTGCGGAAGTAGTAGCCGCCGTCCTCGATGTCGCTGAGCTCGGCGGCGGTGTTGGAGCCGGAGCACTGGACGATCTCGGCACCGGTGATGGTGTCGTAGGTCGCCTGGGTCATGCCGGAGGCGGCGGCGCCGATGACGGCGTTGACCTCGTCGGCGACCAGGGCGTTGGCGGCTTCGTTGGCCTGGGCGTTGTCGCCGGCCTCGTCGGCCTCGACGATGGCGGGGACCTCGGTGCCGAGGATGCCGCCGGCGTCGTTGATCTCCTGGACGGCGTACTGGGCCGCGGTGATCTGGGGCGGGCCGAGGAAGGCGAGGCTGCCGGTCTGCGGGTAGAGGACGCCGAAGGTGAACTCCTCGCCGCCGCCGCTGGCGTCGTCGCCGCCTCCGCCGTCGCTGCCACACGCGGTCAGCCCGAGTACCAGGGCCGCGGTTGCGGCGGTGAGGCCTAGGACCTTCTTGCTTGCCATGATGGTGGTCGCTCCGTTCAACCGGCGATGCACGCGTCGCGTGTCGCAGCGGTGCCGTTGTTGCGTGTGCGCCCTGATGCCCGCGGTGTGTGGCATGACTTAATCAGGAGCGTTAGCGGAGCTTAATCATGGATGTTCTACCGCGGAAAGAACATTTCGGGCGTTGGTGCCGACTCGCCGTCATGCTGTTATGGCTCTGTAGTCATCGCGGGGATCTCAGTGCTTCCGGTTGGACGGTCGGCAGCTGTACGCACACGGAAGAAAGCATTCTGTCGCGATGACCAGGCATGACGGAGCCCGACCGTCAAGGCTTGCGGTCGGGCTGGGGGAATGTCACAGGAGTTCCGGGCGGTGGCCTGAAGTGGTCCTTACTGAATTGGAGAAAACCCTTGGCCGTTATGCGCCGCGGTGTCGTGGGCGCCGTTGGCGCGGGCGCGCACGTGTTCGCGGTGCGTACTCCGTCGGCTGGGTATCCGCAGTTTCCGCCGTCCGTTCGGCCGCTACTCCTTGGGCATGTCGCGGAGCATGCAGGTGAGCCGGGCGGTGCACACCTTGCGGCCCTTGTCGTCGGTGATGGTGATGTCCCATGTGGCCAGGGTGCGGCCGAGGTGGACGGGGGTGGCCACGCCGGTGACGTGCCCCTCGGTGGCAGAGCGGTGGTGGGTGGCGTTGATCTCGATGCCGACGGCGATCCGGCCGAACCGCTGGGCGTGGATCGTGGAGCCGATGGAGCCCAGGGACTCGGCGAGGACGCAGGACGCGCCGCCGTGGAGCAGGCCGAACGGCTGGACGTTGCCCTCGACCGGCATGCGGCCCACCACGCGTTTGGCGGAGACCTCGGTGACCTCGATGCCCATGGTCTGGTCCAGGCCGCCGGCGAGGGCGCCGGTGTCGAGCATGCGGCGCAGCGCCTCGGAGTCCGTCGTCATGATGTGTGCCTTCCGATTCGGTCTAAACGAGCCCGGTCGGGGCGAATCCCTCCGGTCCGGGGGCGGGTCCTCACGGCGGTGGCCGCGAAGTGTCCGCTCCGCATCCTAGGATTCGTCTGTGGTGACGAATCGAGAGACCCCCGACCAGACATCCCAGGCCAGCGCCGGGGCGGGCAGTTCCGCCTCCGCCGGTGGCGGTGGGCGCCCCCGCCTCCTTCTCCTCGACGGCCACTCGATGGCCTTCCGGGCGTTCTTCGCGCTGCCCGTGGACAAGTTCGGCACGAGTACCGGGCAGTCGACCAACGCCGTCTACGGTTTCGCGTCGATGCTGGTCAAGTTGTTGAGGGACGAGGAGCCCACCCACGTCGCCGTGGCGTGGGACCTGTCGGGCCCGACGTTCCGCCACGAACAGTACGAGGAGTACAAGGGGGGGCGGTCCGAGACCCCGCCCGAGTTCCCGTCCCAGGTGCCCCTCACCCAGGACCTGATGCGGCTGATCGGTGTCGCCAACCTGTCGGTGCCGGGGTTCGAGGCCGACGACGTCATCGCCACCCTGGCCCGCCAGGGCGGTGAGGCCGGGATGGAGGTGCTGATCGCCTCCGGTGACCGTGACGCGTTCCAGCTGGTCACCGACTCCTGCACGGTCCTGTACCCGGGCAAGAGCCTGTCCGACCTGCGGCGGATGGACCCGGCGGCGGTCGAGGAGAAGTACGCGGTCTCCCCGGAGCGCTACCGCGACCTGGCCGCGCTGGTGGGTGAGAAGGCGGACAACCTGCCGGGCGTGCCGGGGGTGGGGCCCAAGACGGCGGCCAAGTGGATCGCCAAGTACGGGTCCCTGGACGAGCTGATCGCCCACGCGGACGAGATCGGCGGCAAGGCGGGGCAGAACTTCCGCGACCACATGGACGACGTTCTGCGCAACCAGCGCCTGAACCTGCTCGCCACGGACGTGGAGTTGGGCGCGGACGTCGCCTCGCTGGTGCTGGGCGCGGTCGACAGGCCGGGGATCGACGCCCTCTTCGACAATCTGGAGTTCGCCTCCAACCTGCGTGAGCGCCTGTACGCGGTTCTGCGGATCGATGAGGGCGGCGGCCCGGGCGAGGGCGGGGACGGTGTCTCCGAGGGGTTCTCGGTGGACGTGACGGTGGCCGGTACGGGGGAGTTGGCTGCGTGGCTGGGGGAGCACGCCGCCGCTGACACGCCCACCGACGACACGCTCACGGCGCAGGCCCCGGCGGGGCTCGCGCTGGACGCGGCCTGGGGGCGGGGGACGGGCCGGGTGGACGCGCTGGCGATCTGCGTGCCGTCCGGTGCGGCGGTGTTCGTGGACCCGACGGCGCTGGACCCGGCCGACACCGAGGCGCTGGCCGGGTTCCTGGCCGATCCTGGCCGCCCCAAGGCGGTGCACGAGTACAAGGGCGCCCTGTTGGCGCTCGGCGCGCACGGGTGGACGCTGGGCGGGGTGGTGAGCGACACGGCTCTGGCCGCGTACCTGGTGCAGCCGGGGCAGCGCCGGTTCGACCTGGCGGACCTGTGCCGCAAGTACCTGGGCCGGGAGTTGGAGGAGGACACCGCGGGGGACCAGCTGTCCCTGGACCTGGGCGGGGACGGTGGCGCGGGTTCGGGCCGCCAGCACCTGCTGGCGGTGCGCGCGGCGGCCACCCGCGACCTGGCCGGTGTCCTGGCGGCGGAGTTGGACAAGCGGGGCGGGACGCACCTGCTGGCCGACGTGGAGCTGCCGCTGGTGGACGTGCTGGCGCGGTTGGAGCGGGCGGGGATCGCGGCGGACCGCGAGTACCTGGAGGGGCTTCAGGGCGAGTTCGCGTCCGAGGCGCGGGGTGCGG
Source organism: Nocardiopsis codii (assembly GCF_036327455.1). Classification (NCBI taxonomy): domain Bacteria; kingdom Bacillati; phylum Actinomycetota; class Actinomycetes; order Streptosporangiales; family Nocardiopsidaceae; genus Nocardiopsis; species Nocardiopsis codii. The sequence goes on along the minus strand of NZ_JAUZMY010000013.1, from coordinate 25,469 downwards.
TGGAGAAGGCGCACGAGGTGGTCGGCCGGGAGTTCAACCTGGGGTCGCCCAAGCAGCTCCAGCAGGTCCTGTTCGAGGATCTGGGCCTGCCGCGGACCAAGAAGATCAAGACGGGGTACACGACCGACGCGGACGCGCTGGCGTGGCTGGCGACGCAGACCGACCACGAGCTTCCGGGGGTGCTGCTGCACCACCGGGACCAGACCAAGCTGCGGACGACGGTCGAGGGCCTGATCAAGACGATCGCCGACGACGAGCGCATCCACACCACGTTCAACCAGACGGTGGCGGCGACGGGGCGGCTCAGTTCGACGGATCCGAACCTCCAGAACATCCCGGTGCGCACGGACGTGGGCCGGCGTATCCGGCGGGCGTTCGTGGTGGGCGAGGGGTTCGACGAGCTGTTGACGGCGGACTACAGCCAGATCGAGCTGCGGATCATGGCGCACCTGTCGGGTGAGAAGGCGCTCATCGAAGCGTTCAACAGCGGTTACGACTTCCACGCGCAGATGGCCTCGCAGGTGTTCGGTGTGGGGGTCGAGGAGGTCGACGGGGAGGCGCGTTCCAAGATCAAGGCGATGAGCTACGGCCTCGCCTACGGGTTGAGCGCCTACGGCCTGTCCCAGCAGCTGGGGATCGCCCCGGACGAGGCCAAGCGGTTGATGGAGGACTACTTCGCGGAGTTCGGCGGGGTGCGCGACTACCTCAACGCGGTGGTGGAGGAGGCGCGCCGTGTCGGGTACACGGAGACGATCCTGGGGCGGCGCCGCTATCTGCCGGACCTGACGAGCGACAACAGGCAGCGGCGGGAGATGGCGGAGCGGATGGCGCTCAACGCCCCGATCCAGGGGTCGGCCGCCGACATCATCAAGGTGGCGATGCTCCAGGTGGACGCGGCGATCACCGATCGGGGGCTGTCCTCGCGGGTACTCCTCCAGGTGCACGACGAGCTCGTGGTGGAGGTCGCCCCGGGGGAGCGCGAGGAGGTCGAAAACCTCGTGACGCACGAGATGGGCTCGGCCTATGCTCTGCGTGTCCCGCTGGGCGTCTCTGTCGGCAGCGGGCAGAACTGGCACGACGCCGCGCACTGAGCGGTGTTCCGGCGGCCCCGGTCCGGGGCCGCCGTGAGGGATGTGGGAGGCGGGGACGGTGGCGGTGCGGAGCGGGGCGGCCGAGGGTGGCGGGTTGACCGTGGGATCGGTCACGGTTCCCGCGGACGCCCTGGTGTGGCGGTTCTCGCGGTCCTCGGGGCCGGGCGGGCAGCATGTCAACACCTCCGACACCCGGGTGTCGCTGTCCCTGGACGTGGCGGCCTGTGAGGTGCTGGGCGAGGTGCGGCGCGAGCGTGCCCTGGAGCGGCTGCGGGGGCGCCTGGTGGGCGGGGTGCTGACGGTGACGGTGCAGACGCACCGGTCGCAGGTCCGCAACCGTGCCGAGGCGCGGGAGCGGATGGAGTCGCTGTTGGCCGAGGCGACGTCGCCGCCCGCGCGCGGGCGGCGGGCGACCAAGCCGGGGCGGCGGGCCAAGCAGCGCCGGTTGGACGCCAAGCGGCGCCGCGGTGACGTCAAACGGACGCGCTCTCGGCCCTCTTCGGACTGACCGGAACCGGCGTCTGGAACTTTTTTCGCGGGTGTCCGACAGGTGTCCCGGGGATGTCCGCACAGCTCCCCGCGGGGGGCGGTGCGCCCGTGCGGACGTGGGTGTACCGTCCAGTTGATCTTGACCGGCATGCTCGGGTAAGTTGCGGCCATTGTGCCCTTCGCCGGGTTGGCGGCCCGGGGTTCCGATTGACCAGGACGCCCTTGTCTCATATTCTGGCGGGACCGTTGTGGGTTCGTGCGGGCGGCTGCCGTCTCCGAGTAGGGGGCTGAGGTGTCGCACCGCTCCGGTCACCACTCTGGAACCAGACGGCTGGTGTTCACCGACGGATTCGGTTCCGTCGAGACCTTGCTTTCTGCCTCTGGATGACGGATCGACGGGCTCGAACCCGCGGCATGCCCATTTTCTGAATCTGTCCGTATCCGGAGTCCACCCACAAATGACGAGCAGCACCGAGGCCACCTCGACACCCCAGGTAGCGGTCAACGACATCGGGTCCGAGGAAGCCTTCCTCGCGGCGATCGACGAGACCATCAAGTACTTCAACGACGGTGACATTGTCGAGGGCACCATCGTGAAGGTCGATCGAGACGAGGTCTTGCTCGACATCGGCTACAAGACCGAGGGTGTGATCCCCTCCCGGGAACTGTCGATCAAGCACGACGTCGACCCCGGTGAGGTCGTTGCTGTCGGCGACCAGGTCGAAGCCCTCGTTCTCCAGAAGGAGGACAAGGAAGGTCGACTGATCCTGTCCAAGAAGCGCGCCCAGTACGAGCGCGCCTGGGGCACGATCGAGAAGATCAAGGAAGAGGACGGCGTCGTCACCGGCACCGTCATCGAGGTCGTCAAGGGCGGTCTCATCCTCGACATCGGCCTGCGGGGCTTCCTGCCGGCGTCCCTCGTCGAGATGCGCCGTGTGCGCGACCTGCAGCCGTACGTCGGCCGCGAGCTCGAGGCGAAGATCATCGAGCTGGACAAGAACCGCAACAACGTGGTCCTGTCCCGTCGCGCCTGGCTGGAGCAGACCCAGTCCGAGGTTCGCCAGACGTTCCTCAACACCCTCCAGAAGGGTCAGATCCGCAAGGGCGTCGTCTCCTCGATCGTCAACTTCGGTGCGTTCGTGGACCTGGGCGGCGTCGACGGCCTGGTGCACGTCTCCGAGCTCTCCTGGAAGCACATCGACCACCCGAGCGAGGTTGTCGAGGTCGGCCAGGAGGTCACCGTCGAGGTTCTCGACGTGGACATGGAGCGCGAGCGCGTCTCCCTGTCGCTCAAGGCGACCCAGGAAGACCCGTGGCAGCAGTTCGCCCGGACCCACCAGATCGGCCAGGTCGTTCCCGGCAAGGTCACCAAGCTGGTTCCGTTCGGTGCGTTCGTGCGCGTCGAAGAGGGCATCGAGGGCCTGGTCCACATCTCCGAGCTGGCCGAGCGCCACGTCGAGGTGCCGGAGCAGGTCGTCCAGGTCGGCACCGAGATCTTCGTCAAGATCATCGACATCGACCTCGACCGTCGTCGCATCAGCCTCTCGCTGAAGCAGGCCAACGAGAGCGTCTCGCCCGACCAGGTGGACTTCGACCCCACCCTGTACGGCATGGCGGCGGACTACGACGAGCAGGGCAACTACAAGTACCCCGAGGGCTTCGACGCGGACTCCGGCGAATGGCTGGAGGGCTTCGAGGCTCAGAGGGACGAGTGGGAGCGCAGCTACGCCGAGGCGCAGTCCCGCTTCGAGGCGCACCGCAAGCAGGTCGAGGAGGCCCGTGCGGCCGAGGCCGACGCTGCGAACGCGCCCGCCCCGGAGGAGGAAGAGGAGTACACGGACGGTGGCGCCCCGAGCGCCGGCTCGTCCGGCTCCGAGTCCTCCAACAGCGGCGCCCTGGCCTCTGACGAGGCTCTGGCCGCTCTCCGCGAGAAGCTCGCGGGTGGCGAGGCCTAACCAGGTGGTCCTCTAGGATCCTCTGACAGCGGTGAAGGGCCGTCCCCGGTGGGGGCGGCCCTTCGTCGTGCCCGGGGCCCGTCGGGTCCGTCACAGGGCCCTGACGCGTTCCGGTGCGGTTCCGCCGGGTACCCGGCGGAACCGCGGCCTCCCCTCTCACCACGACCCCGGCTTGCGCCGGGCCCGCGCGGAACACCGGCCGCCCCGGCGGCGCCGGGCTAGGGTCGGTGGCGTGCCCCGGTGCGCGGGGCGTGTGAGGAGACGACGTGTTCGACATCCACCCGGCCACCCCCGCGGACGCCGGTGAGGTCTTCACCCTCCAGCGGGCGGCGTTCGTCGACGAGGCGCAGACCTACGGCGACCCGTTCGTCCTCCCGCTCACCGAGAGCCTGGAGCGGATCGGCCGGGTCCTCGCACAGGAGGACGCCCTGGTCCTCAAAGCCGTGGACGGGACCCGGATCGTCGGGGCGGTCCGTGCCGCGGTCGCCGGGACCAACGCCGTCGTCGTGCGTCTGGCGGTCGCCCCCGACCAGCGCCGGCGGGGCATCGCGCGGGCGCTGCTCACCCGGGTCGAGGAGGAACTGCGGGCCCGTCACCCGGGGCTGACGTCCCTCACCCTGTCCACCGGCGCCCAGAGCGCCGGGGAGCAGCGCCTCTACCGCGAGCGCGGGTACGCGGAGACCTCGCGGGAGCGTGTGGCCGAGCACCTCGTGATGGTGCACATGCGCAAGGAGGTCGTCCCGGGCGTGCGGTCCGGCGCGGTGGGCGCGCGGGGGTGAGGGGCCGGCCGTCTCCGAGGGGCCTGCCGCGGCGGGGCGGGACGGGACGTCTAGGGTTCGGAGCATGCTGAAAGTGGGACTGACCGGAGGGATCGGCTCGGGCAAGAGCACGGTCTCGTCCGCACTGGCCGCCTACGGTGCTGCCGTCGTCGACGCCGACGCGATCGCCCGGGAGGTGGTCGAGCCGGGGACGCCGGGGCTGGCCGCGGTCGTCGCGGAGTTCGGGGAGGAGGTGCTGGCCCCGGACGGAGGGTTGGACCGGCCGAGGCTGGGCGAGGTCGTCTTCGCCGACGGGGACAGGCTGGCCGCGTTGAACGCGATCGTGCACCCGCTGGTGGCCCGGCGCAGCGCCGAGCTGATGGAGGAGGCGGTGGCGTCCGGGGTGGAGGTCGTCGTCTACGACGTCCCGCTGCTGGTGGAGAACGGTCTGGGCCCCCTCTACGACGTGGTCGTGGTGGTGGACGCCCCCGACGGGGTGCGGGTGGAGCGGGTCGCCGAGAACCGGGGTGTGCCGCGCGAGCAGGTGCGGGCGCGGATCCGGGCGCAGGCCGACCGGGACGCGCGGCTGGCCGCCGCGGACCTGGTGGTCGACAACTCCGGCACCCCGGAGGAGCTGCGCGAGCGGGTCGCCCGGCTGTGGGAGGACCTCCTCGCGCGCGTCCGACGCGGCGACCGGTAGCCCGGCGACCGCCAGGGCCCCGGGCACGCCCGCCACTCCGCCGTGGCCCCGGACCCGTGGCGGTTCGGGCGCCGGAGCTCATCGGGGCCGCGTGCCGTCGTGCCGCGGGGGCCGCGGTCCGGGTCGGCCCGCGGGGCGGCGCTCCGGGCGTCCGCACCGCGGGCGCGGCTCAGGGGGTGTCGTCCTTCCCGCCCCGGTGGAGGGTCTCGGTCAGGGAGGAGCCCGCGTCGACGGCCTCGCGGACCAGTTCCTCGCGGACGGATCGGGCGGCCTCGACGCTGAGCAGGCTGTCGTCGAGTTCCTCGGTGTGCATCGTGTCCCTGGAGGAGGACAGCGCCAGGTCGGCGTAGGCCCCGGCCCGGTCGGCGATCGCCTGGCACTGCTCCCACTCGCGGTGGGCGGTGACCGCGGCGTGGACGCGCTCCCCGTAGGCGGTCAGCACCCCGATGCGGGCGTCGATCGACCGGTGCGCGCGTTCGACCGCCTCCTTCTGCGGTTGGAGCGCCTTGGTGACCTGTGGGGACACGGCCTCGCGTGTGCGCTGCACCAGTTCCCTGCGCAGGGAGCGCAGCCGCAGCAGCTCCTGGGACAGCCGCCATTCCTCCTCCCTGAGCAGGGGGAGGGTGTGGTCGGCGTCGAAGGAGCCGCCGAGCACGCGGGCGGCCTCCTCCACCCGGTCCGTCGCCCGCTGGACGCGGGCGAGGAGGTGGGCCTCGGGCTCCTCGTGGCGGGTGGCGTAGCTGTAGGGGCGGCCGAAGTCCCCGGGCAGGGCGTAGCGGTCGTGGTGTTCGGCGGCCAGGCGGGCCGCCATGCCCGGGCGCATGATGGCGCCGGCGCCTCCGGCCGCGGCGGCCAGGTAGAGGGCGGCGGTGGCGGGGTCGCCGGGGACGAGGGCGTGGAGCGGTCCGAGGGGCTGTTCGAGGAGCACACGGGCGAGGAGGACCCCGGCCGCCGAGACGGGCAGGGCCCAGAAGGAGTGCACGACCAGGTCGGCCCAGTCGTCGGCGAAGGAGCTCCTGAGGGAGACCAGCCCCAGGACGGTCATCGTCGTGCCCAGGCAGAGCAGGGCGAGGAGGGCGGTCCCGAGGGCGGGGGTGAGCAGGGCGACGGCGGACAGGGAGGTGCACCCGGTGGCGGTGAGGAGGGCGAGCTGCCTCCAGGTGGGCCGGCCGGGCGGTCCGGCGGAGGAGGGGAGGAGTTTCTCGGGACGGGCCCTCAGGCGCGCGACCGTGCGCGGTGGGAGGCCGGGGTCGAAGGTGGGTCTGGAGGGGTGGGACACGACTGGCACCTCGTCTCGGGGCGCAGGGCGCTGGCTCCGATGGTATCCCCGGCCTCCGGGCCGCCCAGGGATGTCATGGGCGGTCTGTAGCGTTAGGGGTGAGGGGACAGGGGTGGCGCGGCGCGGGAGCGCCCCACCGGTAGGAGCGGGAGAAGAGGGCGACGTGCGACCGGTCAGCGGCATCAAGCGCAGTGAGGCACCGTTCGAGGTCATCTCGGACATGACACCCGCGGGGGACCAGCCGGGGGCGATCGCGGAGATCACCAGGAGGGTGCGTGAGGGGGACCAGCACACGGTCCTGCTCGGCGCGACCGGTACGGGTAAGACGGCGACGGTGGCGTGGACCGTGGAGCAGCTCCAGCGGCCGACCCTGGTGATGCAGCCCAACAAGACCCTGGCGGCGCAGTTCGCCAACGAGCTCCGTCAGATGCTGCCCGACAACGCGGTCGAGTACTTCGTCTCGTACTACGACTACTACCAGCCCGAGGCGTACGTCCCCCAGAGCGACACCTACATCGAGAAGGACTCCTCGATCAACGACGAGGTGGAGCGGCTGCGCCACTCGGCGACCAACTCGCTGCTCACCCGCCGGGACACGATCGTGGTGGCGTCGGTGTCGTGCATCTACGGCCTGGGCACCCCGCAGGAGTACGTGGACCGGATGGCGCAGCTGTCGGTCGGCATGGAGGTCGACCGCGACCAGCTGCTGCGCCGGCTGGTGGAGATGCAGTACTCGCGCAACGACGCCGCGTTCACGCGGGGCACGTTCCGGGTGCGCGGGGACACCATCGAGATCATCCCGGTGTACGAGGAGCTGGCGATCCGCATCGAGATGTTCGGTGACGAGGTCGAGAGGCTCCTGACGCTGCACCCGCTCACCGGTGAGGTGCTGGGGGAGAGCCAGGAGATGTTCATCTTCCCGGCGTCGCACTACGTGGCGGGTGAGGAGCGCACCGAGCGGGCGATCGCCACGATCGAGGCGGAGCTGGCGGAGCGCCTGGCCGAGCTGGAGGGTCAGGGCAAGCTGCTGGAGGCGCAGCGGCTGCGCATGCGCACCACCCACGACCTGGAGATGATGCGGCAGCTGGGCACCTGCTCGGGTATCGAGAACTACTCGCGGCACTTCGACGGCCGTGAGCCGGGGAGCGCGCCCAACACGCTGCTGGACTACTTCCCTGAGGACTTCCTGCTGGTGCTGGACGAGTCGCACGTGACCGTTCCGCAGATCGGGGCGATGTACGAGGGGGACGCCGCGCGCAAGCGCACGCTGGTCGACCACGGTTTCCGGCTTCCGTCGGCCATGGACAACCGGCCGCTGAAGTGGGAGGAGTTCACCGGGCGGATCGGTCAGAGCGTCTACCTGTCGGCGACGCCGGGCCGCTACGAGCTGCGGCAGAGCGCCGGCGACGTGGTGGAGCAGGTCATCCGCCCGACCGGGCTGGTGGACCCGCAGGTGCTGGTCAAGCCCACGGAGGGGCAGATCGACGATCTGGTCCACGAGATCCGGGTGCGGGCCGAGCGCCAGGAGCGGGTGCTGGTGACCACCCTGACGAAGAAGATGGCGGAGGACCTCACCGACTACTTCGCGGAGTTGGGCATCCGGGTGCGGTACCTGCACAGCGAGGTGGACACGCTGCGCCGGGTGGAGCTGCTGAGGGAGCTGCGGGTCGGGGAGTTCGACGTGCTGGTGGGCATCAACCTGCTGCGGGAGGGCCTGGACCTGCCGGAGGTGTCGCTGGTGGCGATCCTGGACGCGGACAAGGAGGGTTTCCTGCGTTCGGAGACGTCGCTGATCCAGACCATCGGTCGTGCGGCGCGCAACGTCGACGGCCAGGTGCACATGTACGCGGACAACGTGACGGACTCCATGCGGGCGGCTCTGGACGAGACCGACCGGCGTCGGGAGAAGCAGTTGGCGTACAACGCCGAGCACGGGATCGATCCGACCCCGCTGCGCAAGCAGATCGCCGACATCCTGGACTCGTTGAACCGTGAGGACGTGGACACCGAGGAGCTGATGGCCACGGGGTACCGTTCCAGCGGTCCCCAGGGGGGCCGGGCTCCGGTGCCCGCGCTGGGTGAGCGCGCGGACGTGTCGTCGATGCCGCGTGCGGAGCTGGCGGCGTTGATCGACCAGTTGGGCACGCAGATGCACCAGGCGGCCACGGACCTGCACTTCGAGCTCGCGGCCCGGTTGCGGGACGAGATCGGTGAGTTGAAGAGGGAGCTTCGCGGGATGGACGCGGCTGGTGTGAAGTGAGTTGAAGGCGGTGTCCGACCCCTGGTGGTCAGGGGTTTCGGCGGCGGGAGGCTCCATCCGAAGCACCCCTCACCGTCTCGGAAGGGGCACGTTTGGAATACGATGAGGTCGCGTAGTTACCTCCGCGTGACATACTCTTGGCCTTGCCCAGGACGTATGTCGTAATTGCCGGGTATTCGGCTGTGGGGGACGCATGAGGGTTCGGTATCTGCTGGGGGCTGGCGGTGCGCTGGTGTCAGCATCCCTGTCCACCGCCCTGCTCACCGGCTGTGGACTGGCCTTCGGGCAGGACGGGCCGGACGAGCCCCAGGGCGCCCCGACCCCCGAGGGGGCCGCCCAGGAGGCCGTGGTCCCCGAGCACAACGTCATCAACGACGACGTCCTCATCATCGTGGACGACGGCGCCCAGGTCAGCGAGGAGTGCGGGGACCGCGAGGTCGTCGTCTCCGCCGACGACGCGGTCGTGGTCCTGGACGGGGACTGCGGCCTGGTGCGCGCCACCGGCCGGGGGTCGACCGTGGACGTGGGCTCCGCGGACAAGATCGTGCTGGTCGGGGTGGACAACACCGTCTCCTTCGCCTCGGGCGACCCCGAGGTGATCAACCACGGTCGCAACACCACCGTCACCGAGGGCGGCTCCGCCGACGAGTGACCCGGGGCGGTGGAGGCGGCCGGCCCGCGCGGTCTTCCGCCCCTCGGCCGGGTGCCGGTGACGGTGCGGACGGATTCCGTGTCGGTGCGTTGACCGCCCCGGCATCCGAGAGTGACCTTCGATCCGTTACCGTGGTGCGCGTCCACTCGCCCCCCGCGCGGGGCGGGGACGAAAGTTTCGGGCGGGTGCGGCCGCACGGAGTGAATTTTCGGTGGCGGTTCACGGTTTCGTTCTCCCGTTCGGTTCTGAGGCGGTACGGTCGTTTCGTTCCGCCCGCGGTGAATCCGGTCCCGTCGGTGCGGCACGACGGCCACGGGCGGCGCCGCGCACCGTTCGGCCGACCGGTCAGGGGACGCGCGCTTGACGTGAGGACCCGCTAGGGGAGGGGTGGATGAGCGGTTATGTCGCGCGGGTGCGGCACGATGAGTCGCCCGGAGGCGACGTCGGCCTGGACCCGTTGGTGCAGTCGGCCGCGCAGCGCTGGGCGGCCGCGGACCCGCTGCTGCCCGAACCCGTCAGCTTCGCTCCGGGTTCCTACCCGCTTCTGACCGTCAGCGACGAGGACGGACGCACGGTCGCGGCGGGCACCATGCACTACACCTGGTACCAGCCCGGCGAGGTCGGCCGGATCTGGGGCGTGCCCGACCAGCACTGGCTCACCCCCATCGTGGGAGGCCCCGACCCCGGCCGCGCCCTGGACTCGCTGCTGACCAGCTGGCGCGACCAGTTGGAGGACCTGCCGACCGGCACCGGCTCGGAGTCGGCGGCACTGGTGAGCTGGCCCGCCCGTGACGTGTGCGGGATCATCCCGTTGCAGCGCCACGGCCTCCAGCCCTACACCGTGCTGGCCGCCCGGCAGCGTCGGCGCGGAGTCCCCCCGTCGCTGCCCCCGCGCGACGTGACGATACGGCTGGCGGACCGCAGCGACCTCACCCAGGTGGTCGGCCTGCTGATGGAGGAGCACCGGTACGAGCAGCACTTCGGCGGGGTGTTCCTGCAACCGGACACCGCCGAGCAGACCCGTGAGGTGGCCGCGCGTGCGCTCAACCGCTCGCGTTCGTGGATCTGGCTGGCGGAGCGCCGCGGCCGGGCCGTCGGGCTGCTGTGGGTGTCGCCGCCCGAGCGCTCCCGTTGGGCCAAGCCGCTGGTGAACGCCCGGCCGATCGCGCACATCGGCTACGGGGTGGTGAGCGCGGACGAGCGCGGCAACGGGATCGGCACCGCCCTGGTGGGGCAGGCGCACCAGGCCCTGGACAGCCACGGCGTGGGTGTGTCCGTGCTGAACTACGCGGCGATGAACCCGCTGTCCGGTCCGTTCTGGCACCGGATGGGGTACCGCCCCGTGTGGACGACCTGGGAGGTCCGTCCGGCGCTCGCCCTGCGCTGACCAGGGCGGGCGCGGGCCACCCCGGCTCCGGGGTGGCGGGCCGGGCTCCACTAGCCTGGGCGCAGAACGCGACGGGGCGTGGAGAGGCGGGGACGATGAGCACGGACGACCGTGGGCCCGAGGGTGCGGAGCACGTCGAGATCGTCGAGGTGGGGCCGCGCGACGGCCTCCAGAACGAGGCGACGACGCTGTCGGTCGAGGACCGGATCGACCTGATCGACCGTGCCGCCGCCGCCGGGGCGAGGCGGATCGAGGCGGTCAGCTTCGTCAACCCCAAGCGCGTCCCGCAGATGGCCGGTGCCGAGGAGATCATGGCGGGCGTGCGGCGCGCGCCGGGGGTCTCCCACATCGGGCTGGTGCTCAACCGGCGCGGTTTGGACCGCGCTGTGGCCGCCGGGGTGTCGGAGGTCAACGTGGCGGTGCCCGCCACGGACGGGTTCTGCGTCCGCAACCAGGGCTGCACGGTGGACGAGATGCTGGACGCCCTCGCCGGTATCGACGCGGCGCTGGCGGGGACGGGGATCCCGCTGAGCGTCACCGTCTCGACCGCGTTCGGCTGCCCGTTCGACGGTGAGGTGGAGCCGGAGCGGGTGGTGGAGGTCGTCCGCCGGATCGCCGACACGGCCGCCGTGGAGATCGCCCTGGCCGACACGATCGGTGTGGGTGTGCCCCGCCAGGTGACGGACCTGTTGGGCCGGGTCGCCGAGGTCGCGGACGGCCGCGCCCTGCGCTGCCACTTCCACAACACCCGCAACACGGGCTACGCGAACGCCCTCGCGGCCGTGGACCAGGGGGTGCGCGTGCTGGACTCCAGCCTGGGAGGGTTCGGCGGGTGCCCGTTCGCGCCCGCCGCGACGGGCAACATCGCCACCGAGGACCTGCTGTACATGCTGCACCGCAGCGGCCTGCACACGGGCGTGAGCCTGTCGGAGGCGGCCGCGCTGGGGGAGTGGATGGGGGAGCGCCTGGGCAAGCAGCCGCCCGCCTACCTGGGACGCGCCGGGGGCTTCCCGGCCTGACCCGCCGTCCCTGCCCCCGAGTCGCCCCGGCCCGTCCTGAGCGGGCCGGCCGGGGAGGGCTGGTGCCTGGTCCCGGCCCGTGGCCCGGGTCGCTCCCGGGTGTGGTGTTCGTCGCCGCGAGGGGCGCGTGGGCTGCCGCCCAAGCACCCGCCCCGGGTCGGATCAGATGATTTTTCCGGCCCGGGGACAGGGGGTGCGGAGGCCGTGACGTGGCGCGAAGCCCCTTCCGTGCAGGGGATGCGCGCTGGTGGGGCCCGGGAACACCGGTGCGGGGCCGGGCGTTCCCAGGTGAGTGCAGACGGGGGGCCTGTTATCCTGGTGCCCCGTGGAGTCCGGCTGCCTGAGCGAAGATCCCAACGCCCGCGACCGGACCGCCGCACGGCCGCTCAGCTCGTCCCGAGCCCGCCGTAGCCACTCAACCCACGGGAGCAACACTTTGGCATCCGCCGCGAGTACCAAGCACCTTTTCGTTACTGGCGGCGTCGCCTCCAGTCTTGGCAAGGGCCTCACCGCCTCCAGCCTGGGACGACTCCTGAAGTCGCGCGGCCTGCGGGTCACCATGCAGAAGCTGGACCCCTACCTCAACGTCGACCCGGGGACCATGAACCCCTTCCAGCACGGAGAGGTCTTCGTCACCGACGACGGGGCCGAGACCGACCTGGACGTCGGCCACTACGAGCGCTTCCTCGACGTCGACCTGTCCGCGACGGCCAACGTCACCACCGGACAGATCTACTCCAGCGTCATCGCCAAGGAGCGCCAGGGCGCCTACCTCGGTGACACCGTGCAGGTCATCCCGCACATCACCAACGAGATCAAGGCGCGCATCTACGCGATGGACGCCCCCGACGTCGACATCGTCATCACCGAGATCGGCGGCACGGTCGGCGACATCGAGTCGCAGCCCTTCCTGGAGGCGGTCCGCCAGATCCGCCACGAGATCGGCCGGGAGAACTGCTTCTTCCTGCACGTCTCCCTCATCCCCTTCCTCGGCCCGGCCAAGGAGATGAAGACCAAGCCCACCCAGCACTCGGTGGCGGCGCTGCGCAGCATCGGCATCCAGCCCGACGCCATCGTGTGCCGGTCGGACCGCCCCATCACGCAGAGCCTCAAGTCCAAGATCAGCCTCATGTGCGACGTGGACGAGGCCGGTGTGGTCTCCACCCCCGACGCCCCCTCCATCTACGACATCCCCAAGGTCCTGCACCGCGAGGGCCTGGACGCCTACGTCGTCCGCCGCCTGGGCATGCCCTTCCGGGACGTCGACTGGACCGAGTGGGACGAGCTGCTGCGCCGCGTCCACCAGCCCGGGCACGAGGTCACCATCGCGCTGGTCGGCAAGTACATCGACCTGCCCGACGCCTACCTGTCCGTCAGCGAGGCGCTGCGCGCGGGCGGGTTCGCCACCGACACCCGCGTCAACCTGCGCTGGGTGGCCAGCGACAACTGCGCCAGCCCCTCGGGTGCGGCCTCCGAGCTCGACGGCGCCGACGGCGTTCTCATCCCCGGCGGCTTCGGCGTGCGCGGCATCGAGGGCAAGCTCGGCGCCATCCGCTACGCCCGCGAGAACGGGGTGCCGCTGCTGGGCATCTGCCTGGGCCTCCAGGCGATGGTCATCGAGTACGCGCGCAACGTGCTGGGGCTGGAGGGCGCCAACAGCACCGAGTTCGACGACAAGGCGGTCGACCCGGTCATCGCGACGATGGCCGACCAGACCGACGTCGTGGCCGGGGAGCGGGACATGGGCGGCACCATGCGCCTGGGCATGTACCCGGCCGCCCTGGGCGAGGACACCGTGGTCCGCGGCCTCTACGACGGCGCCGAGCAGGCCTCCGAGCGGCACCGCCACCGCTTCGAGGTCAACAACGCGTACCGCCCCCGGCTGGAGGAGGCGGGTCTGGTGTTCTCCGGGCTCTCCCCTGATGGCAAGCTGGTGGAGTACGTCGAACTGCCCCGGGACGCGCACCCGTTCTTCGTCGCGACGCAGGCGCACCCGGAGCTGCGTTCCCGCCCGACCAGGGCCAACCCGCTCTTCCGCGGGCTGGTCTCGGCGGCTCTGGAGCACAAGGTCTCCTGACCGCCGGACCGGGCGGGGCACGATCCTGAGAGGCGATCCCATGCCCAGTGACACCCACCCGGCCGAGCACGAGACCACGGGGGCGGACGCGAAGGTCGCGGACGCCCCCGAGTCGTGGCCGGTGGACCGGTCCGAGGTGCGCTACCGCAGTGCCAAGGTCGCGATGCGCACCGACTGGGTGGAGATGCCCGGGGCCGGGGGCGTGGGCACCAGCGTCGCGGCCCGCGACTACATGCAGCACCCGGGGGCCGCCGCGGTCCTGGCCCTGGACGACGACGGCCGGGTGCTGCTGCTGCGCCAGTACCGGCACCCCGTCCGGCAGACCCTGTGGGAGATGCCCGCCGGCATGATCGACGTGGAGGGCGAGGGACCGCTCCCCACCGCCAGGCGGGAGCTGGTCGAGGAGGCGGGGCTGCGCGCCGAGCGCTGGTACAAACTGCCCGACTTCTTCCCCAGCCCGGGGTTCTCCGACGAGCGCATCCACGTGTTCCTGGCCCGGGGTTTGTCCGAGGTCCCGCCCGAGGAGATCGACTTCGTGCGGGAGCACGAGGAGACCGACCTGGCCGCGGAGTGGGTCCCCCTGGGGGAGGCGGTGCGCCTGGTCATGGAGGGTCGCCTGCACAACGGCCCGACCGTCATCGGCGTCCTCGCCGCGCACGCCGCCTCCGCCGACGGCTTCGCGTCCCTGCGCGAACTCCCCGCCGGCTGACCCGTGGGCGACGAACCGGACACCGCCCCGCCCGCGCGACCCGGGTCTTCCGCACCGTCCTCGTCCCGGGGGTCGGAGGCGTCCTCCGGCGCACGCGGGACGGAGGGCGCCCCGGCGGCGCCCTCCGACACGGGACCGCTGGCGGACGTGTGCACGGCGTTCCTGGACCACCTCAGCGCCGAGCGCGCCCTGGCCGCCAACACCCTGCTGGCCTACCGCCGCGACCTGCGCAGGTACTCCGAACACCTGGAGTGCGCCGGGGTCGCCTCCCTGGAGGGCGTCGGCCCCGCCCAGGTGGGCGGTTTCCTGCGCGCACTGAGGGAGGGGGAGGGCGGGCATCCGCCGCTCGGCGCGGCGTCGGCCGGGCGGGCCCTGGCCGCGGTGCGGGGCCTGCACCGGTTCGCCGTGCGCGAGGGGTGGGCCGTGGTCGACCCGGCGGTGGACGTGTCCCCGCCGGCGCCGCCGATGCGGCTGCCCAAGGCGGTGCCGCTGGACGCGGTGGAGCGCATCCTGGCCGCTGCGGGCCCCTCCGGCTCCGGCACCCCCACGGGCCCCTCCGGTCCCGAGGGGGCCCCGTCCGCCGGGGACCGCTCCGCCCTGCTCGCCCTGCGCGACCGCGCCCTGCTGGAGGTCCTGTACGGGACCGGCGCGCGTATCTCCGAGGCGGTCGGGCTGGACGTGGACGACGTGGTGGACGCCGTGGACGGGGACGACGCCGTCGGCCTGGTGCGGTTCCGCGGCAAGGGCGGCAGGGAACGGGTGGTGCCCCTGGGCTCCTACGCGCGGCGGGCGCTGTCCGCGTACCTGGTGCGGGCCAGGCCCTCCGTGGCGGCCTCCGGCCGGGGCGGTCCGGCGCTGTTCCTCAACGCCCGCGGGGGGAGGCTGACCCGGCAGGGCGGTTGGGGGGTGCTGGCGGCGGTCGCGACGCGCGCCGGGGTCGAAGGGGTCTCACCGCACACCCTGCGGCACTCCTTCGCCACACACCTCCTCGACGGCGGTGCCGATATCCGCGTCGTACAGGAGTTGCTGGGGCACAGTTCGGTCACCACCACCCAGATCTACACACTTGTGACAGTGGAGAGGCTGCGTGAGGTGTACGCGTCGAGTCATCCGCGGGCGCGGCGCTGACGTGGCCGAACGGCGGCGGAAAGGCCTGCCCTGCGGGAGAAGTGGAACAACGGGGTTCTCCCGTTCGATTTCCCCCGGAGCCGAAGGCGTGGGATTCTACGCATACGTTTCGTTGAAGTGCGCCGTGTCGGCGATCTAGAGTCGCCGCACAGAGGTACGTTGCTGTCGACATATTGAGTTTCCGACGGCCGCCGGGCGCAGGGGGTGTGGCACCTTCGGGCCCGGTCGGCCCGTAGGGGAGGTCAAGGGTTGTGAACTGGGCGGAGGACGACGTGGCTGCGAACACCGCACCCGTCGGCGAGGAGGTACTCGCCGACCCGGTGACCAACCCCTGGGGGACGACACGCAACACGGGGGCCGACCTGCACAGCAAGAGACCGGAACGCAAGTATCCGGAGCCAGAGCCGTTGGACGAACACGGCCCGGCACGGATTGTAGCACTCTGTAACCAAAAGGGCGGGGTCGGTAAGACCACCACCACCATCAACCTCGGTGCGGCCATCGCCGAGTACGGCCGACGCGTCCTGCTGGTCGACTTCGACCCGCAGGGCGCCCTGTCCGTCGGACTCGGCCGGCTCGACCCGCGCGAGCTGGACCTGACCGTCTACAACCTGCTCATGCAGCGGGACGTGACGGTCGAGGACGTCCTGCTCAAGACGGACATCGACGGACTGGACCTGATCCCGAGCAACATCGACCTGTCGGCGGCCGAGGTGCAGCTGGTGGGCGAGGTGGCGCGCGAGCAGATGCTCGGCCGCGCGCTGCGCCCGGTGATCAACGACTACGACGTCGTGCTGATCGACTGCCAGCCCTCGCTGGGTCTGCTCACCGTCAACGCGCTCACCGCCGCCGACGGCGTCATCGTGCCGCTGGAGTGCGAGTTCTTCGCGCTGCGCGGTGTGGCACTGCTCATGGACACCATCCAGAAGGTCCAGGAGCGGCTCAACGAGGACCTCGTCATCGACGGGTTCCTGGGCACCATGTACGACCCTCGCACGCTCCACGCGCGCGAGGTGCTGTCCACGATCATCGACGGGTTCGGTGACAAGGTCTACGGCACGGTCATCAACCGCACCGTGCGTTTCCCGGACGCCACCGTGGCGGGCGAGCCCATCACCAGGTTCGACTCGACCTCGGCCGGCGCCAACGCCTATCGGGACCTGGCCAAGGAGGTGCTGGCTAGGTGGCCTCTCAGCGGTCACGGCGCGTGACCCTACCCGGGGCGGACGAGCTCTTCTTCCGTCCCAGCGGCACCGAAGAGGTGCCGGAAGAGACCGAACGCCAGTACACGGCACCGGAGCAGGGCAGAAGGAACGAGACGCCGCCGCGTCGCACGTCGGGGGGCTCGTCCGGCGCCAAGGTGCTCGGAGCACCCAAACCGAGCGGGCGGCAGCGCCACGACGAGAAGATCACCGTCTACGTCTCCGGGCCCGAACTGCTGGCCCTGGAGCAGACGCGGCTCTCGCTGAGGGCGGAGCACGGGCTGTCGGCCGACCGCGGCCGCCTGGTCCGTGAGGCCGTCGCGGTGCTGCTGGCCGACTTCGAGGAGAACGGCCAGTCCAGCATGCTGGTACGCCGTCTGACCGAGGGCTGAGCGGCGGCCGGCGCGCGTACCGGTACCGGAGGGGGTACCGGTTCGACGACGGGAGGGTACGGGTGTCACCGGTGGGTTCCGGCCGGTGACACCCTTGTGCGTATGAGTGAGACGACGTGGGGCCGAGGCCATGCGGGCTGAACGGAGCCCGGCGGACACCGCAGAGGTGGACGAGAACGCCTTCCAGGTGCACCTGGACAACTTCGAGGGTCCCTTCGACCTGCTCCTCGGGCTGATCTCCAAGCACAAGATGGACATCACCGAGGTGTCGCTGTCGAAGGTCACCGACGAGTTCATCGCGCACATCCGCACGTTCGGCGACGACTGGGACCTGGACCAGGCCAGCAACTTCCTGCTGGTCGCGGCGACCCTGCTGGACCTGAAGGCGGCCCGGCTGCTGCCGCGCGGCGACGTCGAGGACGAGGCGGACCTGGCCCTGCTGGAGGCCCGCGACCTGTTGTTCGCCCGGTTGCTCCAGTACCGGGCCTACAAGGAGGTCGCCTCGTTCATGCGCGCCCGGCTGGCCTCCCAGGGGCGCCGCTACGCGCGCGCCGTCCCCCTGGAGGAGCAGTTCGCGGCGCTCCGGCCCGAGGTGCTGTTCCGTCTGGGTCCGCAGGAGTTCGCGGCACTGGCCGGACTGGTGTTCACGCCGAGGGAACCCCCGAGCGTGCCCGTCACCCACATCCACCAGACCAAGACCTCCGTCAAGGAGCAGGGCGAGCTGATGGTCGCCGAACTGCGCGAGCACGGGCGCCTGACGTTCGCCGAGCTCACAGCGGCCTGCACCGGTACCTTCGAGGTCATCGCCCGGTTCCTGGCCCTGCTGGAGCTGTACCGGGCGTCCAGCGTGGGCTTCGACCAGCCCGACCCCCTGGGGGAGCTGCTGGTCACCTGGACCGGCGGCGAGGACCGGGTCGAGCTGGAGAGCGAGTACGACGAGACGGACCCGGTGAAGCCGGGGGAGGAGCCGGAGTGACCAGCGAGGACACGATCGGGGTGGCTGAGATCTCCGCCCCGCCCACCCTGCGGCGCGACCTGGAGGCCGTGCTGATGGTGGTCGACCAGCCGGTGTCGGAGTACGAGCTGGCCAAGGCGCTGGAGGTGCCCGTCACGGTCGTCTCCGCTGCCCTGGAGGACCTCTCACGGGAATACACCGAGCAGGGGCGGGGTTTCGACCTGAGGGCGGTGGCCGACGGGTGGCGTGTGTACACGCGCCCCGAATGCGCCGACGTCGTCGAGCACTTCCTCCAGGAGGGGCAGGAGGTGCGGCTCACACAGGCCGCACTGGAGACGATGGCGGTGGTGGCCTACCGACAGCCGGTCTCCCGTGGCAGGGTCTCCGCAGTACGCGGTGTCAACTGTGACGGAGTTATGCGTACCCTCGTACTGAGGGGCCTGATCGAAGAGGCCGGGCATGACGCAGAGTCCGGTGCGCAGCTGTATCGGACCACCTCCTATTTCCTGGAACGGTTGGGCCTACGAGGCCTCGACGAGCTGCCTGATCTGGCGCCGTTCCTCCCCGACGACATCGAAGGTCTAGACGACACCGGTGAGCACACCTAACGAAAGTTCCCGCGGTGCGCGGGACGACGCCCCGCGCGGTGAGCGCGGCGACTACGACAACCGCGGTGGCCACGGCCGCCGCGACGACCGCCCCCGAGGCGGTCAGCGTGACGACCGCGGCCCCCGTGGCCGCGACGACCGACGTTCCTACGGAGACCGCGACAACCGCTCCGGCGGCGACCGCGGCGGATACCGGGGACGTGACGACCGCGGCGCAGACCGCGACAACCGAGGCGCGGGCCGTTCGTTCGGCGCAGACCGCGACAACCGCGGCGGGTACCGGGGCGGCCGGGACGACCGCGGAGGGTCCCAGGGCGACCGCGGCGGCTACCGCGGTGGTCAGGGTTCGGGCGAGCGCCGCTCCTTCGGCGGCGACCGCGACAACCGGGGCGGCGGATACCGCGGCGGCCGCGACGACAACCGTTCCGGTGGCGACCGCGGTGGTGTCCGGGGCGAGCGCGACAACCGTTCCGGTGGTTACCAGGGTGACCGCGGTGGATACCGCGGGGGCCGTGACGACCGCGGCGCCGGTGACAGGCGTGAGTTCCGGGGCGACCGCGACAACCGCTCCGGCGACAACCGTTCGGGTGGCTACCGGGGTCGTGACGACCGTGGGAGCCAGGGTTCGGGTGACCGTCGCTCCTTCGGCGGCGACCGCGACAACCGGGGGCCCGGCCGTTCGTTCGGAGGCGACCGCGACAACCGCTCCGGTGGCTACCGGGGCGACCGCGACAACCGCTCCGCCGGGCAGGGCTCGAACGACCGCCGTGAGTTCCGCGGCGGCCGTGACGACCACCGTTCCGGTGGTCACCAGGGCGACCGCGGCGGCTACCGCGGTGGTCAGGGTTCGGGCGAGCGCCGCTCCTTCGGCGGCGACCGCGACAACCGGGGCGGCGGCGACCGCCGTGAGTTCCGGGGCGACCGCGACAACCGCTCCGGCGACAACCGTTCGGGTGGCTACCGGGGTCGTGACGACCGTGGAAGCCAGGGTTCGGGTGACCGTCGCTCCTTCGGCGGCGACCGCGACAACCGGGGCGCGGGCGACCGCGGCGGTTACCGGGGCCGTGACGACCAGCGCGGCGGCGGACGCTTCGAGCGGGGCGGACGCGGGCCGGGCGGCGGCCGTGACGACCGTGGAAGCCAGGGTTCGAGTGACCGTCGCTCCTTCGGCGGCGACCGCGACAGCCGGGGTTCGGGCGACCGCCGCGATTTCCGCGGCGGCCGTGACGACAACCGCTCCGGCGGCTACCGCGGTGGACGCGACGACCGGGGGCGCGGCGACAGCCGTTCCCACGGCGACCGCGCCAGCCGCGCGCGCGACGAGCGCCGTGCCCAGGGCGGGCGCGAGGGCACGCCGGGCGGGCCCAAGAGCGAGAGCCAGCTGTCGAAGGCGGCACGCGAGCGACTCAACGCCCTGCGCGCCGACTTCGACCCCAAGGACGAGGACCGCGCCGAGGAGGGCCGCGACACCTACACCGACGTGGAGGGCGGCATCCGCCTCCAGAAGGCGCTCGCCGCCGCCGGTGTCGCCAGCCGGCGCGCCAGCGAGGAGATGATCGCCGCCGGACGCGTCAGCGTGGACGGCCAGGTCGTGCGCAGGTTCGGGGCCAGGGTCAACCCCGAGGCGTCCGAGATCCGCGTGGACAACATGCGGGTCGTCACCGCCCCGGACAAGCTGTACTTCGCGCTCAACAAGCCGCGCGGCGTCGTCAGCACCATGTGGGACCCGGAGGGCCGCCCCACCCTGGCCGACTACACCGGTCAGACCGAGGAGCGGATCTTCCACGTCGGCCGGCTGGACACCGAGACCGAGGGTCTCATCCTGCTGACCAACGACGGCGAGCTCGCCAACCGGCTCACCCACCCGCGCTACAAGGTCGTCAAGACCTACATCGCGAAGGTGCCCGGTCCGGTCCCGCACCGCGTCGTGCGCGAGGTCCAGAAGGGCGTCGAGCTGGAGGACGGCCCGGTCGAGGTCGACTCCTTCCGCGTGGTCGAGAACGAGCCCCCCAAGGCGCTCGTCGAGATCCGGCTGCACGAGGGCCGCAAGCACATCGTGCGCCGCCTCATGGAGGCCGTCGGCCACCCGGTCGCCGACCTCGCGCGCACCCAGGTCGGACCGATCGACCTCAACACCCTCAAACTGGGCACGATGCGGGCCCTGACCTCTCGCGAGGTCAGCGAGCTCTACTCCGCGGCCGGTCTGTAGGGACGGCTGTAGATACAGTTGACGGCGGTCGTCGCCCCGGGATCCTCCGGGCGGCGGCCGCCGTTCCCGTTCCGGGAGCGGCCCGGTGAACGACGAGTACGACGACAAGGCGGGATCGAACGTGGCGGTACGGGCCATCCGCGGTGCGGTGCAGGTAGACGCGGACGAACGCGAGCAGGTGCTGGAGGCCACGGCCGAACTGGTCGCGGAGGTGATGCGGCGCAACGCCCTGCAGACCGACGACGTGATCAGTGTGCTCTTCACCGCAACCCCCGATCTGACGAGCGAGTTCCCGGCTCTGGCGGCGCGCAAGATCGGTTTCACCGACGTCCCGCTCATCTGCGCGGCCGAGATCTCCGTCCCGCACGCCCTGCCGCGCGTGGTGCGGCTCATGGCGCACGTGGAGACGGACCGTCCGCGCTCCGAATTGCAGCACGTGTACCTGCGCGGCGCCCAGGCCCTGCGGTTGGACATCGCGCAGTAGGCGGCGCTCCGTGTCCCGGTCCAGGTCGTAGGCTTGGGGGATCAGTGCACACCGGAGGCGGGGGAGAAGTGGGCAACACCAGCGGTAGAGCCGGGGGCGGGGAGCACCGGCACGCGGTACGCCGGGTCACGGTGATCGGGACCGGGCTGATCGGGACGTCCATCGCCCTCGCGCTGAGGGCCCGCGACGTCGACGTCACGCTCTCGGACCCAGACCCCTCGTCCCTGCGGCTGGCCTGCGACCTGGGCGCCGGGCGGCCCCTGGACGAGTCCGCGGACCCGTCGGCCGCACCCGCCGACGTCGCGGTCGTCGCGGCCCCGCCCGCGGTCGTCCCGGCGGTACTGCGCCGCGCCCAGGACCGGGGGCTGGCCCACGTGTACACGGACGTGGCGAGCGTGAAGGCGAGCGTGCTCGCCGAGGCCGAGCGGCTGGGCTGCGACATGGCCACGTTCGTCCCCGGGCACCCGATGGGAGGCCGGGAGAAGCAGGGACCGGGCGCGGCCCGCGCCGACCTGTTCCTGGGGCGTTCGTGGGCGCTGTGCCCCACGGGCAAGGCCGACCCGGAGACCGTCGCGGCGGTGGCGGAGGTCGCACGCCTGTGCGGCGCGGATCCGCTGGTGCTGGACGCCGGGGTGCACGACCGTGCCGTGGCGCTGGTCTCGCACGCACCCCACGTGGCGGCGTCGGCGGTGGCCGCGCGGCTGGTGTCCGGCGACGCCGCCGCCCTGACCCTGGCGGGGCAGGGCGTGCGCGACGTCACCCGGGTGGCGGGGGGCGACCCCGCCATGTGGACGGAGATCCTCACGCACAACGCGGCCCCGGTCGCGGACGTGCTGTACGCGGTGGCCGCCGACCTCGCCGCGACCGCCGACGCCTTGCGCGGGGCGGCGGAGGAGGCGGGCACGGGCGGATCGGACGCGAACACGGCGGTCGCGGGGGGCGCCGCCCCGGTGCCGGGCACGGAGGGGGCGGGCCGCCCGCCCGTCGGAGCGGAGGTCCTCGCTCCGGTGCGCGACCTCCTGGAGCGGGGCCGGGCGGGGCACGGGCGCATCCCCGGCAAGCACGGAACGGTGCGGCTGCCCGAGTACACGGTAATCCCGGTGGTGATCCCCGACGAACCCGGCACCCTGGGCCGTCTGTTCGCCTCCGCTGCCGCCGCGGGGGTCAACATCGAGGACGTGCGCATCGAGCACACCCCGGGGCTGCCCCTGGGCGTGGCGCAGCTGCACGTGCTGCCCGAGGCCGTGGACGCGTTCGTGCGGGCGCTCGCCGCCGACGGCTGGTCGGTCCACCCCGGAGCCTGACGCCCGTCCTGGAGCCGACGCGGTCGTCTCCTGGACGCCGCGTGCGGGACCGGTCCCGCACGCGGGTGCGAGGGCCGCGGCCCGGCTCCCGTCCGGGTGGGCGCCCTGCGCACCGCCGCGACCGGTTCGCCGCGGCGCCGACCGGTCGCGGAGGGCCCGAACCGGCCGATTCCAGTCAAGAGCAGCCCGCGGCCACGGGTACGCTGGGGCGTCGGCACAAGTGAACGTCACCAGGAGTCAACGGCAGTGAGCGCGCAGGGCAGCACCGAGGGCATCGTCATCGCGATCGACGGTCCCTCCGGGTCGGGCAAGTCGAGCACCTCCCGGGGCGTGGCCAAGGCGCGGGATCTGCGTTACCTCGACACCGGCGCGATGTACCGCGCGCTGACCTGGTGGATGCTCGACAACGGTGTGGACGTCGACGACCCCGCGGCGGTCGCCGCCGCCGTCGAGCGCCCCGTGATCACCATGGGCACCGACCCCAAGGCCCCCACGGTCTCCGTGGACGGCCGCGACGTGGCGGCCGAGATCCGCGGCAAGGACGTCACGGGCAGTGTCAGCGCGGTCTCGGCGGTGCCGGAGGCCCGTGAGCTGCTGGTCCGCACGCAGCGTGAGGTCATCGCCGCCGCGAGAGCCGAGAGCACGGGTATCGTGGTCGAGGGTCGTGACATCACGACCGTGGTCGCCCCCGACGCCCCGGTCAAGCTGTTCCTGACAGCGAGCCCCGAGGCACGCGCCCAGCGTCGCAGCAGGGAGGTCCGGAGCAGCGACGTCGCCGCCACCCAGGCCGACCTGGCCCGGCGCGACAAGCTGGACTCCAGCCGGACCCACTCGCCGCTGACGCAGACCGCCGACGCCACCGAGCTCGACACCACCGGGCTGACCCTGGACGAGGTCGTCGCCCTCGTCGTCAAGCTGGCCGACGAGGTCCGCGACCGCCAGGCGGGGTCGTCCCAGGAGTGATCCGGTCCGGGCCCGTCCCGGGCGCGGGTTCGGCTCCCTCACCGGGGGGCGGACCAGGCGCACGGCGCGGGGCTCCCGCGCGGTGACACCGGCCACACAGGCCGCGAACAACCCCTTCGGGGGAACACACGGACATCCACGGAGGGTTTCCCCCTCCGTGGCCAGTACGCGGACGCCGTCGGCGTCCGCGCTGACCCGTAGGCCCCGGGACACCGGGGGCGGGTCGACCATTCCCATCCTCGCGGCACGCATCCTGGGCGCGCGGGGACCCAGAACCGGGAGCAGTACATGAGTGACTTCGACATCTCCGACGTCGGCTTCGAGGGGGCGGACGGTGCGGAACCCGCAGCCGTCCCCGTGGTGGCCGTGGTCGGACGCCCCAACGTGGGCAAGTCCAGCCTGGTCAACCGCATCATCGGCCGCCGTGAGGCCGTGGTGGAGGACGTGCCGGGTGTGACCCGTGACCGGGTGGCCTACGACGCCGAGTGGCAGAACGCCAAGTTCACGCTCGTCGACACCGGCGGCTGGGAGACCAGCGTCAGCGGGTTGGCCGCCATGGTGGCCCGTCAGGCGGAGTACGCCGCGCAGACCGCCGACGTGATCCTGTTCGTGGTGGACGCCACGGTGGGCGTCACCGACGCCGACGCCGCCGTCACCCGGGTGCTGCGTGCCACGAAGCGCCCCGTGATCCTGGCCGCCAACAAGGTCGACGGCAACATGCAGGAGGCCGACGCCCTCGCCCTGTGGCAGCTGGGCGTCGACCAGCCGTACCCGATCAGCGCCCTGCACGGGCGCGGCACCGGCGACCTGCTGGACGCGGTCGTGGAGGCGTTCCCCGAGCAGCCCGTCGGCGACGCCGAGGAGGAGGGCGAGGACGGTCCGCCCCGCATCGCCCTGCTCGGACGCCCGAACGTGGGCAAGTCCAGCCTGCTCAACCGCCTCGCGGGCGAGGACCGTGTGGTCGTGGACTCCGTGGCGGGCACAACCCGCGACGCGGTCGACGAGATGATCGACCTCGGCGGCAAGACGTGGAAGTTCATCGACACCGCCGGTATCCGCCGCCGGTTCCGCGCCCTCCAGGGCGCCGACTACTACGCCACCATGCGCACGGGCACCGCCCTGGAGCGGGCCGAGATCGCCGTGGTCCTCATGGACGTCAGCGAGCCGCTCGCCGAGCAGGACATCCGCGTCGTGGAGCAGGTCGTGGAGGCCGGGCGCGGCCTGGTCCTGGCGTTCAACAAGTGGGACATCCTCGACGAGGAGCGCCGGAACTACCTGGAGAAGGAGATCGACCGCCAGCTGGCGCGCGTCTCCTGGGCGCCGCGCGTGAACGTCTCGGCGAAGACCGGCCGCCACATGGAGCGGCTCGTCCCGGCGATCGAGACCAGCCTCGCGGGCTGGAACCAGCGCATCTCGACCGGGCAGCTGAACAACTGGCTCAAGGACCTCGTGGCCGCGACCCCGCCGCCGGTGCGCGGCGGAAAGCAGCCCAAGATCCTGTTCGCGACGCAGGCGGGTTCGCGCCCGCCGCACTTCGTCCTCTTCACCACCGGGTTCCTGGAGGACAACTACCGCCGCTTCATCGAGCGCCGCCTGCGGGAGGACTTCGGCTTCGACGGGTCCCCGGTGCACATCAGCATGCGCATCCGAGAGAAGAAGGGCGTCGTCCCGGGCCGCGCCTCCAAGGGCAGCGTGCGCCCGGACCGCAAGCACCGGCGGCGCTAGGTGTATTGACCTGAGAGGTTGGTGACGCGGGAGGCGGGAGGGCCGCCTATGGCGGTGTGGAACCGGTGGTGATTGTAGTGGTGCAGCCATTCGGTGAACGCCTCCCGCTTTTCGGCCTCGGAC
>NZ_JAUZMY010000096.1:0-513 GCF_036327455.1 Nocardiopsis codii | reverse complement strand
CGCCCGAGCCGGATTAGCACCAATAGTGTCCAACGACTGCAAACCCCGCAACACCGGAACCGCCTGCACCGTCGTCATCATCGTCCACGCGGGACTAACGACATTACTTGGGAACGAGCCGTCAGCCTGCTGCTGACCGGCCAGCCACGCCTGACCCTTGACAGCCTGGTCTTTGTGGTTCGCGTCACCGGCCCGATACAAACCCGGTGCCACTCGCGTCGTCGCACGCACATCCGCACCGTGGTCTGGCCAACCCCACCCATCTGTCTGACGATCGGCATCCAGACGTTTGACAAGCGCCGCCTTGACAGCCGTAATCCCCTCCTGACCGTATGCTGTAGACACCACATGCGACAGGGCGGCGAGCATAAGACCATCAGTACTCGGATAATTCCGCCCGGGACGCGCCGAGACATAGTCGGTGATCGACTTGAATAGCTTCTGCGGGATCGGTTTGCCCAGCCGCTCCAACGCGATCATGTCCAACGCCTGATGAAACGGGCGCTCCTTGAG
>NZ_JAUZMY010000095.1:0-513 GCF_036327455.1 Nocardiopsis codii | reverse complement strand
CGACCACGTCCCCCCGATCCCGGACCGCCGGGCGCCGTTGTGCGCCCGGCGCGCCGCACACTCCTTCTGGCCACCCGCTCCCCATGAGGAAGAAAAACAACATGAGAAACTCCCCCCGCGACAAGCAACGAACTCCGTGGGCACGGCGCGGCCTTGCCACCGCCGCCGGACTGGCACTTACCGCCTCTCTCACGGTCGCCGCCACCAGTGCTTCCGCCGCCGAGCGCGTCGACAATCCGTATGAGGGTGCGGATGTGTACGTGAACCCGATCTGGTCGGCGAACGCCGCGGCCGAGCCCGGCGGGTCCGCGATCTCGGACCAGCCCACCGGTGTGTGGATGGACCAGATCAGCGCGATCGAGGGCAACGACAGCCCCACCACCGGGTCGATGGGTCTGCGCGAGCACCTGGACGAGGCCGTGGTCCAGGCCGCGGGCGAGCCCCTGGTCTTCCAGGTGGTGATCTACAACCTGCCCGGCCGTGACTGCGCCGCCCTGGCCTCCAACGGCGAGC
>NZ_JAUZMY010000094.1:0-530 GCF_036327455.1 Nocardiopsis codii | reverse complement strand
GAGGCTTCCGTGAGCATCCGTGGATAATTCGTCGGCGTCGAGAACTTGGAACACCCGTTCCGCGGAAGCCACCCCGGACTGCAGCAGATTTGCCATGGAGGCAATCTGGGTTATCGGCTGGGTGAACATTCGGGAGTATTGGATGAAGGCCTGCACGTTGCCTAGCGGCATCTGGCCCTTCGCCACCCGCAGGCATCCGATGAGGACGATGATGGCGTAGTTTGCGTTACCGAGCAGGAACATCACCGGTTGGATGAGGCCGGAGACAAATTGGGCCTTGGCGGTCGCCTGACGCAGTTCCTCGTTTCGTTCGTGGAATTCCTGGGCGACAGCCCGGCTGCGCCCGAAGGTTTTGACGAGGGCATGGCCGGAGTACGCCTCCTCCACCCGCGAGTTGAGCTCGCCGGTGGCTTTCCACATCTGGGCGAACTGTCCCTGGGCCCTCTTGCCGATGAGGCCTGCGATGACCCCGGCGATCGGGATGACGACTAGGGAAATGACGGCCAACAGCGGTGAGATCCAAAACATCA